>DOKP01000074.1:211-356 GCA_003510795.1 Candidatus Moraniibacteriota bacterium | reverse complement strand
TGTCTGGAATCGGCAGAAATTATCTCTCCATCAAACTTTTTTGCAAGTTTAATAGCAGTAGATGATTTACCACTGGCAGTTGGTCCGAGGATTATGATAATCTTATTTGATTTTTTATCTAGGTTTATCATAGAAAGAGCATAGC
>DOKP01000074.1:0-128 GCA_003510795.1 Candidatus Moraniibacteriota bacterium | reverse complement strand
CAATCGTTTGACAATTTGTCAAAACTAATTTAATATTTCTAATCAGTTCTTTAGCGTGTGTTATTATCGGGGGGGTCAAGATATCTAAACTAAGATCCTATCTTTAATTTTAACTTAAAAAAGGTGAA
>DOKP01000096.1:207-18046 GCA_003510795.1 Candidatus Moraniibacteriota bacterium | reverse complement strand
CTGCCGGCAGGCAGGTTTAGCGAGGCGAGCAGGCGGGAACTTTTTATTTGAAATTTGCGAAGTTATCTCCCTATCCCCTTATAAATCACGCCCGCTTTTTTAATTTCATCTTTATTCAAAAAGTTTTTTCCATCAATAATGACCTTTATGCCATTTTTCTTTAACAATTCTCCACTTAGCACCTCAAACTCTCTGTGATTAGTCACCAATATTACTGCATCTGATTTTTTTAGCAGAGCGCCCAATGTTTTACAAGTTGATTTGTCTTTTAAATGCGGGTCAAAAGAATGGATATTGGCTTTATGTTTTTTAAGCTCTTTAACAATTCCATAATAAGGAGATTCCCTATCATCATCTACATTCGCTTTATAAGCAATTCCTAATATTCCCACATTAGTTCCATTGAGAGGCATCTTAACTTCATTTAATTTGTCCTGCAATAATTCTACGGTATAGGCCGGCATAGAATTATTTATTTCTCGAGAAGTGCGCAAAAATTTATGATCAAATCCTGCTTTTTTGGCTCGCTCAATCAGATAATAGGGGTCTACTGGAATGCAGTGTCCCCCTATTCCGCAAGCTGGGTAGTGCGCCATAAAAGCAAACGGCTTAGTGCTGGCACCTTCAATCACATCTTTTACATCAATATCTAGGGCATCAAAAGATTTGGCTAGTTCATTTACAAAAGCAATATTGATATCCCGGAAAGAATTTTCCACCACTTTGCAAGCTTCTGCTTCACGAATATGTTTCATCGGTCGGATAACTCCATCTACAATTGATTCATAAAAAGTTTTAGCTTTAGCTAATCCCTTGGGAGTAAAAGCTCCCACCACTCGAGGAATGTTGGTTACATTCCATTTTGGATCTCCGGGATTAATGCGCTCCGGGCAATGAGCGATAAATACATCTTGCCCAATTTTGTGTCCATATGATTCGAAAATCGGCTTTACTACTTCTTCGGAAACTCCCGGGTTAACCGTTGACTCCAATACTACCAAGGCTCCCTTTTTTAAATTAGCAGCGACCATTTTACAAGCTCCCTCTACCGGCCTTAAATCTGGAAGATATAAACTATCTACCGGAGTGGGTACACAAATTAAGACAATATCAGCTTTTTTAATTTCTTTCTCATTGCTAGTAGCCTTAAAGGGAAAGATGGGTAAATTTTTAGTTAAAAAATCATCTTCAATGGGAGAAATTTTTTTGTTTATCAAGTTTACTCGCGCTTGATTTAATTCAATGCCGATAACGTCATAACCTTTTTCTTTGGATCTAACTGCCAAGGGAAGTCCTACATAACCCAAACCAATTACACAGACCACTTCTTTTCTTTCTTTTTTTAATATCATATCTTTATGTTTTTTAAACTAGCATTTTACCCATCCATACTACAACTTTAGACATTCTTTAGCAATAGATAAGCCACAAAAAACTTAAGACTGCTTACATCTGATAATATTTTTCCTCCAAAGATACCCCCAGCTTATTCCATTGGCGATTAGTAAGGAAATTAAAATTATGCCAAAAAATTGATTAAAATTTTCTCCAAAAAACCAAAGGAAAATAATTTCCGCTCCGGAAATAGCAATTATTGATACCAGAATATTTATATATTTCAAAGAGATAAAATATTGAACAAAAATATTTAACATACTTAGGGCTAACGCCAATAATCCAAACTTAGCCAAATATGGGGCAATATCCAAATATTTTTGTCCAAACAATAATTGAATGATTAATTCTGGAAAAAGATAAAATAAAGCTACACCTGCTCCAGTTATTATAAAATTAGCCAGCATTATGAGATAAAAATATTGGCTTTTCTTTTGATAATTTTTTTCAGCTGTTATGAGGGGAACAACTATACTCGAAAGACTGCTAACTGCAAAAAATATTATTTTTGATAAAACAAAAAGTGCACCATATCTCCCAGCATCAAAAGCCTCAAAATGATGTTTAGCTATCAACACATCCGCATTAGCAAAAATAGTTATAGCTACAATTCCTATAATTACAGAGTAGGAGTATTTAAAAACTTTTTTTGTTTTATTTGTATTAAAAACAAGTTTATTTTCTAAGTGGATATTTAATTCTTTTTTTAGCGCGAATTGCGAATTGACAAAATAATTATTTATCAAAGTATGAATCAGAAATCCTAAAACAATCCCAAGGATTCCACCCTCCACCCCCCAACCAATAGCCATAAAAGACAAACCCAAAACAAATTTAGAAATTCCATTAAACAATGTGCCCAAGTTAGATTGGAAAAATTTATGCCATCCATTCAAAAGACCGCCATCAATGCCTTGCAGAATAGCTAGATACAAAGAAAGCCATAAAAAAATAAATGGTAAATTATTATCAATATTAAAAAAAGATTTTAAAAATGGCACAGTGGCAAAAAGCAATGGAAGAAATAAAATTCCTGGAAAAATAATCCATTGTTTTAAACTATTTCTGAGAAAGATACTTTTTTCTACAAGATTCTCTTGCTTATGCTCTGCTATAATGCGAGTAAACAAAGTGATTAATATAATTACGGGAATAAGGCCAATATTTTGCAAAGAAATTAAAGTTTGAAGCGACCCATAGTCAGACACATCTAAAAACCTAGCCGCAAACAAATGAAATCCATAAGCTAGCACACTTACCGCGGTGCTACTAACAAAGAATGCTAAACTGCTTTTCGCAATTTTTTTTATATCGCCAGTTAATTTCATTAAGTTTAGTTTATAGTTTTATTTTACGCGTTTCCATTGGTTTTCGATATTTAAACGATACTCAGCAATATCCAAACGATTTTTAAAAATATCCGCATCATCATCTTTCATTAATTTTCCGTCATCATCAAGTTGAGTATCAAGAATAATTTCTATGTTTTTAGTTTGAAAATCGTTTAATTTAACCAGCATTGTTCTATCTACTAAAGTATTATCATTTAAAGCGCTATCGAAATTGGAGTAATTAATATAAACATACCTAGATTCAAAATCTTTTAAAATAAATGATTCTATTTTCCAAGAAAAATTATTATCTTTTTGCAAGCTTAAATTATTAATATTCTCATCAAAATAAACCATCCAATCTTCAAATTTTTCAGGCACAACTAAATCTTCTCCTGTGCAAGTAAAATAGTTAACTTCACTCTCTCTAATATAATAAATTCCCTCATCAGTACTTCTTAAATTTCCGCTAATTTCCACCACTCTGCCCAAGATAGGATTAAATTTTTTAGTTTTAGTTTCTAAAAATATTACATTTCCATTTTCTTGGAAAAAATAATCCTCCTTATCATCAATCAAAATCCCTTTAACAATTTTATCTCCTCTTTCTTTATTAAGGACAAATTTCTCTTTCGCGTTGCAACTATTAATCATTTTTGTTTGAGTAATTGTTTCAAATTTAGCTTTTTGTTTATTGCCTGCATGCATAATAAATATAATTGCCAAAACCAAAACAATAACAATAAAATAAAAATTTGTTTTGCTTAGAGAATTTAACCAATATTTAAACTTAAAATTCATAATAAAAAACAATAACAATTAGACCTTAAAGCATACCATTAAAACAAAAAAATGTCAACCATTTTTGGGCTGACATTTTTAGAGTTTTGATATAAATCTTAGTAATTTCGATACTTTCTTAATTCTTTATAAGTATTATACTTTACATATCTGCGATAATTTTCATAATCATTCTTATATGCTTCGTAGGCTAATTCTCCCTTGTGCTGATTATAAATATGGTAAGCTGTTTTTATTTTAAAATACAAAGGAAAATCATTCTTTTTATACCAATTAATTCTAAAAAACCATTTTCTGTAGGTTTCATTGGAACCATACTTTTCTTTATATTCTTCATATTTGTCATATTTTCCGCCTGACTCAGTTTCAAAACGACTTTTCCCATAATCAGAAATTACAAATTTTCCCAACCCCGTAGAGCTAAAAGTAATCACCCCGGATGAGACATCGCCCACAGCTACTTTTCTCCAACCTCTTTCTCCGGCTCTCTGAAGATAAATAGATAACGTTCTACCATTCCAACTGCTATCAACATTTACTTGAAAGTTTATTGGATTATTGCTTGAAAGACGCACTCCTGAAATACCGAATTCAAAACCTCCCACGAAATCGCTTGGGCCAGCTTCTCCGATATCAACTAGCGAGAAATTAGAAAAGTCAAAAAATCCTCCTCCTTGCTTGGTAATTACTGTGCCAGCTGAAACATGAGCTGCCACTCTTACAGAGCTGTAGCTAGCATCTGAAGTAAAAGTTGCGCTAGTTGCGCTAGTTTCACTGCCTTCAAAAACTACTCCGGGAGCATAAGCTGCCCAAGCTACAGAAACACCTAGAGCCAAAAACAACCCCACTAAAAACACTATCTTTGCTCTTTTTGTTAAATTTAACATAATTTATTATTAAATTATTTATAAATGATTATTTTTAATTAAACTTTACATATATTAAGGCAGGCTAGCAGATAACTCTTAATCTGTCAAGCATTTTGGATGATATTTTAAAATGATAAATAATTTATATAATTTCATAAACAGCGAAATTTTTTGAATCAAAAACATTTTTCAAATTGCTTTCTCTGGAAAAAAAATTATTATAGATTTTCCAATCCTCCTCTTTGACAATTATTATGTACTGCACGCCCATACTTTTAAAATCTTCTTCCCAACCCGCGCTTAAACTTTCTCCATTTTTTATTTTCTTTATTAGCTTCTCTGCTATTTTTGATTCTGAGCGAATAGAATGGCTTTCTATTTTTCCTATTTCTGTATTGTCGGCTGACAAAACATTGAATTTGAAAAAAAGAGGTATGGGATTGATGATAGTTCTGTTAGTAAAATTAAAATACTGATAATAATGCCAAGGCAAATTTAAAACCGGATAACATTTTTTAATTTTTCCTTCTTCTTTAAATTGGCAACTTTTATTTTCACTTTTTCTGATTTCTTGATTCAAAAAATCTCTTAACGCATACCAATCACTTGGATAATGTACCGGTCTTAATTGATTGTCGATTACGCCAATAAGCGGTTGAGTGGAAAAAATAATCAAAAACATAAAAAATCCGCATAACAAATTTTGAATTATTTTACCAGACTGATTAAAATATTTATTAAAGCCACCAATTATTTGCTCCAATCCTATTGCTAAAAAAATTCCATACACCACTGGCATTGCAGTTAAAAATTTGGAAGTTTCGCGCATACCTCTATAAAAAGAAACATTATCCAGCAGAAAAATCGTAATTTTTTTAGAAAAAATAGAATTTACCCCCAAGCTTAAAAAATAAAAAATAGCTCCTATTGCCAAAAAGGCCAACACCTCTCTATCTTTATTTTTTTTACAAAAAGATTTAACTATTCCAACTGATAAAACCACTCCGATAAGTCCAGCCACGACTAGCCAATATTTATTTGCAGCCATAACTGAAGGAAAACGATGAAATTTTTCTGCCCAATGGCCATTTAAAGTTAAGACTGTTAAATTGATATCCAAAGGATCTAGCGCAACTGGTCCAAAAGTTTGAAAATCTTGTTGAGAAAAACCGGAAAAAACCATTTGCCCTTGGGTGTTGCTTTCTTGCCAAGTGGGAAAAATCCAATACAAATTAGTTAAAATAATTAGAAACATCACAATAAAGGCCACTATAAATGTTCGTTTTTTATCTTCTTTTTTTACGACAGCAAAAATAAAAATAATCGGTAAAATCAAAATTATATTATAAGTAGATATTCCGCAAATTAAAATGCTTATAAATACCAATTTAACCGTAGCTTTAGCAGTTAAGTTTTCAAAAACTTCAATCACTGCATAGAAAAAAATTGGATAAAATGCATAAGAAAAATAAACATTTAGCGCTCCCTCCACAAACCTCTCATAAAAAAATGGGTTAAAAACCAAAAACACAATCGCCGAAAAAACTACAACTTTTTTAGTTGAAAAAAGGAAGAATAATTTTTGTCCGCCATAATACAATAGCCCAAAAACACTCAAAAAAATAACTTTTTGCAAAATGTGCATTGGTAAAAATTTAGCCCACAAAAAAAATATTGGCCTTAATAATTGCAAGTTTTCTCCAGCTGAGAAATAATATTTATAATACTCGCCTAAAGTTAAATCCGTTGAAAATACCAGGCCACTGGAAAGAAAAATCGGACCGATAATTGCCACTATTAAAACTGCATACGCCAGCAAATACCAAATTCCTAATTTATTTTGACCGAATGTTTTACTCATTTTTTTTAAAAAATCTAACAATTAAACTCCAAACCAATAACACAAAAATATAAAATAACCAAAAAGAAACCACGCTAGCCCATTGATTTTTCGAAGCTACTACAAACACAACTGTTAAAACAGAGAAAAACATGCTCCAAGGAAAAAGTATTTTGAAAATTAATTTAGGAAAAAAAATAATCATTGCAAATAAATACCAAAAAATATTGGTTTTCAAAGTCCACTCAAAACATATCCCCGCTAACATAAAAGCCAGAATGATTGAGAGTAGAATAAAAATATTTCTTTTTTCTTTTGCAATCATTGCATTATTCGGTTAAAAATTTCCTACACACAAACTCTTTGGCGGATAATATTATTAAAATAATTATAGTCACGCCAGCAATCATTAACGTTAGCATATAATAAATTTGTTTTTCATAAACAATTACCGCATAAAGTTCTTTTTCATTTTGTAAACTGACAGGAATATCTGTCGGCTCTACCAACCAGCTATTTCCCACGAAATTACCCTCAAAATGATTAGCGCTATTCACTTCGGAATCAAATAAAAGCCCAATATCCTTTAGATCTAAAAAATTGCCTTCCATTGAACACACTGCGTTATTTGAGATTTCAAAATTTTCCCAGCCATTTGAGCATTTTTTTTCTTCAAAATAATCCTTATTTACCCATTTTATTTTCCAACTCATCCCAAAGGTTTGATTTAATTGAATTAAAAATGATTTATCCCTTTTGACATTTTCTATTTTAACCAAATGTTTTGTAATATTATTTTCCGACAATTTGGCAGAAATTTTTATGTTTTGACTAATAATTTCTGATTGAATATGGCTTGGCTTATTGAAAGATGTAACATCTAACAAGACCGCTCGCCTTCCTATATCAATCGGGCCTTGCTGAAAAAAATCATTCACTTCCATGGGCAACACCACTTTGGGACTATATATAAAAAAATCTGCTTTTGAATAATTTTTAAATACAAACTGAGCGAAATGTTCATTATCTTCTTGCAGAAAAAAAGACTCCTCTTTTTTCATTTGAGCATAATAGTCACGAGCAAGCTGAGTGTAGTTCTTTTTAGAAAAATAATCGAAACCGACATTGTCATTTTTAACATCTTTAAAAACAAAAATACTTTTTCCATTAAAAAAATATAAATTAGCTAATTTACCGCTATCTAACGGACTATACAAATTTTTTGATAGCTCAACTTGTTTATCGTTTACCAATCTAACATTGCTAGAGAAAATTTCCTTAAAAACTCCTCCCTGGGAAATATTAATTGGATAAGAAGCCCAATTAAAATAAACATCTCGGCTAGGGAAAAAAAGTGTAGGAATATGTCTTTTTTGTTGAGAAAATATTTGATATTCATCAGGAACATTATTTTGCGCAATTGTTTTTAATTTAACATTATCTGAATAAAAAAATAAAGAACTATTTACTAATAAAATATACAAAAATGTAGTACAAACAATAATTATTTTTTCTTTTTTATTAGAATACGAAAAAATAAAAGATAACAAACCAGAAAAACCTGTCAAAAATCCAAGCATTACCCAAAGAGAATTGTTAGCCAAAAAAGGCAAGTAACCATAGGTTATTTTTATAAAAAAAGATTGATTAGTAAAATAAGCTAAATTTTTAAAAAAAATACTGCCTAAAATAATGA
The DNA here is from genome assembly GCA_003510795.1 of Candidatus Moraniibacteriota bacterium. Lineage (GTDB taxonomy): Bacteria > Patescibacteriota > Minisyncoccia > Moranbacterales > UBA9337 > UBA9337. The sequence continues at coordinate 10,114 of DOKP01000096.1, read as the reverse complement.
CCAAGAAAAACAAGGCTAATTTACGATGATCACTGCTAACATTTTTTTTAATCGAAACAAAGAAAGAAAAAATAATTCCGCCCAAAAAATATATTCCTGAAAAAACTATGAAGAATAAATTTCCCTGTAATTTAGAGGCGAAATTAGCCGTCAATTCTGTTAAAACAAATCCTTTAAAAAAATCAACATTTGTTTGCTTGTCATAAATATTATCTCCAAATTCAACATAAGCTTCTGAATAATTTGAAATCCCAGAAAAATTCTTATTATCTCCTAATAAATGAGGACAAATAAAACTAAACATAATGGGCAAAAAAACCAAAACAGAAGTACTTACTAAAATCAATATTTTTTTCTTTTTTAATTTTATTAAATAAAACACATCTTTATAAAAAACTAAAGCCAGCACGACAGCTACTCCAAAATAAATAAAACTAACTCTAACATAAGATGTTAACAGGGAAATACCCAAAACAAACATTAACATATAGATATACCCCGCTCGCTCTTCTTTAAAATATTTAACCGTAGAATAAATTATAAGTGGCAAAGAAAAATAGACAAAAAAGAATCCCGCCTCATTTAGAAGATAAAGTGAAATTGGATTAAATGTGTACAGTAAGGCACCCAAATAACTAGATTTTATTTCAAATACCAATGATAAGCATTTTTTTGCCAAAATAAAACTTAGTCCAAAATAAATAAAAAAATATACTATTTGAAAAAAATTTCCAAACAACTTAGCAACTGCTATTTCTAAAAAAATATTGATAAATCTAGTGGACAAAAGCTGCGTGTTATCATAGCCAAAAGCTGTGCTAGTGGCTATATTATTAAATATTTTATTGAAAGATAATTCATTGCCAAAAAGATTGCCTGCTTCATAAGATAAATCGAGATATGTCCAGACACCTTCTTGAAAAAATAAAAAACTAGTCGTCAATAAAAATATCAAGCAAAAAATCCCTTGATAATAATTTTTTTTTACAAATTTAAACAATTTATTATTCATTTTTTAACTTTTCGCACAAAGAAGATGATTATTTTTTAAAAACAAACAATGAGCGATTATAATTTCCCGAATATTTACCCGCATTATCGGTATCTACTCCTAATTTTTCGAAACTCTTAAAGCTTGAGTTTTCCAAAATAAGATTTGTGATAAATTCATCATTCCAATCAACCAGCTTATTTTTAAACCAATATTCATGATTTTGTCCGGAATCTAAGAAAAGATATTTTTGAGTTGTTTTATCTAACATTTTAATCAGTTCTTCAATCTCCAGACCTCCCCCTCCGAAGTCCTTTTTTAATCCAAAGTGATGCAAGATACTAAAGAAGCAAGTGATATCGTGTGCATTTGATTGGCGAAGATAATCTTGCAAAGATGACTGAACGTAGTCCTCATCTTTTAGGCCGTAGCTAATTTTTCCAATTTCAATAGCATTTTTATCAATTTCCACGCCCTGAGTTTTTATCCCCAAATTACGAAAAGATTTTACAAAATAACCATAAGAACAAGCAATATCAATTAGACTCAAATCTTTTGGGTTGCTTTCTGTTTTTTTTAAAAAATCGCTTATCGCTTCAAGCCTATCTGAACAATTTCTTATTGTTGGCCAATTGCGTACAGTTAATTTATTTATTGGTTGATATAACTCTTTATTTTTAGTCATACTTACCTTAAATAATTTATTTTGAATCCCTGAAAATGAAGAACCTATCACAAAGGCATATATATATTTCTTACCCAAAACAGCATCCATCGCAATTCGATGATGCCCGTCAATTATCTCATAAAAATTAGTATCTTTTATTTGACTAACTTCTACAAAAAGATTGCTTTTTATACTTCCTTGCTCTTTATAATTATAAAAATATTTTTTAAACCCCAGCACATAAGAAATCAACTCCTTTTCATTTTTGCAACCGCAATATTGATTAAATTTTTCTATACAAAGATTAGCCAACTTAAAATAACGAAAATCTCTTACATTTTCTTCGCTAAGTTTGCCTTCATTAATAGCCGTAAACAATTCAAAATAAGGAGAGTCTGTTATTTTTTCCTCCAAACGAGAATCATCGCCAGTTAATTCATGCCAATCATAGCTGGAAATTCCATGCACATCTCCCACTAAAATTTTATCAATTTCTATCTTTAATATATTTCTAACAAAAAAACGCAGTTTGAGATATTTCGCTTGAAAAACATTCAACCAATGCTTGCGTATGATTAGAAATCTGTGCTTTATCTTTGTAATATAATATTTTATCATTATTTTTTCTTAAGTAAATTAAATATCCAAAAAACAAATTTTACCGGTAACCACTGCATCATCCAGGTGCCCCAGAAAAAAATATGTCCTTTAAGGTTGATTACATATCCATACTCTTTCGTGGCCTTATCTCTAGCTTTGAGCGTATTGATTATCATTGCTCGCTGATTTTTAAGTACGCTATTTCCTCCTGAAATTCTATAATTAACTAAATCCTCTTGGATGTTATAAAATTTATATTTTTGACCAAAACGCATCCAAAGCTCTAGGTCTTCAGCATAAATAAAGTTTTCATCATAATATCCAAAATCAGAAAAACATTTTTTACGAATAAGCACAGTATTATGTCCGAATGGGTTTCTAAACCAAAAAGATTCTCGACAACTCAAATCACTTTCGGGAAACTTTTTTTCTCCAATTTTCTTGCCCGCTTCGTCTATTAGAAAAAAATTAGCTCCGCACACCCCCACTTTTTCATTCTCTGCTCGTTCCATAAAATCAAGAACTGTTTCTAGCCAATTAGGATTGGCTACATCATCACTATCCATCCTGGCAATATATTCTCCGTTAGCTATTCCAATTCCTTTGTTTAAAGTTTTACAAATTCTTTGATTATTTTCATTTCGAATAGCTAAAATTCGCTTATCTTTTTTGGCCTGCTTTGAAATTATTTCCCAGGAGTTATCGGTACTACCATCATCAACAATAATAAATTCAAAATCAATAAAAGTCTGAGTTAAAACACCTTCGATAGACTCTCGCAAGAAACGAGCACAATTATAATTTGGCATCACGACTGAAATTTTTGGATTATTCATGGCAATTAATTTTTTCTCTTATTATATATAGAGGTCTTTCTTTTTGCTGATCATGGATTCTTCCGATATATTCTCCAATCAGCCACATTAGAACAAATTGTACTCCTATAAAAATATAAACCATAATAACCAGCCATTTATACAATGGGTAGGGAGTATCATTTAGCAAAAAATCATAAGAAACATAAAGAAACATAAGGACTCCGGTCAAAACAACAAACACTCCAGCGTAAGAAGCAATTTTTAAAGGAAACATCGAAAAGCCAGTAAAACCGTCCATAGCAAACTTAATCATTTTCTTCCAAGTATAAGCGGTTTCTCCATTTATTCGATTGGGTCGTTTAAAATTAATAAATCCGCTTTTAAAACCTATCCAAGCCACCATCCCTCTTAAATACCGATATTTTTCTCGACATCTTTTTAATTCTAATAAAACTTTTTTATCAATCAACCTAAAATCGCCAACGTTTCTGGGCATCTCAACCTCGCTGACATTATCCAATAATGTATAATAAACTTTAGCGGTAATTTTTTTAAGAATTCCGTCTTTTCGATTTATTCTTCTAGCATATACAATTTCAAAACCTTTTTCCCATTTTTTAAGCATTTGTAAAATAACTCTGGGTGGATCTTGCATATCTGCATCCATAGAAATTATTGCGTCTCCGCAGGCGATATCATATCCAGCGGTTAAAGCTATTTGATGACCAAAATTTCGGCTAAAGATAATAGCTTTTATTCGATTATCTTTTTTAGCTATTTTTACTATTTCTTTCCAAGAGTTATCTCGACTGCCGTCATTTACAAAAATAATTTCTATTTCATATTGAGGAATTTTTTTAAAAACCTCATTTAAAACACGATAAAGCAGAGCGATATTTTTTTCCTCATTATATATCGGGATTACAATAGAAATTTTAGCTGAAAAATATTTTGTCATAATTTTTATTTAGTTGCATTAACAACAAAGGACCCTCCAATAAAAACGCTATTACCCTCTCCGTTCTTTTTTAATTTAATAAAAATATTTTTAGGCTTATTATTTTTAAAATTCACTTCTATTTTTCCTGAGTTCTGCCATAATACACCTGAATTATCAGAAAAAATTTCTGTCCAATGATCGCCATCCCTTGAAATAAAAAGGTTGATATTATTATGAAAAATAATATTATTCAAGATTAATTTATCAATATTTTTTTCATTAGCCTTAATTTTATAAACTAAATATGAATCTTTTTCATTTAATAAAATATTTTTCCATTTATCTACGGAAATATTTTGTTTTTTTTGTATATCCAAAATATTATTTCCCATTGCTGAGTCCAACTGATAGTCTAATCGATCCTTTTCTCTTCCCAAATCATACAAAGTTTCGCTATAAGCGAATTCTCTGGAATCAATTTTGATCGGATCCAAATAGCTAGTTGTGAAATATAAATCATTTTCTTCAGTAAAAATTTTATTTTCGTCTTGAATTAAAAATCCATCACCGTTTAAATAAGCCCTATTATTGTCAGCCTGTCCAATAGCTAAATGGTTTTCGTTGCTCACATTGACCCCCTTATTGTTAAAACCTAACCAATATTTCTTTCCCACCTCCAGTTTAGCCACAATTGGAAAATATTTATTTTCAGAAGTTATATCTTTGGAAGAAAAAGATTCCACAGCTATCTTATTTAATGAAATAGTTTGATTATCATTATTAAATTCTCTTATTTCCAAAGTATAATCACCAATCCCACCGTCACCTCTTTTGGTAAAAGCAAAAGAAGCTCCCACTAAATCACTTTTTTGGGGAATAAAAATTTGTCCTATTAAAGTATTGGGAAAAGATAATGCATCTGAATCTCCCTGATGAGACAATTGTTCCTCTCCTTTTTTAACTTCTTGATTATTTCCTATAATTGTAGCTCTTATATGCGCAAGTTCATCCTCTTTTTCAATAGCCAAAGGAATCAACCTAATGTCGTCAATAAAAACAATGCTTGGCTCCAGATTTGAGACAAAAAATTCTAAACCAGCCAAATCCTCGGGAGAGCGAAAATTATATTCATAATACTTAAATTCATTTTCAATACTCGCAATTACACCTACTTCCGCAATTGGAAAATATTTGTCTCCCCTAGTAAGAGAAATTTTAAAATGACTATCTTTAGGACTAGAAATCCACAGTCCTATTTTGTAATATTTATTTTTTTGAGTTGTCAGGTAATTATTTAACCGCACTGACTTATTTTGTCCATTGCCCCAGTTTATTTCAAGACTGTGCTTTCCCGTATGAAATTGATCTTCGGATATTTTAGCAATTGCATTTTTTGTAATTACATTTTTAGTTGATTTATAGATATTTATTTCAAATCCTGAATCATTAGTCCCGTGTATTTCTTTATTAAACTTTTCCAAATTATCTTTTTGAGCTGAACTAATAGTAAGCCCATCCACTTCCTTGGCTAATAGTTCTTGCTCTTTCGGTGGCTGAACTTTTTTATTGTTTCTCCATAAATAAAATCCTTGAAGAATAATCAATGCTAAAACAAAAAGACCAATGACGTAATAAGCTTTATCATTTTTTTCATCTCTTTTTAATAATTTATTCCACAGAATTAGAGTTTTATTGACTATATCTTTCCTCATATTTTGAAATATTTTTAAGATTAAATTCACAACAGTAACTATAGACACTAACAAAAAAATACGATTTTGTCAATAGCTGAATCCTGCACTCTTTAGTCAGCTATTTACAAAATAGCAAATATGTTATATAATTAGATGATTACCTCATTTTTGGTTGCTAGAGCCTTACCGCTTCTTTGTCCCTAGGCATTTTTGCAGGTTAATAAACGAGAGATCTTTTATCCATTAACTTCTAATTTTATGCAAAAAAAACCTTTTACCATGCTTACTCTTCCAACTGTCAAAAACAGTCAGCAAATTATAAAGAAATTCCCTTTCCCGGTAGAGCTCACCAAGGGAAAATACAGAGATATAGGAATTACTATCCATAATTCAATTGCTAAAATTACACATAACGGCTTGCCTGTAAAAGACTTCTCTTTCGTATGGCTTTCCTCAGGTTGGGACCAAAGGGACATTGCATATGCGGTTAGTCTGTATCTTCAATTCACCAAGACTCCTCATTCTTACGCAGAAAAAAATTCTTCCAAAGTAACTGACTGCATGGTGTTTGCCATCAATGATTTACCCATGCCAGACACTGTTTTTATTAGTCGAAAAAGTATCGAGAAAAATATCTCTCTATTAAAAGAAGTTTGCGGTTTTCCTCTTATTATCAAAGATATTCGAGGTTGCCAAGGAAAACATTCGGCTTATGCCGCCAATGAAAAAGAGCTTTTGGAAAAAATGGAAGAACTTCCTAAAAGCAAAAACTTTTTATTCCAACGCTTTATCGCCAATGAATATGATTGGGGAATTGTAATAGCTAATGGAGTTATTGTGGCGGGTGAAAAAAGATATCATTCCGATGGAGAATTTAGAAATAACATCTGCAATGGAGCTGAAGAATATTTTATACCTATAGCTGAAATTCCCCAGGAGATAAAAAAAATAGCTATCAAGGCCAGTGGACTTTTGGGATTATCTTGGTCTCGCGCCGATATAATAATTGATAAAATTACCGAGAAACCATATCTACTTGAGGTTAATAGATTTCCAGGAATCACTTCCGAATCAGTGGAAGTAACCGGGGCATATACTTTTTTAGCTTCTCATATTATTCCAGAGAAATTTTTCAAAAAAATATTTAATATTAAATAAAAAAATGTAGTCAAATACACTCACGTGAAGAAAACGACCCGGAAATTAATTTCGAGTCGTTTTAAAAATGAAACTATACTGATATGCTAATTTAACTCTTAGTATGAAGGGACAGATGGGATGCTTACTTTTGGAACAGTCCCCGTTGTAGTATCTACTTTCACATCTCCCGCATTTACTTTTACCCCAGAACCATCAGTTTTAACTTTCACATCTCCCGTATCTACTTTTACCCCATCGCCTGAAATATCGACGTTAAGATTTCCAGCATTTACTTTTACGCCCATATTATTTACCACTACGTCAAAGTCACTGGCGCTGTTTACTGAATAATATTCTCCGCCACCACACTTAGAAATATCTATTAATTGCTTAGCTACTGCTCCTGTAACATCCAAGCCAATTACATCAACACTAATTCCTTTAGTTTTTAATTGGCAAGCATAAGCCACTGGATCACCGCCACAAGTTTCTTCGCCGTCACTCAATAAAACAATATGTTTCTTTCCCTCAGTTGAATTTAATATAACTTCGGCTTTTTTCAAAGAATCAGTAATAGGAGTCCAGCCATTCGGGTTTAGAGCATTAACTTTTGACTTAACTAAATTTGCATTAACCGCTCCCATATAATAAATTTCTTCTATTCCGGCACAAGACACAGCTTTCCCCGCTTGAGTATTGTTACCTTTGTGCCCATAAGCCACCACGCTTAGATTAACATTATCTTTCAAACTGTCTACAAATTTTACCATGGCATTTTTGGCAAGTTGGATTCGAGTGCCTCCTGTCGCTTGGGCAGACATACTGCCGGAAGCATCAAAGATCAAAACATTATTCACTTTTTCTTCAACCACCATTTCTTCTTTTTTGGCAACAGAGCCCTCAGTGGATCCCCCAACTTTAACCTTTACACCGCCATTAACATCTACACTGGTTCCCTCCATATCGACACTTACTCCATCACTGCCTGTTTTCACGCTTACTCCATTGGCATCAACCTCCACTCCATCTGAACCAACCTTTACACTTGGCATATTCTTTTTATATGCTACATAGCCTGCACCGGCCACAGTTAGACCCAAAATCGCAACTATCGCGATGACCACCCCAGTTTGTATAATCCCTTTTTTGTTTTTCATTTTTTTTCTGTGTCCTAGTTAAATTACGGAGAGTCCGCATTATCTAACTGGAATTACCCCTTATATATTTTATTTATTTGGGGTTTAATGTTTATATTTGAATTTTTTAAATTTATTCCGAGATTTCCACATTTACGCCTTCTTCACCAGCCTCTATATCCACACTGTCGGTATCTACATCAACTCCGCCATTTCCAGCCTTTACACTAGTAGCTCCGCTATTAACATTTACTCCGTCACTGCTTGCGCCGACATTTGTACTGCCAGCATTAACATTCACTCCGCCGTTGCCCGCTTTCACATTTACGCCTCCAGCTTTAATATCAACTCCATTGGGTCCAATCTGCACCCTCGCTGCATTTTTTTTATAGGTCGCATAAGCAACGCCTCCCATAATTAAAATTATAATCACAACCACTATGGCAACTATGCCAATTTGAACGATTCCTTTTTTATTTTTCATTTTTTCTGTGTCCTAGTTAAATCACGGTGAGCCCGTATTATTTAACTAGGGTTGTTTTGTTAAATTTATTTTTATTTAATTGACAATTTTATGCGTTTATTATATCACAATAATAATCAACTCACAAAATAGTTTTTCTTTTTATGTTGCAATAAAGGAAAATATACTTTAAATTTGTTTACCATCTACAGAAATTCTACCTTGATTATTTTGATTTCCGCTCCCATCTTCTACTGAATTATTTCCGCCCATCATCCTCTGATGATCTGCTACTTTTGTTTCAAAATCCACTTGCGCTTTCTGGTGCGCATCTTCAAATACAATTTTTCCGCCACCAATTTTCATGCCCCCGCCACCGCCAGAAACAACTTGTTCCATTGAATGAGCACCGCTATTATTTTGCGGAGAAAACACTTTTACTTTTTCCGGAGTGCCACCTGCACCGAAAGCTGAAGTGGCCGACATCAGGATGCCAAAAGCCGCAATCATCAAAAGTCCCTTTCCAATTATTCCTGATTTTTTTGCATGCTCTACCAATCCGCTAGTATCCCCATTCTTCAAAGCTTCTTGCGCTTCTGCGGGAGCACTTTCTAAAACTTTTTGGTAAAGTTCCAATTCAGCCGTTTCTATCCCTTCAAACATTTCATCATATTGCTTTTTCAATTCTTCCGGATTTGTCGGGATTTGAAAGCCTTCCAATAAATTATTATTTGCTTTCTCGGCATTAAGTTCCAAATCATCTTCGCTATATAAATCCGGCTTATTTAAACCTGCATTTACATCAATGGTTTCTCCCATTCTCATAAAGATATTTTAAAAAATATTATGCCATTATTATATCATAAAATCAAAAATTGGCGCAATGTTTTATTGCTAATGTTTTATTGCTAATTTGCAGGAAAAATTATCTGTGCTATATTGTAAGCATATTAATCACTTTTTAAAATCTTATGGACAAGAAACCTTTATTAATATTGTTTGAAGAAAATGAATTGAATATTGCGTCTCTTTATTCTCTTTTCGCTCAAAAAATTCCGGCTAAACATAATTTTTGGTTCAGACTTTCTCAAGAAGAAATTTCTCATGCCGATAGTATCAGCAACCAAAGGGATATCATCGATGCTATAACAGAAAATAATTTTTCTCGCGGAGTCGTCAATCACGTTATGGGCTTTGTCCTTAAGGAGATAAAAAAAACGCAACAAGAAAAAGTTACCCATCATGAAGCTCTACTTACAGCCCTACGGATTGAACGCTCAATGCTCGAAAAAAAATGTTTTGAAATTTTTATTCCCATTAACAAAAGAGTTGAAGATATGCTTTGCAAGCTCAATAGCGAAACTGAACGCCATGTTGAAATATTAACTGAGGAAATGAAAAAAAATAAATTTGTTTTTTGAGTTTTTATAAAACAAAAACATCCCGATTAATCGGGAT
>DOKP01000096.1:0-138 GCA_003510795.1 Candidatus Moraniibacteriota bacterium | reverse complement strand
TCGATTAATCGGGATGTTTTTTGAAATCCTTACCACTAGAAAATTTATCGATATCTAGTTTAAGGCCGCTTTATAAACATTAATCACCTCTTTGAGTGTCGCAGTTTTTGGATTAGTAAACGAACAAGCATCTTTCAT
>DOKP01000022.1 GCA_003510795.1 Candidatus Moraniibacteriota bacterium | reverse complement strand
TTTATATCTCAACTCTGATGGAATAAGTGTTAACAATGAAATTTATACGAAAGATGAAGATATTATCGACAGAGCTTACAATAAAATTGTCTATAGAGATTTTATGTCATATATGGATATCCTGGTTGCCGATAACACCATTAAAGAATGGAAACCTATCCCTTATGATTGGAGATTGCCACTTCAAAGCACGGTAGATGACGGAATCAGACTCGAGGATGGAAAACTTATTGATTTATTGGAGGAAGTTCAAAAACTAGCCGAAAATTCCAACACAGGGAAGGTTACTATTATCGGTCATAGCAACGGCGGACTTTTGGGGAAAGTGCTTATTGATAGATTAAAAAATATCGGTAAAGATAATTTGGTAGATAAATTTATTATGGTGGCCACTCCGCAAGTGGGAACTCCCAAAGCGGTGGCGGGACTTTTGCATGGTAGCGGATTGAGTTTCCCATTTTTCTTAAATGAAAAAACTGGACGAGGATTGGCAGAAAATATGAGTAGCGCCTACAATCTTTTGCCTAGTAAAAAATATTTCGAATACGCGCAAACGCCAGTAGTTGAGTTCGAAGAAGATGTGAAAGATATTTATGATTTCAGAGAGATTTATGGAAATGAGATAGGTGATAAAGATGAATTGGATAGCAAGGATGAGTTAGATAAATTTCTAACAGGCGATGAAGGCAAAAGATCTGACCCGGACTTCGATGATACGGATTCACCCAATGTGCTTAATGAAAATTTATTAAATGAAGCTAATGATATTCACGATAATCTTTTAGATAAATGGAGTGCCCCTCAGGGCATGGAAGTAATCCAAATTGCCGGCTGGGGACTAGATACAATAGCTGGGATAAAATATGATGATTGTGATATAGTTTTTTGTCCGGATAAACTTAGCAATCTTGATAGAGAGCTGGTATTTAAAAAAGATGGAGATGCTACAGTGGTTATCCCTAGTGCAATCATTATGAATGATGGAGAGATTTATTATGTGAATATTGAGAAATATAATACTAGTAATGATAAATATAACGAGCATGCGAATATTCTTGAAATACCTCAACTTCAAGAATTTATCAAAAATATCCTAAATAATAAGCGAGATTTGACAAACTACATCACTACAATAAAACCAGAAGTTACTGACGAAGATGAAAGCCTGCGCTATAAGATGCACTCTCCGGTAGCCGTTCATCTCTATGCAAATAATAAGCATACGGGTTTAATAGAAAATCCCAACCCTGACTCTGACTTAGTCTACTATGAAGAAAATATACCTAATTCATATTATATAGAATTTGGAGAAACTAAATATCTCGGCAGTCCTAAAAATGGAAATATTAGAGTTGAATTAGTTGGAGAAGACACTGGCACGTTTACCTTTGAAATTGATGAAATTAAAGGATTGAATGTGAGCAAGACTACAACTTTTAAAGATGTCCCAGTTATTAAGGATATGAAAGCTTATTTAGACATATCCGAAAACATTGGTATAATGGAAATAGATTGGAATAATGATGATAAAATTGATACCACAATTGATTTAGAAAAATCAAATTCCACAGAAACAGTCTCAATTCAGCTCTTAAAAGAAGTTATTAAATCTTCTCATATTAATCCAATTTTAAAAAATCATTTTCTTAACGAGCTTAAAGTTGCCGAAAAGCAGATGAAGAAAGGAAAAAACAAGAATGCGGCTAAAATTCTGGAAATACTGGAAAATCAAATAGAAATATTTAGTGATAAAAAAATGTTTAAGAAGTTAAGAATTGGCAAAGATGAAGCGGAAAGTTTGATAAAAATAATAGAAACAGTGCGTTTAAATTTAATTAAATAAAATAAAAAATATGAGTTATAGAAAAAAGATAGCAGTTATGTTGCCATTACTTTTAATTGCGGCAACAACAATTTATGTCAATAAGTTCTTTACTTCTATCGGGAGTTTTACATATCATTTTTCAGTTGCATTTTTAATTATCTTAATTATTCTATTTTTTTCCAATAGAGATATTTTTAATTCTTGGAAAAAATTTTCAATTGTATTTATGATTATTTCGATAGTTATTATTTCACTTGCTCCAGAAATTAGTGATGGATTTATAGAATATAGCAAGAAATATCTTTCTCAAAAACTATCCGTATTGTTTTTAATCATTAGTCTTGGAATAATTATCTGGAAATCAATTCAATTGAAAAAGAAATCTTTGAAATAAAATTACCAGTCATTTAAAAAAATGCAGCTTGATAATTGTTAAAAATAATTTATCAGTGTATTTTGTTCGTAAATCATAAATCTTACATCATAAATCAAAACAAAATTATGAAAAAAAGAAAAAAGATATTAATTTGGATAATTGTACTAGCGATTTTGGGTGCTGGTGCTTTTTACTATTTCAAGCCCAAAGAAACTGGACCGGAGTACACCACAGAAAAAGTTGCTAAGGCAAACATTGAGCAAACTGTTTCCGTAACCGGAGAAGTGAGTGATACTAGCAAGATAGATATTACTCCTGAAATAAGCGGGACGGTTGATGAATTGTTAGTGGAAGTTGGCGATAAAGTAACAGCTGGACAAAAAATTGCCAAAATTAATGATTCAGTGGTGCGCTCTCAGCTAACAGAAGCTTTGATTGCTCTGCAAATTCAGCAAGAGCAATTGGATTTAAAGAGGCGAAAATGGGATGCATTAAAACCGGAGGAAAAAGAAGCAGCCAAGCTAACGGTGGAAAGTGCGCGAGCTACTACTTGGACACTGCAAAAACAACTTAAAAAGAATATCGTTTATGCACTTGTGGATGGAATTATTACCAAGAAATATTTAGAAGAAGGAGAGATGGCTTCTATGGCAACACCAATTGTGAGTGTGTCAGGAGAAAAAGGTTTTGAAATTAAGGCCAATATTCCAGAGTCAGATATTAATAAAATTAAAATAGGACAGAAAGGACAATCGACTTTTGATGCTTTTCTTTCGGATGAAATATTTGAGTTTGAAGTTACTGAGGTAGAACCAGCTGCAACTATTATTCAAGATGTGGTTTATTATGAAGTGACCTTTAAAATTTTAACCGAAGATAATCGCATCAAGTCAGGGATGAGCACCGATATCGATATTCTGACTGCCGAAAAGAAAGATGTTCTAGCGGTTTCCAATCAAGCGATTAAAAATGATGAGGGTAATCGATATGTGGAAGTTTTGGAAGTAAAAGATGAAGTTAAAACTACTAAAAAAGTAAACGTAAAAGCAGGACTGAGGGGAGATGACGGAATGACGGAAATTATCTCTGGTTTAAATGGCGGAGAAGATGTGATAACTTTTACGAAGGAGGAGAAGTAGGGAGCTGGGGATTTCGAGTTGCTTTAGATAAATCGAAATGTCATTCCGACTCGCCTCGCTAAAGCTACTGCGAAGCGGGCCGGATAAATTTATGTACTCATAAATTTAGGAGTGGAGGAATCTCATATGATGTAGAAATATAATAAGCGCCTGAGATCTCTCCGTGCATAAATTTCCGAGTACAGAAATTTATTTAGCCCGCTTCGCCGAGGCGAGTCGAGATGACATGCTGAGAGTTTCGAGTTACTTCGGGTAAGCTGAAGTGTCATTCCGACTGAATAAATTTATGTACTCATAAATTTAGTAATGGAGGAATCTCAGATAATAAAAAATAAACGAAAGAGAATTTTGAAAATAAAAAACCAGCACCCTAGGATTGTTTCTAAGAGTACTGGAATTGTGACTTTGTGTCGCGATTGTTATTGTTACTTGGGTACAACTGAAAAAACCGTAGTGGCATTGAATCCACACGCAGAATAGCCGCCGTCCTTAGGAGCAGAAAATAATAGTGCTTCTCGGAAGGAATTGTCTTCATTGTAAGTTGCTATTCCAAATATGTCCCAATCATTTAAATCATAGTCAAGCATTTGTGTTCGATATTTAGTTGATTCACTATACCCCTTTCTGAGAACGCTGAATCCCATATTTGTTCCTCTGGTATCACTGTTGAAAAGGACGTTCTTTGTTACGGTCCATTCAGTATTCTCGTTAATTGCTTTTCCGCAAATACCGATGTCGATGCTGTCGGATTGGGCAGCTGACATGCCTAACGAGGAAATTAACAAAGAAAGAGTTAGCATGATGATAATGGTAATTTTTTGCATGATGGCCTCCGATTAGATTTTTTCAGAATTAAGATTAATAAAAAATAACTTGCCAATACTGACTTTAAAAAATAACATAACATATATAATATGTCAATACCGATTATCGAAGTAAAAAATTTAACCAAGACTTACATTAACGGTGAAGTGGAGACTTTGGCGTTGCGCGAAAATTCTTTTAGCATTGAAAAAGGGGAGTTTGTTTCTATTATGGGCCCTAGCGGAAGCGGTAAATCAACCTTGATGCAGATGTTGGGGCTTCTAGACAAGCCCAGCGGGGGAGAGTATTTATTGGAAGGAAAAAATACCAGAGATTTCTCAGATGATGTGCTAGCGGAAACTAGAAATAGCAAGATTGGTTTTGTTTTTCAAACTTTCAATCTTTTGCCTCGCACAAGCGTGTATGAAAATGTAGAGTTACCCCTTCTTTACAATCGAGATATTAGTAGCAGTATTAATGAAAAAAGAATTACTGAAGCCCTGGAATCAGTCGGTATGGAACATCGCACAGACTATCTATCCAATCAGCTTTCCGGAGGAGAAAAACAAAGAGTAGCAATAGCGCGAGCATTGGTAACTGATCCGGAAATAATTTTTGCCGATGAGCCCACGGGGAATCTGGATTCTAAAAGTGGGACGCAGATAATGCAAATTTTGCAGAAATTAAATAATGAAGGAAAGACGATTATTTTGGTAACCCATGAAACTTTTACTGCTCAGCACGCCAAAAGGATTTTAAATGTAAAAGATGGCAAGATAATTTCGGATGAATTGGTAAAAGAAAGAAAAATAGCGATGGAAGGAGAACTTCTCAAATAATTTCGAATTTCTAATTTCGAATTTTGAATGAGTTTTAAATGTGAGTGTCTTCGCGAGGGTACTCCCGTGGCGATCCAGCATTTTATATTAACCTTAAAGTGTTCGAGTTTACTGGATTGCCACGAAAATTATGAGTACCCTGAATATGCAACTGCAACGGGGCAGGCATAATTTTCTCGCAAAGACAAAACTGAAGTTGATTTTATTTATTCATTTGTTAATTAGAAATTGATTCAAAATTCAAAATTTAAAATTATAGATATGCATCTATTGATTCCCATAAAAATATCTTTTAAAAATTTGATGGCGGCTAAGTTCCGTTCTTTTTTAACTATCTTGGGAATTATTATCGGAGTGGCTTCGGTAATCATTATTTTTGCTGTGGGACAAAGTGCCCAAGAATTAATCCTTGATCAAATCAGGGGAGTGGGTTCAAACTTGATAGGAGTTTTACCGGGAGCTTCGGATGAGAAAGGTCCGCCAGCTTCAGCCATGGGAATAGTTATTACTACTTTAAAATATGATGATTTTCTGGAACTTAAAAAAACAAAAAATGTAACCGGAGTGGTGGCGGGAGCGGGCTATGTGATGGGAACGGCCACGATAGAAAATGATGGGACGGAGTTGGGTATGTCTTTTACCGGAACCACATCGCAGTACCTGGAGGTAGAAAGCACAAGTATGAAAAGCGGAAGATTTTTTATTGAAGAAGAGGAAACTAATTTATCCAGAGTAGCAGTTTTGGGAGCAACGGCAGCTAAAGATATTTTTGGAGAATCTGATCCAATCGGAAGGAAAATAAAAATAAATGATTATAAATTTACGGTGGTAGGAATCTTAAAGGAGCGAGCCTCTGCGGCTTTTGGTATGGCTAGTCAAGACGAGGCTGTTTTTATTCCGCTTCTTACCGCTCAAAAGTTACTTTTGGGGATTAACCATCTGGCTTTTGTAAGATTAAAAATAGATACCATCGAAAATATTCTTATAGCCAAAGAAGATGTGGCTGTTGCGCTCAGAAACCAGCATGACATAGATGATCCGGACGATGATGACTTTTCAATTAGAGATCAGGCCTCAGCAGTGGAGATTGTGAGCACAATTACCAATGCGATGCGTTATTTTCTTTTGGCAGTGGGAACGATTTCTCTGATTGTGGGAGGAGTGGGAGTAATGAATGTGATGTTGATTGCGGTCACTCAAAGGATAAAAGAAGTGGGACTTCGAAAAGCGGTAGGGGCTAAGAATGTCGATGTGATGGTTCAATTTTTACTTGAATCAGCGACGATTTCTTTTTTGGGAGGATTGATTGGTATAATTTTTGGAATAGCTGTTTCTTTTGGGGTAGCGTTGGCAGTAAATGCAATGGGTTATGATTGGAAATTCATTATTGCTCCAAGCTCAATTGTGATTGCTGTAACTGTTTCTATTTTGATTGGAATAATTTTTGGATTGTATCCTGCCCGCAAAGCCTCGAAAATAAGTCCGATGGAAGCGCTGCGGTACGAGTAGCGGAAATGTTGTAATTGTTCTAGGTGTTGAAAATGTTATAGATGTTTAAGGTAGGTGAAATGAATTAAGAATTATGAATGGGCAATTTTAAAGTAATATTTTTTAGATTCCTCCACTTCTAAATTTATGAGTACATAAATTTATTTGGTCGGAATGACAAGGATAGTGTTAATATGTTAAAGTGATTTTCATAATTCATGATACTTACTTCATAATTCGAGTTATATTTTATGAGTAAATTTTTTATTTCAATCAAACTCGCTTTGCGAAATTTGTATAGCAATAAAGTGCGAACAGCTTTATCGCTTTTGGGTATTGTGATTGGAGTGACTTCTGTAATTTTAATTTTAGCCTTAGGTAACGGATTGAGAAATTTTATTACCGATCAGGTGGAAAGTTTTGGAACTGATATTGTGCAGATAGAAGTTAAAGTTCCCAAAACTTCGCATGTTTCTTCAGAAAATGTGGGAGCGATGGCGGGAGGAACTCAAATTACTACGCTAAAGATGGAGGATGTAGAGGAGGTGGCTAAACTATCTAATCTGGGCAATTGGTATGCTGGAATTTTGGGCCAGCAAATCGTCAGTCGAGAGGATGAAAATGAACAGACCTATATTTTTGGAGTAACCAGCGGAATGATGGAGGCGGATAGCGGAGCAGAATTAGAAAAAGGAACATTTTTTGCTGATGAGGATGATCGTGATCTAAAGCAGATGGCGATTTTGGGAAGCAAGACCAAAGAGTTATTTTTTCCCAATGAAGAAGCGGTGGGGCAAAGTATTAAAATTGGAAAAAATAAATATAAAGTTATTGGCGTAATAAAAGAGCGTAGTTCAAGCGGGGGATTTGATTTTAATAAAATTGTCTATATTCCAATTAAAACTCTACAGAAAAAGATAATGGGAATTGAGCATGTTCAATTTGCTATCTTTAAAATAAAAAACATGGAGATTGTCGATCAGACTATGGAAGAAATGCGTTCTATAATGCGAGATGAGCACGATATAGAATATGAGAATGAAAAAGATAAAAAAGAGGGCATAGACGATGATTTTGCAGTGATGTCCATAGCTGAAGCCAAAGAAATTTTGGATAAAGTTTTTAATATTATCGATGCTTTGCTTTTGGCTTTGGTTTCTGTTTCTTTGATAGTGGGAGGGGTGGGGATAATGAACGTGATGTATGTGGCGGTTACGGAACGAACTCAAGAAATTGGGCTTAGAAAAGCTGTGGGGGCTAGAAACAGAGATGTCCTTTGGCAATTTATTTTTGAAGCGATATTTTTAACATTGCTAGGTGGAATTGTGGGGATAATTATGGGAGTATTATTTTCTGAGCTAGCTACTTATATGATTAATCAATATGGTTATAATATTATTTTTGGAGTTACGGGCAGATCAGTTTTGATAGCGGTTGGATTTTCTATGATTACGGGAGTTGTTTTCGGATTTTATCCCGCCAAAAAAGCTTCTCAACTAACTCCAGCGGAAGCCTTGAGAAAAGAATGATAAATTCAACTATTTTATTATTAGAATTTGTAGATTTGCCCGCCTGCAATGCAAGCAAAGCTTTGCGGGCAGGTAAAAGATTTGCCTGTCTCGCTCTGGCTTGCCAAGACGGGTAAATTCGCGGTGCGGGAATTCTAAAATGCTAATATGTTAAAATGCTAACGTGATTTGTAACTCCTCACTGACCTCTCT
>DOKP01000010.1:16374-17254 GCA_003510795.1 Candidatus Moraniibacteriota bacterium | reverse complement strand
TGTTTTAATGCTAAAATGCTAACGTGTTAACATGATTACATGTTCATTTTTCCCAAGTCGAAGGCTTATCATATTTCCCCTCCAAACTTTTCCACACTAATTCAAAAATTTCTTTAATCGCCAAGGTAAATTTAGGGGATTCGACAATTAATGTTTCCACGCTTTCGTAGAGAAAAATTCTTACAAACTGATCATCACAAGCTTCAATTGAAATTTTAGCACTATACATGCTTTCAGGCAAAAACTTAGCGGTAATAGTATGCATATCCTTATTAATAAATTTATCAAAAGATTTCAAAAGGGGCGTATCTACAGTTACTCCCTTCACTCTGGTATTATTTTTTTCTTTATATTCATTCCATTTTAAAAAGAAATCATTCACTTGGGGCGTCGCATCTTCATTGGAAGCGAAAAATCCCACAATTTCCTTATTGTGCATCTCTTTTTCTTTATATTTGTAAGCTTGGCGCAGACCCTCCATCCCCTCAAAATACATTATACTAGGCTTTTCTTCTATTCCCTTTTGATAGGATTTAAGCTCGGGTAGAATTCTTTTGGCCGCCAAGAGTCTTTCTTCGTGTTCTTCGATAAAAGTTTCCGGGGATTTGGCGATATATCTTTTCTTTTCTTCACCGGGAACGTGGACAATCAAGCCTTTTTTGACCAAATCCTCCGCAATCACATAAGCCGTCGGACGTTTAATACCAGATTTCTTAGCGATTTGATAAGGAGTAGCCGAACCCAATTGCAACAATGCCAAATACACCAAAACTTCTTTTTCGGATAAACCTAGGTTTTTCAATGGTTCTACTAAATGTTCCATAATTTAGGTAATTAGGTGTTAGGTGTTAGGTGTTTTGTCATTTCGACTAAATAAATT
>DOKP01000010.1:16013-16135 GCA_003510795.1 Candidatus Moraniibacteriota bacterium | reverse complement strand
AAAATAGTCAACAATTTTGACAACTACATTATCATCATACTATTTTTCCCACTTTGTCCTTATTTTATAAGGTATTTTATATATTTTAATAAATAAACACTAGACACAATTATTGACCCCTT
>DOKP01000010.1:15722-15865 GCA_003510795.1 Candidatus Moraniibacteriota bacterium | reverse complement strand
TTCACAATTTATCACCTCGCCCACCATCGGGCTCAAAATTTGGAAAGGAGAACGACCATGAAAATAGCTACTCAAAAAGCACTGTTTGTTTGTGAAATTGAAGTACCCGCACTCAATGGAAAAGTACTTTTAAGCCACAGCGG
>DOKP01000010.1:15359-15589 GCA_003510795.1 Candidatus Moraniibacteriota bacterium | reverse complement strand
TAAGGGCGCTATACCAATATAAAGAAGTGGATCTTAGAGAGGATGGATTTATGTATTATGGAGAAATGCTTCTTCTCCGAAGGAAGTTTATGAAAATGGATGGTGAAGTATTTGTTTTGTCAGGTAAGATCGAAGCAAGAAATAGAAATGGGGAGTGGACAGAATTTCACGGTGTCGACTGGCATTCAAGGTGATAAATAAGTTTCCGGGCAAGAAGATGATTCAATCTT
>DOKP01000010.1:241-15299 GCA_003510795.1 Candidatus Moraniibacteriota bacterium | reverse complement strand
GGGCAAGAAGATGATTCAATCTTCTTGCCCCTTCAATCAAAACTATAAATAGTTTGTAGTTTTGTAGAAGAAATTGTTTTTTGTAAAATATCGCCCAATCAAGGGCTCAAAATTTGAAAAGGAGAAAAATATGAATACGAAAAAAGCCGAGGTTATAATTTCTCACAAGATTATTGCTTGGTTAGAAAATTTCACATCCCTGGAAGAATTACAAGCAGCAATTGTTAATGGAGCATTACTAGATTTAATCAATAGCATACAAGAATTACCCCTTGATTTAAAAGAGTTTATCTACTATACCTTAGGAAATTCAATTATGAGTGGGGGCGTAAGTCTCAATGAGGCTATTGAAAAACTCCGTGCACTTTCTGGAGAATATGAATAGTCCTCTGTTTATACAAGATACAGATCAAGAAATTTGGAGAAAGATTAGAACTTTAATCTTTCTCCTCTCAATTAAGATTTTGAAGGTAGTTCAAAGTTTTATAGAGAAGAGTTCTTTAAAAAAATTTTAACTTCAACTCGGAGAGTATACCATGAGCGAAAAAAAAATTCTGCATAGAGAGATTTGAAAAGCTTGTAATTATTCATAGGTTCATTGCCTTGATAAATCATTTTAGCTCAACGGGCGATTTGCAAATAGGCGTTCGTACTGGAGAATTATGGGATCAGGTTAGAGAGGCGCAAGAGATTGATTGGGACTTAAAACGCTCCCTGCATGATCTCGCGTATAAAGCATCAATGGGAAATTTGCACATTGATGACGCAATAAGAGAATTTAATTCTCTTATTAAAAAGTATAATGTGTGATTTAAGGGCAAGAAGATGATTCAATCTTCTTGCTCCTTCAATCAAGACTATAAATTATTTGTAGTTTTGTAGAAGAATCCAGTCATACGACTGGACAAGAGTTCATTAAAAATTCATCACTACTAACTAGGAGGACTTATCATAATGCCTAAGCAAAAAAATGAAATAGCAAAGGAAATTATTAAATGCCCCAAATGCTCTAAG
This sequence comes from Candidatus Moraniibacteriota bacterium, assembly GCA_003510795.1. Classification (GTDB taxonomy): domain Bacteria; phylum Patescibacteriota; class Minisyncoccia; order Moranbacterales; family UBA9337; genus UBA9337. Next base: position 14,285 of record DOKP01000010.1, on the reverse strand, counting down.
GAAATACGTGTATTTTTTATTATTTGTTTCCCATCTCATAAAACGGCGAAAGTCATTTGTCCAGAATGTGGAAAGAACGTGATAGTGCCGTGGTCCTAGAAAAATAATGCGTAATTTTTGAGGCAAGGAGATGATTCAATCTTCTTGCCCTTTTTTATTTTTTCCAAACAAAAACCCGCTCTCCACGATAAATTCAGCTTCCTATTACACATATTAGGCGTAATTTAGATACCTGTATGCCAATAATATACCTAAAAAAGTTAATAATTAAACTATGGGAGTATTACTATTTCATTGATGCAATTTAAATAGCCGATTTTTTTAACAATTCTTTTAGATTTTCCAGCATTAGACATAATAATCAACATAATTATAACTAAAACACAAGCAATTAAGCTAAATAAACATAATTTGCACTTGACAAGTACAAATTATCAGATATAATGTATTTGTGGGTGATTAATTATTAATTTTATCAACTATTATGAGTATAATTAGAGATATCACAATTAAAGCTAAAAAATATCTAGAAACGGACGAAGTTCTGTTGATTGTCGGCTCAAGACAAGCTGGAAAAACTACTATCCTTAGACAATTGCGGGAAGACTTGGATAATCAAAAAAAGAACACTTTTTTTCTTAACTTAGAGGAAATGGAATATTTGGGCTTGTTAAATGAGTCTCCGAGAAACTTGTTTAAAATATTTACACTTGATTTGAATCAGAAAAATTATGTTTTCATTGATGAAATTCAATATTTGAAGAATCCTTCAAATTTTTTGAAATTTATTTTTGATGAATATCAAGGAAAAATAAAATTGATTGTTTCCGGATCCTCCGCTTTTTATATTGATAAGAAATTTAAAGATTCCTTGGCAGGCAGAAAAAAAATATTTCATGTGACAACATTGAGTTTCCGGGAATTTCTGAGATTTAAACAAGTGGAAAAATTGGCTCATCTGGATTTTTCAAAATTAAGCCTGACTGATAAGGAAAAAATTTCAGTCTATTTTGGCGAGTATGTTATTTTTGGCGGGTATCCCAAGGTGGTGCTGAGTGTCTTGGGTGAAAAAAAAGAAATTCTGCAAGAAATCGCTTTTTCCTACATAAAAAAAGATGTGTATGAGGCTAATATAAAACAAGAAGAAACTTTTTATAAGCTTTTCAAAATACTAGCCTCTCAAGCAGGTAATTTATTAAATGCTTCAGAATTAGCTAAAACGCTCGGCGTATCAAAAACAACCATTGATAATTTTCTGTATGTTATGCAAAAATCTTTTCACATTGTATTAATAAGACCTTTTTACAAAAATATGCGCAAAGAATTAACACGCATGCCAAAAGTATACTTCGCAGATCTGGGATTGAGGAATTTTTTTATGAATGATTTTGGCGGTTTTGAGCAACGAGGAGATAAGGGGATTTTACTAGAGAATATTGTTTTTAGACAATTATCTGATAAATTCGAAGGGGATGAGATTAAATTTTGGCGCACTATTGGAAAACATGAAATTGATTTTATAGTGGATGAAAAAAATGCCCTGGAGGTCAAGGTCGATTCGGAAAGATTAAGGGTAAAAAATTATAAAATTTTTCAGGAAAATTATCCTAAGATAGATTTTTCCGTAGTAACCTTAAATAAAAAAAATAATGCCGTTAATGACATAAAAATTTTAGATGCTTGGGAATTATAATGCGTTTTATTCTCTAACTAAGCACCGTTACATATTTTTGGACAATTCTGTCAATGCTATAACAGTTTTGTCCAAATACCTAACTTCATATTTCCTATATTGTTATATCAGATTTAGTTAATTTGGTGTTATATATTATTTTTTAAACACAATTTGAGATAGTTCGATAACTCCAATATCCAGAATTTTCAACATTTCTTCCATCTCAAAATCATCCACTTCTTCAGAATAATAAATTCTTTGCGAATCATTTACCTTTTCCAATTTTGCATTTTCCCAATTTTTTAAAATTGATTGCTGACTAAGTTGTTTGCGTACTTCTTTTTGTTTTATTAGTCCTATAATCTCACCAAGATCTAGTTTGTAGTTTTTTATTATTTGAAACAGATCATAAAAATCACGGTATCTAACTCTTTCGCTTGAAGCTCTTATTTTCTCGGCGCAAATTTCTCTGATATCCATGACACTCACTTTCGTATCGACTTTCCAAACATTTTTGTATTCCAATTCCTTGGCTGGCAAAACAACATTTTGGATAAAATCAATTTCCAGTTTCAAAGAATTTGCTTGTCCCAACGGTCCGTTATATGTTAATCGTTCCAATTTTATTGTTGCATTCGAAGTGTATTCTTTTCTAATTTCCAAAAAATCATAAGGCTCAAATATCCTTTTTACTTCATCAAGTGTTATATTTTTATCAAGCGATGTAAAATCCAAATCCTCAGAAAATCTCATCTGATTAAGATAACAATGATGCAACGCAGTGCCGCCCTTAAACAATAACTTATTTCTCAGAGGAGATTCATACACAATTTTTGACACCAAGGCCAATAAATAATCTTTTTCTGCAACAGCCAAAGGATAATTTAAATTCTGCCTATTGATTACTTCTAATTCCCTTCTCGTTAGAGATATTTGATTTGCCATATTTTTTATTCAAAGATATTATGATAATAAAGTCTCCATTTTGCATCATATAATTTTTTGCTGTCCGCTGTCATATGGCTACTTCCTTTATTGTCTTTTATCTGCACGTATATCTTTTCAGAATCAAGACCAGCCCTATCCAGCAAAAACCCTAAAATTCTTTTTGAAGTTATGGTTTGTTTTTTACTAAATTCAAAAAGTTTTTCAAAATTAAAACTGTCTTTATAATCTCTCAATTTTTCCAAAACCAAATCCATGGCATATGCAGTTTTTCTTATACCAATCATATCCAGCACAGCTTTTTCAAGGGTTGCAACTTTAATAGTTCTTCCTTCTGTCTGAATCTCCTCCCAACCATAAAAATTGTCCTGATTTGTTTTAATAAACTCATATTTAATGCCTTGCAACTCTTTTATTGAGTGCTTGCTTAACGACAACGAAGTTGCAGTAGTTAGGAGCTGATCAAAAATTCCATGGTACTGCAAAGCTGTTTCAAAAGAAACATAAGCATTGTTCACTAAAGCTTGAGCAATTATATAAACTGAAATATTTGCAATACCCCTGGACTCCAAGGTTGTTATATAATAAGAGCCCCTCTTCAATCTAACTAGCCAACCTCTTTTTACTAATTTACCGATAGCATTTTTCATTTCTTGAACAGTCATTTCAGCATTTAATTGCTCATAAATTTGCCGAGAATCAACAAATAACCCATGTCTAGCAATGAGTTTTTCGATTAAATCAGCCTCTTTTTTTGATAATATTGTACTAATTTTGCCCATAAGGTAATCAATTATTGTTACTTTCTATACAAATTTTATACAATTTTAAGCTTTTTGTCAAGTTTCTTCCATTTATAGTTATTTTTAACTAAAATTCGAAATAATCAAAAGGAAAGCATCTTCAAACACACATCATATACAGCCCCACACTTTATGACTAAAATAAAATAAATCAACTCGAAAAGAGCGTTAAGAAACTGACACCCCAACGGTGTCATCCTCGAAAGTAAAATTTCTTAGCGAAGAAATGAGCTTTAGAAATTTACTTATCGGGGATCTCATAAAAATTGTGTGAATATTTTAGGAGTATGTCTGGCAGCTGTGCCCTGAGGCCTTGTGCTTTTTAGGGTTTTTGTAACTTTTTGCTGCCAAAAAGTTAATAAAAAAAATTGCACTTGGGTGGTTTTATGAAAAATTTTATTCCAAATCATCATAAATCTCCACCACATCATCATTTTCATCCAGTTTTTCTAGTAGATTTTCATATTTTTCTCGCTCCGCTTCGGTAATTTCTTTTTTTTGCGTCGCCACATATGTTGGCTGAGCGTTTACTATTTGGAAATTTTCTCTTTCTAAATTTTCTTTAACTATTTTTAATTCACTTAACTTTGTATAAACCCAAGCCGTGTTGTCTTCAATGCTAAAATCCTCCGCCCCACTTTCGATAAGTTTCATTTCTACATCTTCTTTATCAGCTTTTTTGACACTTATCTCGATTTCTCCCACCTGATTAAACATATAGCTAATTGCTCCAGCTGTTACTATTTTTCCCCCATTTTTAGTTAAAATATTACGCACTTCTCCGAAAGTTCTGTTTTTATTATCCGTCGCCACTTTAATTAGCATACCAATCTTGTCTGGGCCACCTGCCTGCCGGATAGGTAGGTAGGCTTCATAAATCACTTCTTCTATTATGGCGCCGTCCTTTAGCTCTCCTGTCCCTCTTTTAATGGCTCGCTCAATGTTATCTTTGGGCATATTCACGCTTCGGGCTTTATCAACGAGCATTTTCAATTTAAAATTAACTGCTAAATCTCCCCCGCCTTCGCGCGCCCCAATAGCAATCATCCTGGCAATTTTGGTAAAAACATTAGCTCTTTTAGCATCATTAATTCCTTTTTTGTGTTTAATACTTGACCATTTGCTATGTCCTGACATATTATTAGCTTTTTAGTTATTAGGTGGTAGGTTTTAAGTATTTTTTATATCAAAAACCTTTCTTTCTGATTCTAGCACTGGAAAATTAAAAATTCAAGGTTATCATCACAGGTTATTATTCGAAAAAAAAACCTGTAGAATATAAAATTATAGCCTACAGGTTTAAATAATTCAAGACAATCTTATTTGGGACAATTCATGTGTAAAATACTAATAGGTTGTGCATCTTGCCTGGAAGCATAGATCTTAATGATGTTATTCTTTTCAATTTCTACTTCCTTGCGTTCGGAAGAGGAAAGTGTCCAAGTATTGGACAATTGTTCTGCACCCCTCATCCCATATGAAATTTCCTGAAAAACGATAGAAAATCCATTGTTGTTTAAAAACACAATTGAAGTTGCTTTCTCATAGGAAGATACGCAACCTTTGACACTTACACCAAAAGATTCTTGCGAAAAAATCTTTTTTATCTCGGATGATCTTCGCCGACTTTCCATTTTTTCTTCGGAAAAATGATTTGCGCCAACTAATACACCAGTGACCATAGTCGCTATCCAACCCCACAAAATTATATCAGCCAGAATTTTCAACATAATAATCCCCCATAATATTTTTCAATTATTGTGAAATATGTTATTAATCCATATTCCATCTACAGGAAAAGAATAAACTTCCCCATCAATAATAAAAAAGTCACCATCTTCAAATTGAATAAAATCACCCTCTTTTATTCTTGGTCCAAACTCAATGTTTAAATCCATTTTTGCAATAGTGCTTTTACACTGAATTACGGCGACTACTCCATCTATCTTCTTTACTATGCCTCTTAAACTAATGGAAGTCTTTTTCATGGTAATCTCCTGTGAATATTTTTGATTTTTTTTAAAGAACAGCTCTGCTTCAAATCCACCAATAAAGCTGATGAACTTGATACAAGGGAAGTTTTTTAAGAGAACTTCCGAAACTCGAGAATAAACAAGTCATTTGTGGAACGACAAAGATTACTTCATTGGCTCCACTTCTGTTGTCACGCTGATGACTCAGCGCCGAAATGATTCAGATACGAGTAAACGATATCCTCATCTCCTCCTTACACGGATCCCAGCCACCAGCACTAATCTTATAAAAGAATTTTCCAAAACACTCACGACCAGACTCAGCGATGAATGTTGGAATTTCTTCTAATATAAGATTTGCGGGACGTCCCAAAATACCCAGGACTTCCAGTATTGTGGAAACATCACTGTCAAGGACCTCGACAGTGTGCTCTGTCCGTTTTTGAAGCGTTTCGAAAGTGACCTCCTCCTCCCAATAGTCAGAGGAATCGTCTCTTTTGCAAAAACGAATCCTAAAATTTACATCTTCAATTGATACGAATACGAATTTTTCAGAGCTATAACCCGATTCTGAACCAAAGATTGCTAACTTTTTCATATCATTTCTCCCCATATCTCCCTCAAAAACCATCAGCTTTTTCATGCTCCGCAATAGAACATTGGCCAGCTTCCTGCCTTTTATGTTGGTTATCTAAGTGCCCGACTATTTTTGAGCATTATTTTAAAAGAACTCTTGTCCGGTCGTATGACTGGATTATTGTTACGATTTAGTTATTTAACCGAACTTCATCGTAACAGCATATCATAGCACTTTTTTGGCAATAGGTCAATTAATGTGTCTAGTATTTGGACTTAAAATACACAATTTGTGCTTTAAATAAAGGGTTTTATTATAATATATTAAATAATCATCAATATTATTGACCTTTTTATAATTATATGCTAAACTACTTTTATATGAACAAAATAGAAGCTTTAGAAAATTTGGGTCTAAGTGAAAAAGAGGCTAAGGTGTATTTGGCTCTTTTGGAACTGGGGCAAGCTTCAGCCTATAAAGTTGCTCAAAAAGCGGGAGTTAAAAAACCCACTACCTATGTGCTATTGGATGATTTAATGAAAAAAGAGTTAGTTTTAAAGTTGCCGGGAGTAAAAAAACAAATGTTTGTCGCCAAATCTCCAGAAGACTTTTTCTCTATCGCTCAAGGCCGAGTTAATTTAGCCACTAGTTTCTTGCCCGAATTAATGTCATCCATGCACGGTAAAAATAAGGTACAAACTATTTATTACGAAGGGCTCGATGGTTTCAAGCAAGCCAACTGGCACAAAATGAAAGAAAATGCTGGCAAAGAACTAATTGGATTTTATGCTTCCGTAGAAAATCTAGATCAAAAAATGATTGACATAACTTGGCAATGGACGGAGGATTTGAAAAAAAATAATATCTCTGTGCGCGGCTTCGTGCCTACTCACGAAACACTTGCAGATTATCGAAAAAATGATAAAGAGTATAATCGCGAGATGCGAGAATTACCCTGGGAAGAATATTCAGCCGAGACATCCTTGGATGTATTGGGAAGCTTTGTCCGCATTATTGACTTAACTAAAGATTCGCCCCAAGCTGTAATTATCGAAAATGAACGCACAGCTAAAATGGTGCGCCAGATATTTGAAATGATGTGGAAATTAACATCGCCAAAGATATAAAAAACTTCTATGAATAAATTAGAAAAACTTGCCATCATTAATCCCACTAATGAATTTCACATTCTGCGCCATTTTGCATTTGTGAAAGATACTTATAAAAAAAGTTTGATAAATAAACATTATTGGTATTGGGATTATTCTCAAGAAAAATTTATTGCTGCATACATCTCCCCAGATGATATTAAATATGCTCTAGAAACAATCGGTACAAAATTCTATAAAAATATTGTTGGTATAGAAAATCCAAGAAAGCTGCTAAAGTTGATCAAAGAAAAATTCAGAGAACTAGATTTAAAAAATGAAATCCGCTGGGTGGACGAAGAAGAGAGAAGCTTAACTAGCTTTTCATTTGAGTATGATTGCCCGGTAGGAGATATGAATTGCATATCAATAGACAAACTAAGTGTTGAAGATAGGAAAAGAACAAAAGCGGCTCTACGAAGCAAATGTGTAGGTGAGGACAATATTATGATTAATATTGTTTCTGAAATAGAGTTGCAGTCTACGAGAATGATTTGTGTGGAAATTGTCGAAACCAAGCAACTACCATTTTTCGCCATAACCGCCTTTCCTGCTTGTTCAGTAAATAACAATTCAGCGGGTGATGATGATATAGTTTTTATGATCTAAATAATCTACTTTTCCAAAAAAATCCAAAACCTATCTTGGCGCTGGATTTTTTAGTAATTTAATAAAAATACAAAAAAGATGACCCTAAAATCATCTTTTTGTATTTTTATTTCTATACTTCATGTTCCATGCTATATGTTCTATGTTCTATATAATCGTTGAAGCCCCGACTTTATCCCCGTTTTTCATATTCATTATGCGCACGCCTTGAGTGGCTCGGCCCAAAACAGAAATACTCTTAAGCGGGATTCGAATAATTTGACCTTTGGTAGAAGTAACGAATAGATCACTTTCGATCTCATCAGCGTTTACAATCCTTCCTCCAACTAGTTTACCAGTCTTAGAAGTCACACTGGCAGTTTTAATTCCGCTTCCGCCTCTTTTTTGAATCTTATAAAGCTTTAGATCGCTTCTTTTACCATAACCATTTTCGCTAATCACCATCAACTGGTTACCTTTTTGGCCTTTAAAAACAGCATCCACTCCAATTACGCGATCTTCTTTTTTAAGTCTTACTCCGCGTACTCCGCCGGCTCCTCGACCCATGGCACGCACATCAGATTCTTTAAAGCGAATAGCCTGACCACCGGAAGTCGCCATTACTATCTCATCTGTGCCAGTGGTGAGCTTGACCCAGCTTAATTTATCTTCCTTGCTAAGATTAATCGCGATTAAACCGCTTCTACGCACATTTTCAAATTCCTCAATTTTAACTTTTTTAACATTACCCTCCTCTGTAGCCATAAAGAAAAATTTGAATCCATCATCTTTATTGAAGGCTACCATTTCAGTCACTTTTTCTCCGGAAGATAATTGCAAGAAGTTTACCAAGGCTTGTCCTCTGGAAGTTCGAGTGGATTCTGGAATTTCAAAAGCTTTAGTTTGAAAAACTTTTCCGCTATCAGTAAAGAATAATAGATTATCATGAGCCATTACAGCGTAAACCTGAGAAATAATATCATCTTCTTTAATATTAGCGCCAATTACTCCCTTGCCTCCTCTTTTTTGAGTTTTGTAAGCATCCGGACTCATTCTTTTTACATAACCACTCTGAGAAAGTGTGATAATGGACTCTTCATTGGCCACTAAATCTTCTTGTTTAAATTCCCCTATCTTTCCCTTGATTACCCTAGTCTTTCGCTCGTCACCATATTGATCTTTTACTTCAAGAAGCTCAGTCTTAACAATTCCCATTAATTTTGTTCGACTTTTTAAGATTGCCTCAAGTTTAGCAATTATGATTTTCTTTTCTTTCAACTCATCTTCGATTTTTTTCCTTTCCAAGCCTGCTAAAGTTTGCAGTTTCATTTCTAAAATAGCTTCAGTTTGTCTTTCGGAAAATTTAAACCTCTTGATTAAGTTAATATGAGCATCGGCTCGAGTTTTTGATTTTTTAATCGTTTCAATGACTTCATCAATATGGTCAAGCGCTTTTTTGAGACCCTCTAAGATATGCGCTCTATCCTTAGCTTTTTGTAAATCATATTGAGTTCGACGTGTAACCACTTGTTCACGATGAATTACATAATATTCCAGCATTGATTTCAAATTCATTACTTGTGGATCAATACCATCTACCAAAGCTAACATATTAACATTAAAATTCTTTTGTAGATCAGTTAAGGAATAAAGCTTATTTAAAACTTTTTCTGGGTAAGAATCCTTTTTTAGCTCCACTACAATTCTTACTCCATCTTTGTTGGACTCATCTCTTAAACCTTTAATGCCTTGAATTTTTTGTTCTTTAACCAAAAGAGCTATTTTTTCAAGTAAAGATGATTTATTAGTTAGATAAGTTATCTCTGAGACTATTATTTGATGTCCTCCATTTTTAGCTTCCACGATAGCCGCTTTAGCTCGAGTGGTAATTCCTCCTCTTCCATTAATATAGGCTTCGCGAATGCTTTTTTGATCATAAATTACTCCCCCAGTTGGAAAATCAGGTCCTTTTACAAATTCCAATAAATCGTCCACACTAGCTTTTGGATTATCAATCAGATGAATGGTGGCATCGACTAACTCATTTAAATTATGCGGAGGGATGTTAGTGGCCATTCCCACCGCTATACCCATTGAACCATTTAAGAGTAAATTAGGTAATTTAGCTGGTAAAACTGTGGGCTCCTTATGCACTCCGTCAAAATTAGGCACAAAATCCACAGTATCTTTCTCGATATCTACTAGCATTTCTTCGGCAATTCTTTTCAATTTTGCTTCAGTATAACGGTAAGCCGCCGCGTTATCTCCATCCATGGATCCGAAATTTCCCTGACCCCAAATAAGTGGATAGCGTAAAGAAAAATCCTGAGCCATTCTCACCATCGTATCATAAACCGCTGTATCTCCGTGCGGATGATACTTTCCTAACACCTCTCCGACTACCGTCGCAGACTTTCTAAATTTAGCACTAGACCTTAGCCCAGTCTTCCACATAGAATAAAGAATTCTACGGTGCACCGGTTTTAATCCATCGCGCACATCCGGTAAAGCTCTAGCTACAATAACGCTCATAGCATAATCCAAATATGACTGCTGCACTTCTTTAACAATAGCTTGTCTTTGAACTCCTTTGTCTTTAATGTTTTCTTTTTCCATTTTATGTGAAATATTAAAAAATATTTTAAATAATTTTATTATTTATTTAGTGTTTTCCGGATTACTGTTTCCGCCGTCAAATTGATTCTCCTGAACATTATTATTTTCTGCATTACTGTTAGTTAAATCTGAATTGTCTTCTATTTTTTCCAATCCGCTTGCCGGGTCTGTTCCACTATTTACACTTTCATTTCCTCTAAACATACTCTTAAAAGAAAAAATCCAAATAAAAATAACAAAGAACATACATATCGCTACCATTCCCCAGACATATCTGATTTTTTCGTGTTCTGGTTTCTGGCGGATTTCTTCGATTTTATCCATTAAGCTCATATTTTTATATATTCATTAATAAAATTTCCATATTTTTTTCCTCAAGATCTTTTTTCTTTAAGGTTATCTTATTTACCTTTTCTTTTGGGCAATTTCCAATTTCACTACAAAAATCTTTTTCATCTGATACATCCAGATTCATACCGTTCATTTTGTAGTGCATCGGAATTATCATGGAGGGACTTAATTTTTTAGCTATTTTAACGGCCTGATTAGAGTCTATGGTATATTTTCCCCCGACCGGAATCATTAAAATGTCCACATTTCCTATTTTCTCCATTTGTTTCACAGTTAAATCTACTCCCAAATCTCCTAGGTGACAAATTCTAACATCTTCAGTATCTAAAACAAAAATTGTATTTCTACCTCTTTCAGCCCCCTCCTTATCATCATGGAAAGAATCTATTCCAGTAACATTTATTCCTTTTACTGAATATTCTCCTGGAGCATCAATCACCACCGGATTATCTTTTAATGCCTCCACATTATTGTGATCACTATGCTGACGGTGTGAAACAAAAACCACATCAGCCCTCCCTTGGGGCGGTTTTAGTCCGATTTTTTTATCAAAAGGATCAATAAAGGCAACTACCCCATCAGTATTTTTACCCTCTGATTTAGTAGTTATTTTAAAACAAGAATGACCATAATATTGAATATTCATATTTATAACAACGAAATAACACAAACAATTACAAAAACATTGTCTGTATTTTTCTTTTTATATTTCTAATCTACATTTTATTTTAGCATAATATTTTTCACCTGTACAGTAGTAGGAACGCGCCACGTCGCGTTTATATCTTTTCTTTTTTTTTATATAATGTTATCTTATAAATTAGGTTATTATTCTTAAATTGCCCCCGTAGTTCAATGGATACCTGCCCGCCACTGCCTAAGCATCTATGATTTAAAATGAATAAAACGAGTCACTCTAACAATTTTGGGTGAGGCTCAGTTTTTTGCGGGATATGGGCGCTGGCAGGCGGGGAACAAGGAACTCCTAAGCCCTAGATTTAAGTTCCCTACCTGCCGGTAGGCAGGGATTCTCAATAAATTAATAATTGCCCCTGTAGTTTAATGGATAGAACAAATCACTCCTAACGATTAAATGGAAGTTCGATTCTTCCCGGGGGCACCAAACATCAAAGACTTTAATTATTTTTATTATGTTAGAAAATATACCTTCCACAGTATTATTAGTCTTATCCAGAATCAAAGAAAAAAACTTTGAAGCTTTTATTGTCGGCGGCTGTGTGCGCGATTTGCTTTTAAATAAAAAACCCAATGATTGGGATGTCACTACTAATGCCACTCCTGCTCAAATATTGGAAATTTTTCCCGACGGAAAATATGAAAATCAATTCGGCACAGTTCTTGTTCCTGAAAAATATTTAAACAACCCAGAAAGTAAAGACAATATTGAAATTACTACTTATCGTATTGAATCCACATACTCTGACAAAAGGAGGCCAGATGCAGTTAAATTTGCCAAAAAATTAGAAGAAGATTTGATGCGCCGAGATTTTACTGTAAATGCTATGGCTTTAGAAATAATTAATAAAAAAGATTTTAAAATTATTGATTTTTTTGATGGACAGACTGATTTAAAAAATAAAATTATTCGTGCTGTGGGTGACGCCAATGAAAGATTTAATGAGGATGCCCTTCGAATGATACGTGCCATCAGGTTCGCCTCTCAGCTAAAAAAAGATTCTTCCAATAATTGGCACATAGAAGAAAAAACCTTTCAAGCCTTGGTAAAAAACAAGGATCTTTTAAAGCACATCTCTCCCGAAAGATTAAGTGATGAGTTTGCAAAAATTATTTTATCCAATAATCCTAGTTTAGGCGTAGATTTATTAGTAGAAACCGGTTTAATGCAATCTATAATTCCGGAAATATATGAAACTATCAACGTCAAACAAAACCGCCATCATTACCACGGTCCTTACAACACTGTGTATAAACATCTTCTGGCTAGCTTGAAAACTTGCCCCTCTGCAAAACTAGAGGTTCGTCTAGCTACTTTTTTGCACGATATTGGCAAACCCGCTTCCAAAAGAGGCGAAGGAGAATTTTCTACTTTTTACGGTCATGAACATATTAGCGCCAAGAAAGTTGAAACTATTTTAACTAGATTAAAATTTCCAAAAAAAATTATCGATAAAACTGTTCTTCTTGTTAAAAACCACATGTTTTATTATAATGTCGATGAGGTTGGAGAAAAGGGAGTGCGTCGCGTAATCCAAAAAGTTGGTTTGGAAAATATTAATGACTTAATTGATGTTAGAATTGGAGACAGACTTGGAAGTGGCACCGCCAAAGCAGTTCCTTATAAATTAAGACACTTTAAATATATAGTAGAAAAAGTTTCTGCTGATGCTATTTCTGTTGGCCAATTAAAAATCAACGGCGATAATCTAATAACGCTACTAAAAATTCAACCAGGACCAAAGATCGGGACTATTTTAGACATCCTACTTTCAGAAGTGATTGATGACGCGACTTTGAATAATAAAAAATATCTTTCTCGCCGGGCCACAAAATTAGATAAAGAAAAAATTGAGGATTTGAGAGTTCTGGCCAAGAAAAAAATTGAAGAAAAAAAAGAATATGATGACAAAAAGATAAAAGATAAATATTGGGTAAAATAATTACACATTTCTCCTCTCCCTCTCTTTAACCGCGTGTCGCTTAAGCTTTAGTGGTGGCGCAGGAGGAGAATTAAAGAGGGGGTGCTTAATTTATAAATATAATTTTAAGACAATTAATTTCTATTCTAAATTTTATGCAACTAAAAATCGAAAGTCTTCAAGAAAATCCTGCCAACCTTCTAAGGAGGGCTGGTTATTCTTTTCAAAAACACGTTGGCAATGAAATGAGTTTTATTCGCCCTCTCGCCCTCGCTGGTTATCCCCGTTTTCATATGTATGCTCATGTCCAGGATACATTCACTTTAATTATTAACATTCATCTTGATCAAAAAAAAGAAACCTATGGAGATGACACACGTCATCATGGAGAATATGAAAACGAAGGCGCTCTAAAAACAGAAGCAGAAAGAATCCTGCCCATATTAAATTCAAACTAAATCGTACTAGCACGTTAACATTTTAACATATTAACACTTCATTTTAATGTTTCATTAACAACATTCTACAATAAATAACATGTATCAAAAACAATACCGTTGCCTTTATGTGCTAAAATGTTAATATGTTAAAATGATAACGTTAAATTCTTCCGCTTCTTGATTTTTTAAGAAAAATAGCTTATTATTATTTTGTTTTGAAAAAGGTAAAATTTAGTCATTTAATATAATACTTTTTAAAAATTGCCGCGGTGGTGAAATTGGTATACACGCCAGTCTTAGGAACTGGTAG
>DOKP01000010.1:0-121 GCA_003510795.1 Candidatus Moraniibacteriota bacterium | reverse complement strand
AAAAAACCCCCGATTTAAATCGGGGTTTTGTTTTTTTTATTTTTATTTAGATTAAAAATTTCTTTTTATTAGCTGACAAATCAATAAAATCATCTGCTACTTCAATTAATTTTGAGCTGGT
>DOKP01000047.1:12939-17281 GCA_003510795.1 Candidatus Moraniibacteriota bacterium | reverse complement strand
AGCCCGCCAGTAGTTCGCGAAGGTGGATATATCTATATACTGTATGAATGAAAATGAATGCATTTTTGATATTCGTGAAGAATAAAAACTATTCTATTTTTAGAATGGTTTTTTTGTTATAATGAATATATGTTTTATGTATATATTTTAAAATGTAAGGACGGCAATCTGTATGTAGGCTGCACCAATGATTTAAAAGATAGAATAGAGAGACATACTAGAGGATATGTTTCAGCTACAAAAGCAAGGCTTCCCATAAGCCTCGTAAATTATATTGCTTTTCAAGATAAATATAGGGCATATGATTTCGAAAAGTATTTAAAATCAGGATCAGGCAGAGCATTTGTCAAAAGACATTTTTGTCAGTAGAAAAAAAGTGGATCTGTCTGGAAACCGCTTATGGATAGAATAAAAAATAGTTTATGATAAATGAGATATAATTATGAGCAAAAATAAAATTTCTGGCGGCAAAGCTACCAAAAGTCATACGACTTTTATTGATGCTGCTGAACCGGTGGTGAAATTTCTTATAAAAAGTCCGCTGGTAAAAAAATATTCTCTGGGCATGATCGAAGTTGCTCGGAGTAAAAAGCGTAGAATTAAACTTGCTAATATCCAGGGGGGCGTTAAGCTGGTTATTTATGGTAACATCGCTTTTCAAGAAATTTATGTTTACACCAGTTCTCCTGAATTATTTAGAAAAGAGCTAGGAGATATTTTAGGCAAGGAATTTGATATCCAGGGTGATGCACTTAAAAAACCTATAATGGCTTGATATTTTAAAAATATTCTTTTATTTAAAAAAACACATTAATATCGCTGGAAAATTCTTAATAAAAAAATTGCAGCTCTTTTTTCTTGACTTTTTTAATATTTATGTCATTATTATTAGTTCTTTAATAATTTATTTTGTGGTCATATTAAAAAGATGCTAAATTTTGGCATTTTTTGGCTATGACCACTACGGTAGTGGTCCTCTAGTATGTCTAAGAGCTGACGAGCTTAAATCGCAAAGGAGAATAACATGTTAATAGAAAAAATCAGTAATCCATGGATGAGATTCGAGGTTACGGGCAATAATGCAAGGGAGGCGTTTTTGTACGTTATTTATGCTTACAACGCATTCGCCTTTGACAAAAAAGCAATGTTGAGCACTATTGTGAAAAAATGTCCAGAGGTGCTGAATAGTTTAACCGAGGGGGATATTCTTGGAGCATTTAGGGATTTTTACGGGAATACCATTCAGCGAGGGGAGATAATGTCTCCGGCGGAATTTGAATGGGTTTCTCAATATGTTAAAGATTCTTATATTCGTAAGGAGATGGAAAAACTTTTGTACCGTTCACTGCTTTCGGCTTCCAGTCATCATGATGGAACTCGTCATGCTTTTTCGTGGACAATTAATGAAGATGAGAAAAAAGAAGTTGCAAATGAAGTTCTCGAGAATTCCAATCTTCGTTCGAAGCGAAAAATGCAAATTGCTAAAGAATTCAACAAGCCCTCAGAACAATTTGAAATCGAATATCTGCATAGATTGCTCTGGGATAGGCATTACGACAAGGCAGAAGCATTTGGCATCAAGAACGATGAAGTGGTAATTACAGTTATCCTTGAGAATATTAATGCAGGCTATATAGGTGATGCCGCTGAAATTGCATCTCGTTTTCTACCAGATCGCCAGGATATTGCAGATGAGATTGAAAAAATTAAAACTGCAATAAACTAGACACCAGGAGATTTAGTTTGCGGAGCCCAAAGATATATATTATCTGCGGGCTTCTTTATTTTTCTTTTGACAAAAGCCTCATTTTAAACTATAGTACTAGTGTGTTAAGTATTAATTAAATAGTGTTTTTTGAAAGAAGCTTATCCTTGAAACCTGAAATTTGAGATAATTTTTTATACACCCCCTCTTTAGTTCTCCCCCTCAGGGAGAGGAAGAGGAAGATGAAATTATCTTAGATTCCTTGTTTCAAGATTCTTTCAAAATGCAAGAACAAAATTATGGAAGAGAAAAAATGGACCCTCCAAATTGGAGGTCGAGAGCTCCAGGTAGAGACAGGAGTTTTAGCTAAACAAGCCAGTGGAGCTGTAAAAGTTAGCTATGGAGACACAGTAGTTCTGGCTACAGCGGTTATGAAAACTGGTGCAGCTAGCAATATGGGGTATTTCCCCCTAATGGTGGATTATGAAGAGCGTTATTATGCAGCCGGAAAAATAAAGGGTTCAAGATTTATAAAGAGAGAAGGTCGCCCCTCAGATGACGCTGTTTTGACAGGAAGAATGATTGATAGATCAATTAGGCCTTTATTTAATGGTCGAATGAGAAATGAAGTACAAGTCATAATAACAGTTCTCTCTATTGATGGGGAAAATGATCCGGATATAGTTTCTATTATTGCAGCTTCAGCAGCGCTTTCTATTTCCAATATTCCTTGGAATGGTCCAATTGGAGCAGTCAAGGTAGGAAAGATTAATGGTGAGTTAGTACTTAATCCAATTAATGGGGACCTTAAGGATGGGGATTTAAATTTGGTAATTGCTGGAACTGAAGATAAAACCAATATGATAGAGGCGGCCGCCAAAGAAGTTCCAGAAGAAAATATTTTGGAAGCTTTTGAATTCGGGCAAAACGCTTTATCTAAAATAGCTAAATTTATAAAAGATATTCAAAAAGAGGCGGGCAAGGAAAAATCAGAACCAGCACTTCTTCAGGGAGATGCCGAGTTTGAAAAGAAAATTAAAGATCTTTTTGTAACTGAAAAACTTGAGCAAGCTCTGTACATAAAAGAAAAGAAGGAAATGGAAAAAGCCGTGGGCGAAATAAAAGATGAAGTATTAGAATATATTAAAGAAAATCATCCTGAAGATTTTGATAAAAGAAAAGATATTGCTAATCTTATATTGGATGAAGTTTGTGATGAAATGGTGCATAAAAATATTATCGAGAGCGATAAACGCCCAGATGGCAGAGGTCTCAAAGAAGTTCGAAAAATTACTATTCAAACAGGGGTTTTGCCAAGAACTCATGGGACGGGACTTTTTACTAGAGGTGAAACTCAAGCCTTAACTGTGACAACCTTAGGATCTCCAGGTGATGAACAAATAATCGATACTATGGAGGTAGATATGAAAAAAAGATACATTCATCACTATAATTTTCCTCCTTTTTCTGTGGGAGAAGTTAGGTTTATGCGCGGACCAGGTCGAAGAGAAATTGGACATGGGGCACTAGCTGAAAAAGCTTTAATTCCCGTTCTTCCATCTAAAGAAGAATTTCCTTATACGATGCTTTTGGTTTCCGAAGTGCTTGAATCAAATGGTTCTTCTTCGATGGCCTCTACGTGTGGATCAACATTATCTCTTATGGATGCTGGGGTACCGATAAAAAGACCGGTGAGTGGAATTGCGATGGGAATAATTGTGGGCAAAAATGATAATGAATTTAAAGTTCTAAGTGATATTCAAGGAATGGAAGATCATTATGGGGATATGGATTTTAAAGCAGCCGGAACAGAAAAGGGCATAACTGCGTTACAAATGGATGTAAAAGTGGATGGTGTAACAATTGAAATGTTAAAAAGTGTCTTGACTCAATCTAAAGAAAGCCGGATGTTTATAATGGGAGAAATGCTCAAGGTAATAGCTGAACCAAGAAAAGAAATGTCTCCTTACGCACCGAGAATTATTACCCTTCAAATCAACCCAGATAAAATTCGTTCAGTAATTGGACCCGGTGGAAAAGTTATCAATGAAATTATTGACGAAACTGGAGTGCAAATTGATATAGAAGACAGCGGACTAGTCTTTATTACTTCTCCAGATCAAGTTTCTGCGGATAAAGCTAGAGAATGGGTGGAGAATCTTACCCGAGAAGTAAAGGCTGGAGAAATTTTTAATGCTAAAATAGTTAAAATAATGGATTTTGGAGCTTTTGCTCAATTGCTACCAGGTCAAGATGGATTAATTCATATTTCAGAACTATCAGAACAGCGTGTCAATAAAGTTGATGATGTGGTTAAAGTAGGAGATATGGTGATGGTAAAAGTTAAAGAAATTGATAAAATGGGCAGGATAAATCTTTCTATGAAAGATGCTAAAAAATAGATTTTAAGCATACTTAAAAGCGGCCTGTAGCAAGGTCGCTTTTTTTTATTTGAATATTATTTGGCAATAAGTGAAAAATGTTATAATATAAGTATATAAAAAATTACTTCTTAAATATGTTCAATAAAAATAACAACAAAACAAAATCTGAAAATGAATATTTAGAATCAGTGAAATTCCACACCATGAAAAAAGATCTTTTGGGTGAAAATGATAATGCCATAGAAGAGAGCAG
>DOKP01000047.1:9231-12754 GCA_003510795.1 Candidatus Moraniibacteriota bacterium | reverse complement strand
GGCGAGATCGGGCACTATGCCAAAAAATTTAAATAGTTATCCGCATATACCTACTGCAGAGACGGAAGCTCCCCCAAGTGTTAAAAATGCGGATATGGTGAGTTTTGAAACACTTAATGAAAAAAGTAATACTTTTATTTATGGGATAATCTTTGCAATAATTTTGTTGCTTGGTGCGGGTGGATATTACATTTGGTTTATGAGAGATGAAAAAAATAATGATAACTCTAAATCAGGGATAACTGTGGATTCAAACAAGAAGAGCAGTGCTAATTCAGAGAATAATTCTGCTAATGCCATAGAGGACTTAGTTGGTGATAAAAGTGGATTTTCCGATAAAGTTAATTTTATGGTTGTAAATGACGAAGAATTGAACCAACTTGGAATTAAATCTATAATTGAAAGAAAATTTATAGAAATGGAAAAATATAGTGGCAATCAACTGGAGTTTTTGATAGTAGATAAGAACAATAAGCCGATTTTATTTAAGAATTTTATTGATAATTTTAAAATATATTTGAGTCCCAATGTTGCAAATAATCTATCCCCAGATAATTTTTCTTTATTTCTATACAAAAATAAAGACATAAAAAGAGTTAGCGTTGTTGTGGGTATAAAAAATAAAGATTTATTAAAAGCAAACTTAGTTAAAAACGAAAAAACCCTAGTTAAAAATATAGAAGCATTGTTTGTATATGCTAAGCCTGAAAATATCTCAGCTAGTAAGTTTGGCGAGAGCAACTATAATAGCAATCTTATTCGATATGTCAATTTGAATAAAAATCTAGATTTATCATTAGATTATGCTGTGATAGGTGATTATTTCATGGTTGCTACCAATAAGGAGAGCGGAAGATTAATTATCGACAAATTATCTAAGGAATCAGAGAGTAAAACTGATATTTTTTCTTCGGAAAATTAAGGCATTTTTAACAACCTGTGGATAAGTTGTGTATAAATTGTTTAAAAAATAACATAATTTTAAATTAAAATTTGTTTATTTTTGAGAATATTTTTTATAAAAATTCATTTAGGGGGGTACGAGGCTTGAAATAAGGGTTTTGGAGAGTGAAAATTGACTACGGGCTTTTTTTTTGGTATAATTGTATTGTAGTGATATAAGCACGTTGACAAATGAATAGAAAAGTTATCTGGTAGAAGAAAATTTTAGCGGTTTTTCCTAAAACAGCTCAAGTTTTCTTCTACTATTCTCCATGCATCAAAAAAGAAGTAAACATACTTCAAAAAAAATAAAAATAAAAACAAAAAAATAAAATTATTAGTCCCACTAAGTTTGGGATAAAATCGTTAATTGAGTGGGACTAATAAAAATTTTCTTAAAATAAAAATAAAAAGAAAAATCAAGTTCTTTAACAAGGGTTCGTCCCAGAGAAAAGTAGAGGATAACAAGTATGTACACAAAATACATGCATTCCTATAATCACTGATTGCCTCTCACCCGGGCTAAGGGATTTCCGGTTTACATGTTGGTACATGTCAAACACCAGGCGCTCAAGCCACTTTATTTATATATTCGGCGTTCAGCGCCTGGTTTCCATAACCTTGTCAGGTGTTTGTTAATTTAAAAGTTAAGTTAGCTGGCACTTGAGTGGGTAAAAAAACATCTTTCTTTGAAGGATGTTTTTTGTTCCCTACAAATTACCACGTAAAACAAAAAATAAATTTTTTATCACGTGGCGGGTGAATCAAATACTCGTCCGTAGTTGCTACGAGCGTTTCCGGCGGGAGAATATGCGAATTATGGAAATTTATTGAATAGATTTAAAAGTTAAAAGCGTAAAGCGTTTTATTTTTTGAGAATTTTCAAGTTTAAAACTATTGGTGTATTTTTGAATATTTTTTTCTATGTTTTCATTTTCTACGATTACGAAAAATAATTGAGCGCCAATGAGTTCTCCGCTGGAGAATTCTTCCAATGCAAGGTTCGTTTTTGCGCAAACGTATGTTAGCGATCTTTTAAACTCAAATGAATCAATAAAGGCTGTCTGTGAAGCGCCAGGCTTTGATTTTAGTGCGTTATCCATCTTTAGGCACAATTCATTCAGTTCGCCTAAGCTAATCCCGCCATAAGCACTTTCCGGGGCGCGATAATCATTTAAGTTATAAGTTTTGGCAAACATATTTAAATTTGAAAAAATTAAGATAGATAGAATTAAAAGAAAAAGGATTACTTTTATCTGAAGAGAATTTATTTTTTCAGAGAGGTATTGACTAATTGCCCCTAGAAATAAATAGGGCAAAAAAGAAAGGATAATAAAAAATCTCAGATTTAATTCATTGCCGATAAGAATAAAAAATAAAAAAGCTAGCAAGGTGAAGGTGCTTAAGATTAAGATTGTATTATTGGCAATAGTCCGGCGGTTAGCTCGTGTTTTCTTAGAAAAAAGAAGGTGAATTCCTCCAAAAAATATAGTTAAGGAAAAGGCAAGAAGAGATAACTCTATTAAATTGTGAGATTTGATTAGTTTTATGACGTTACTCCAATTTTTTTGAGGCTCAATCCCCGTTAGATAATAACTACTTCCTTGCAAGAAAAATTTAATATCTTCAGTCGTGTTTTTAACAATCGATAGGCTAGTGCCAGTTTTGGTGCTAGCGCCGGCTAAAAATTCTCTAAGATTTTTACCATGGTCTAAAAAACTCCCGTAAATAAAAGGGATGTTTATCAGAATGAAAAAAAAGATAAACAAGAAAATATTTTTTAAGCTAATATTTATTTTTTTAAAATAAGCGTACAAAATAGTTAAAAGGGCCATAAGGGGCATTAAAATTAAAAGAGTGGTATGCAGTTGGGCGCTAATGCCAATAATGATGCCTAGCAAAATAAAATCACTGAATTTATTTCTTTCTTCAAGCAAGCGCGTCAAGAGAAGCAAAAAAGCTAAGATAAAAAAGGGAATAGCATTGGGATTCCAAGCAAAATGAGAATATTTAATGGCATAAAAAGAAATAGCATACAAAAATGTTAAGCCTAGAGTGATATTGATAGAAAATATTTTTTTAAATATCAGGTAAAATAAATAAATTGAAATTATTGATAAAAGAGGAATAAAAAAAGCAATTCCCGCTGGAGAAAATCCGAAAATAGCACCTGACAGATATTCTAAATAATAAAAAGCTCCACCCAGATTGAATTTAGTCCCTCCGGCTTTGGGTCCGAAAAGTGGGAAATTCTCACCAGAATACATAGAGTCAATGATTTGAGCATCTCGAACCTGATCATTGTTAAAGCGCAAAAGGTCATTGAAATTGTATAATCTCAAAAAAGAACCAATGATTATAATTGCTATAATTGCCAAAAGAGGCTTTTTCATTTTTAAAGATAAAAAAAACCACACGAATTTATCGTCGAAAATATTTTTTAAACGGTTCATATTTTTAATTATTGAATTTAATATTTATAGTAGATTGAACGTAATTCCTTACTAACCACTCACTCATATCTTTGTTCCTTCTTGTCTCTGCGAGTAATTTGAGTACTCTCAAATTGCGTGGCAGTCCA
>DOKP01000047.1:863-9178 GCA_003510795.1 Candidatus Moraniibacteriota bacterium | reverse complement strand
TACTCTCAAATTGCGTGGCAGTCCAGTTTTTCAAAACATATCTAAATCTAATACATTCCTGGATTGCCACGGATAATTTGAGTACAAATTATCCTCGCAAAGACAGACCCACTTTTGCCCTAGGGGTAAGTGAGAGATTACGCTTAAGTGCGTAGTTCCTAAAATTTTACAATTTTAATAAAATTATTGGGGCGGTTATTAATAAGAATTCGCCAAACATAAGCAGTTTCCGATTTTTTTAAATAAAACTGGGTATCTTTTTGGGGATTGGGATTATTATTTAAAACAAAATGGTTGTCTTGTTTTAAGAGGCCTCTTTTAGAAATGATAAAATAATCCGGCTGAACAAGATTTAAATCAATTTTTCGACTTTTGAGGCACTTACCTTTAAAAAATCGACAAAATGTTTCTGTATTAGAATAAACAATTAAATCATCAGCTCTAGGCAATGAATTCAGATACTGAGCAGCCTCATAGGCACCGTGGCCCCAAGAATCATGAATGGTGTAGCTAGCGGGCAACAGAGAGTTTGTGTAGCTAAAATAAAAAGGTTTATTTTGCCAAAGAGAGGCTAGACCTAGAATAAAAATTATCAGAGCAATAATAATAAAATGTTTAAACTTTTTTAATTCAAAGAAGTGCATCGTTTCCGAGATAATTATTCCCCCTAAAATAGCTATTAGAGGATAAAGAATAATAGAATAGCGGACGTTGGTAATGATATGAGCCAAAAGAGTGGAAAAAATGTAAAATAGGATAAAAATAGAGCCGGCGAATAGTACAGGATAATTTTTTAGAGAGATTTTATTTTTTAAAGACAAAAATGTCGCAAAGAGCATGAGTATTATTAAAAGTGGAGAAATGGAAAAAATAAAAGGATAAGCTTCCATTAAATATAGCTGGGGACTATTAAAAATATCTCCATTTTTTCTATCCAGGAGTGGCTTAAAATTAAATTCTTTGGGCTCATTAATATAAGCCAAATCCCTCAGTTCACTCACCGGTGCTATTTTTTGACCAACCCAAACATTCAAGATAGAAATTATTATTAAAAGAGAGAGAAGACTTAGAGAGGCAGTTAGCAGGGCATTTTTTTGCTTGGATATTTTTTGGACTATTTGACCGATAATATCCTTTTTCCAAGTTAAAATGCTTGCAATAATTGAAATTATTATCAAAAAAGAAAGAATTATCTTTAGATTTAAAAATTGAGAGATGCCTTTAAAAAGATAATCAGGATTAGCAAATGTGGCTGGTAAGAAAATAGCAAAAATAATACAAGCAATAATAAAAATCAAGCCTATTTCGATAATGTATTTTAAAATAGTCTTCCAATTGGTTTTAAGAGCTTGATTTTCTTTTTGAAAAATTATCTTACCCAGAGCACTCAAAACAAAAAAAGCAAAAAGAATAAAGGCTGTGTATTTAGAGAGTAATGCGAAACCGGTAATTACTCCGCACCAGATCAAAAATATTTTCTTTTGAGTATTTAAATAAGCCAAATAAGCTACCACAGAAAGTCCACCAAAAATCCAAAAAAAGCTGTCGGGGTTTATGATCTGGGAAATGCCCAAAAGAATTGGGTTAGTAGCGATTAAGATTGTAGACAAAAGAGCAACGCGATAGGAGTTAAATGCTTTAAGGATAAGGTAAAAAAAAGCCAATAAAGAGAGACTGGAAAATATTAAAATTGGTAATCTGAATCTGAAATTGGTTATTTCTGTTTGTCGATAATCGTAGCGTTCAAAAAGTTTGCTTTCAATATCATTTTTAACAGGTAGATATTGGTTCGACTTAGGATCCGATTCAGAGATAAGTCCAATTCCTGAAATAAGCGCCACAGTTACCCCGGGTTTATCATTGATATAAGTTTTTCCCCAATCTTTTTCTTTCAAAGCTTTCCAATATTTCGGGATGCGGTCATATTTCCACAGATGTTCATCAGTAGTTTCAAATTTACCCAAATGATAAAAGCCAAAGGAAAAAAAAGATAGCACAGAAATGAATAGCAGTGCAAAAATAATTAGTTTTTCTTGTTTTGGTTGCATATTTTTTTAAGTATAGAATTTACACGCTTGGAATTAGTTTTAATCTACTTCACTCCCTCTTTAATTCTCCCCCTCAGAGAGAGGGAGAGGGTGGAACGGGCAAATATTGATTAATGTTATTATCTTTTAAAATTTTCAGCTTTCAAAACTTTGATGTAATTTTTTTCTCTGTTGCCGATATGGAGATAGAATTCAGTTTTCTGAGAATTATATATTTTTTTAAAATCATACGGAAGAGAATTTTTATTTTGGGTTACATTTAAAATTTTGCTTTGTCTGCCAGAGGAAATAATAAAATAATCTATTTTGGGACTAGTTTGAAAAGATAACGAATCATAAAAAGAATCGCATTTTCCGATAAAAAATGTACATACACCGCTTTTGTCAGTCCAAACAAAAAGTTTTTCGGCGTCAGGCAATGAATTCAAATATTGAGCCGCTTCATATGAACCGTCACCCATGTCTTTGACATCGACAATGTAATTTTCGGGTAATAAAAACGAAGCATAGCCCAAATAATGAGGTTTTATATTAAAAAGAGTAACTCCTCCTAAAATTAATAAGACAAAGGAGGCTGTTTCAAAAACATATTTGTATTCTATAAATCTAGTAAGTCTGTAAATTCCAAGGGCAGAAATTATTAAAAGCAATGGGTAAAGAATAACTTGGTAACGAATGGTAGAAACCACCTCATTAAAAGTAGAGGCGAAATAGTAAAGCAAAATAAAAGTAATGAAATAAAAAGTGATTTTTGTTTCCGGTTTATTTCTTAATCTGTCGTTTAAAGTTGTATAGATAGTGCTAAATAATCCAAAAATAACGATTGGCAGAGAGGCGAAAATAAGAGGATAAAAATTGGCGCTAAAAATAGTCAGAAATGAGTTAAGGCGGTGAGAAGTTTTGGGGGAGCTTAATATGTTTTCAAAATCCACCCATCTCATATCCAAATAAGTATTTAGAAAAGTAAAGACGATAAATAATAAAAACAATCCAGATAAAATAAATATTAAGTAGCGCTTATTTTTAAAGAAAAAATTTAAAATAGGTTGAGTAATTCTATTTTTTAACACAAAAGTATCAAATGTTAAAAATAAGGATAAAGCAATGAAAATTGGAGCAATTGTAATAAAAGCCTGGCTTAAAATAGTGCCAGTAAATAATTTTTTAAGGTTGACCCAGGTTTCTGGAAACAAGAGAAAGAAAGTGACTAGAGAGACGAGAATAACAGAAAAAAATTGGATAAAAGATTTTTTTAAATATTGAAAAACATTTTCTTGGGAGTTTTTGAATAAATATTCCAAAAATATTAAGCTAAAAAAGAAAATGTAGAGAATATTAGCCACGTATTTAGTTAAAAGAGAGAGTCCCAATAAAATTCCAGATGCATATAGCCAAAAGTGAGTTTCTTTTTTGAGAAAAATTAAATAAGCTAAGATAGTCAAGGGTGCAAAAACCCACAAAATAGCATCAGGGTTAACGATTCTACTCATGCCGATAAGCATTGGTGAGGTACTGATAAAAATTACAGACAAAATAGCGACTTTTTTGCCGAGTAATTCTTGGATAAAAATATAAAATAGTATTAAGGAAAATAAGCAAAACATGACTATAGGCAAACGAAAATCTTTGTTTATGGTAAAAATATCTTTTTGGGCGACAAAACTGCCAAGTTCTTTTTTGTCATCGTAATGATAACTCACGGGATGGTCTAGCAACCCTAATCCGGAAAGAATAACCACAGTAATTCCGGGCTTATCACTAATGGAGGTGTTTTCCCAGTCCATCTCAGAGACGTTTTTCCAAAAATAAGGAATTCTATCCAGTGTCCAAAGAGGTTCGTCTACTCCGGCGTAATTTTCAATTTTATTGATACCAAAGTAGCCAAAGACAGAAAGAGCTAAAAATAACAATAAAAGAGTTGATGCGCCTTGGTTTTTGAGCCATTTTGAGGGACTTATTTTTTCTGACTGGGTAAATTTATTTTTAGTTTCAATGAAAAATAAAGCCCAAATTACCAAATAAAAACCGGTTAAGAAATAAAACAAAAAATGCACCTTAGTTTCGGCGTGGATGATATATAATCCTAAGATAAAAATAATTTCAGTAGGGAGAGATATTAGAAGAATTTTTTTGATTAATTGTGTTATGCTTTCATTTTTAAAAAACTTCCAAGTGGTCCAAATAATCCCGCCAAGGCAAAGAATATAAATCAAGTAGTGAATATTAATATTATCAAAAATTAGCGGAAAAGCGTTGGTAGACTTACGCTCGATAAAAAAATATGAGTTTAAGGCTAAAATAGCGGAAATCGCAGTAAGTAGTTGATATTTAGTTTGTTTAAAAAAAATCATAAAGTAATAATTTAGTCATCAGCCAAAAGTCATTAGTCATCGAGGTTAAATGTATTTTAATGACTGATTGCGAATGATTGATGACTTTAAGCGTTTTAATGTCAAAATGTTGACGTGATAATCCGCCAGCTGGCGGAGCTAACGTGCTATCATGTTTTATGATTCATGTTCTATGTCATATGCTACATGTTTTATGCTCCATGACTCTAAGTATAGCTAAAAAGCAGGAAAAAATAAAGGAAATTGAATTTTGGGGTTTGGGTGAGGTGATGTATAATTAAAGCATAATTTTGAGATTATTTTTTTATGAAGGGATTTAAAGAAGATTTTTCTGGGGGTGAAATTTATCGTCAGCAAGAAGTCTCTGGGGAAGCAGGGCGAGCTTTTGAAAATGACGATTATGAAGGCATAGATTATGCGACTAATCCTAAGGAAATTGCTAAAGAAATAATTTATGGCGGTCATCTTGATGCGGATGATTATTCTTTTAATGCACTCATAAATGAGGCTGGAACGGAAAAAGCAGTTAGGATATTGGAAGAGATGTTTTTACATAAAGATATTTCAGCTAGTGAAAAAATAAATTACATAAACATAATAGCTGAAAATGTAGATGAAATAGCGGGCGGGATAGATAATAAATATGAAGAATTTTTTAATTGTTTTATAGACAAAATTGATTTACAAAATGAAGAAGTGCGAGATAAAACGAAGAATTTATTGGAGATATTGAGATTTCTTATTTATGTTATTTATCAATTTGAAATAATTACAAAAGATATTGAATACGGAGATAATAAAGCTTTAAATGAGTCAGCTTTTTTGATCAGATTAAAAAATATTATTGATAGAGATGAAAATAATTACTTTTTAAATCTGAGATTAAGGCAGATTTTAGAAACAGATATTGACTTTGAGTTGGGTGAGTTTTTTGTTACCGATAAAGATGTGATTCCCTTTCAAATTTCTCCTAATCAAACCGGCGCGTTTGATGAAAAAAATAATCTTCAGATAAGCGGCTTAGGAAAGCCCGTTCTTGAAGAAGAGCATTTGGGAGACTATGCATATATTATGTCAAAACCTCTTAGAGAAGCGTTGCATACCGAATTTGGTTTTGAAGTAAAAAATATTTCTATCTTAGAGCAAAATTATTTCCTCCAATTTATAAAATCAAAGACAGTTTTGGAAATAAAAGAGATAAAACAATTTTTAAACCAAAGTGGAGACGATGAAGATAGAATCAATAGAGTTCGCTCTTTCCTTTCTCTCGAGCATGGCGGACAAGAAATGGGAGATAAAATTTTAACTATCGGAGAAAAATTTGATCAAGAAACTGCTGATATGATTTTTGCTAAATATGCTGAATTGGCGGATGCATCCGACGGAGTGGAAAAATATATTATTCAACAGTTTGGAAATGAAGCTGTCGCAGATGCGAGAGAAATAGCTGAAAAACTTTTAATCCGGGGCAAAGAGCTTCTCGCCATTGTAGCTGATAATGCAGATGTGTCGGAAAAAGTTTTGCAAAAAATAATAGCTAAGATTGAGACTATCAGGATAGATGTGGAAACTTTTAAAGCCACTTTCAAAAATATGCGCGAAAATGGAGTAGAGATGCCTCTGGAAAAAATGAAAGACACTCGCATTAATACATTGACTGGCAAAGAAATTGTTACTAGCCAAGCAATGGTTGGAAAAATGAAAGCAGATATCGCTAAAAATTATGCCAGCTATCCAGAGGAATTCCAAAAAATGATTCAGGAATCTTTTGATAAAAAAGTTGGGGATTTAAATGTGAATTTTGAAATAGCGACTTATAAAAATAGCGCTGTCTCGCAAAAGGAATCAGAAAGAGAGTTGATGGCGTTTTTAACTATCGCGAGACAACCTGACGGGCGTTTGTATTTTGGTAGTTTTAATGCCAATAACGATATATTTAATGGAGCGGAAATTGGCCGAGCGCTTTTTGAAGAAGTAATGAAAAAATATACCGAGGATAAAATGTCCATTGATGCCAATTGCAATCCGGAAGAAAATATTTCCAAAACTTATATTGAAAGCGGATTTGTCGCCACTGACATTATGGATGTTTCTGGTGTGCCAAGTTTTGCTATAACGATGGATAAATCGAAAAAATATGAAACTCAAGAAATTTCAAGCGATGAATTAGCAAATAGAATTGGAGAAAAAACAGCACAAATTATCATCAGAAAAAAAGAGCAGAATGATTCTTTTAGTGAACTAAAAGAAGGGTTTGCTTTAACTAGATATTTTGATTATAAGGATGGTTCAATCGTGGTTTTTGAATCAGTTTGATCCAGCGACTTAGCAGTATTCCAAAGAGACTCAAACAAATAGCGGTGCATCGCATAAAGATTGGGGTCGGTAATAATAATAGATGTAGTAGAGCTATTTTCATTAAAAGATATATAGGAGATCTTTTTATCATAAATTTGCATGACGGAAGAAAACGGAATTTCAATTTTGGGAATTAGGCGGACATTATCTCGGTCAATCTTGGGATAATTTTTGAGAAATTCACGGGCAAAAGGCGTGTCTAAGGCAAGGCCTTTTTTTGTTATAAACTCAGAGTTTCTTTTTTTGCGGTACTGGGCATTGACTTGACTAATATTTTTTTCTATGGCTTCAAAATCAGCATAAGAATAAATAGTCTCTCTAGCCGTCAGAGAATCACTCAAAATCTTTTTAACTCCCTCAATTCCCTCATAAAATTCAATTCCTGGCTTGTTATTAGTCAAATTATACATTGATATCAAAGAGCCAATCTCGCTTTCCAAATGATTAAAAGTGTTTTGGGCTGTTCGGATCTTACTTTCGGCTAGACTTTTTAGAACGCTAGGATGAAGAGGAATAAAGAGAGCAATGGCATTTTCTTCTTCATTTTTTTCTATGATCTTCAATTCGATTAATTCGTCTAGTGTTTTATAAACCACTCCTCTTTGTAAAGGGGTGTTTTTGGCTATAACGCTGGCTTTTTGCGCGCCATTTGCAAGCAGATACTCATAAATAAGTATCTGATTATCGTTTAAGCCTAGCTGTTTTAGTATAATATTTTCCACAATTTTTAGTGTTAATTGTTTCTATTGTAGCAGATTATAAGTATTTTGTCAATAAAATTATGACAAAAATATATTATAAAATAAGGAAAGAATGCTTAAAATATATAAAAATACACTAAAATAAGATAAAGTTGTTACGAAACTATTGACAAATTTACTCAGACATGCTATACTATGTTGTTAAGATAAGAAGTTGCATAGACAACTAAAATCTTAGCTAGAACATTTAAAATTAAGACTTTGTAAAACAGATTCATGGAGTTTACTTTTGCGAGCTATAGCATTAGCCACATGGAGAGAGTAAAGCTAGAAGATAGGAATCTGAATTATATGTCCAAAATCGTTCGATTAGATTGGATGCGATGAAGAAAGTCGATATATGAACGATATATCCTTTCGGAATCACTTCTAAGTATTGAGTAAGCTGTTTTACTTAAAATTAAGTAAAACACTTCCAAGAAAAGACATCACAATCACCTGATTAAAATAACCTCTCCCTCTTGTAATCAAGGGGGAGACTGAGAGGGGGTTTAAATCCTTTTTTCGGAAAGAGATCAGTTGCACCCGATAGATTGAACACCTATTCGGATGCAAAAATCTCTTTAAAAATCACAGTCATCTGACGGGGTAAGAGAGAGTTGCCATCCCGAGTTTGTCGAGGGATCTCAAAGTTCTTTGATAAAAATTTCATAGTTTCTCTAAATTATTTTGGATTGCCTTTATGCGAGATACGTAATTTTCACAAAAAAATTATCATTTCACATGGGCAATTCAAAAAACACTCCGAGCAGGCATTTCGTCTGTGGCGGAGTAAAAATTTACTTTTCGTTCGAAAG
>DOKP01000047.1:0-807 GCA_003510795.1 Candidatus Moraniibacteriota bacterium | reverse complement strand
AAAATTTACTTTTCGTTCGAAAGAGCGGAGGGAGGAAATATGAAATTAGTAGACGCTCTGAAAAAATTTGAGGAGTGCCGAAAGGCACTTGGTCATTCCAACCTTTCTGGCGACATCATTGCCGGAAAAGATGACATGGAAACCCTGGTCGCCTATGCAATGGCTCTCAGGGAAAACCTCGAGGCCACTCCTTCGAATGAAATCCGGGGAGTGGTTCCAGTAATTGATCTTATCCGTATGCGGGTAGAGCATACTACTTGCACGGGTTCCACTCATATCTGGGTAGAGGTTGGTCAGTATGGAGATTGGTCCATTCTCGCTTCTCGCGTGGATGGTGATCATCCCTGGGACATTCTCAGAGAGGATCACCTGAAAATTATAGCCCTAGCGGGTTATACGGAACGTTCTCTTCATTCTAATTCCAGCCAGGCGTTGGAACTTGAGGGTTGTTTCACGGATTTTCTGAAACCATCCTCAACCCATGCTTGGTCTGGGCAGTTTGAGAACGATGTCACTCGCCTTAAGAACGAGTTGGCAATCAAGGCGGGAGAGCTCTTGCAAAACTCTCCTGATATTATCTGTCTCCCAGATTGTGTGGAGATGGACAAGGAACGGGATCCCACGGATTCCGAACCGGAGTTTTTCCTCAATTGTAAAGAAGAGGAGTTGTATGCCTTTCTCATGCAACATGGGTCAACCATTTTGGCCTATGCTGCCAAAAATAACGCTACTAAGGTAGGAATTTATTGGGCTTACTAGTAACCCCTACCGTTCACCCTGCGAGATTCACAAAGTTCTAGTGAATCT
>DOKP01000093.1:2648-2790 GCA_003510795.1 Candidatus Moraniibacteriota bacterium | reverse complement strand
GTTCATTTAAACATAAAAATAGCCAAATGGCAAGAGTAAAAAAATGCCATCTATTGAGATGTTTAAATAAAAACAAAAATATGATTTGTCCAGCTTGTAATCATCCCGAAACCAAAGTAGTTGATTCGCGCGATACCAATGA
>DOKP01000093.1:2228-2540 GCA_003510795.1 Candidatus Moraniibacteriota bacterium | reverse complement strand
GAATGTGAAAAATGCAAAGAAAGATTTAGCACTTATGAGGAAGTAGAAATTATGAGGTTGCTAGTTATAAAAAGAAATGGAGAAAAAGAAGACTACAATCAAGAAAAAATAAAAAAAGGAATAGCCAAATCTCTAGAAAAAAGACCACTTAGTGATGAGCGAAAAGAAAAGTTACTGAATGAAATTGAATATCAGATTTACACCAAAGGAAAGCAGGGAGAAATTGCCAGTAAAGAAGTGGGTAAGATAATCTTAGAAAAATTAAAGGAAGTGGATGATGTGGCTTATTTGAGATTTGCGAGTGTCTATAAA
>DOKP01000093.1:0-2160 GCA_003510795.1 Candidatus Moraniibacteriota bacterium | reverse complement strand
GTGTCTATAAATCATTTGGAAGCTTAAATAGTTTCAAAAAAGAATTAGAAAAATTAGAAGGGGAAGATAAATAATAAAATTTCATAAATTTAAAATAAAAAATAATCCGCCTTCGCTGAAGCTTCGGCGAGACGAGGAAAAATAAAAATATGGCTCAAAAGAATAAAGCAATAAAGGGAAAGAAAAAAACAGAAAAAAAACAGGAAGTAGCTAAAGGAATAACTAGAATTATAAAAAGAAGTGGCAAAGTGGTGCCTTTCAATTCGGAAAAAATTACCAAAGCAGTGCTTAAATCTTTTAGCGAAACAGGGGAAGGTGATTTAAGGGATGCTCAGAACGTAACTAAAAAAGTGGTCCAGTTAATAAATAAAAATTTTCACAAAGGCTATGTGCCAGAAATTGAAGAGATCCAAGATACTGTGGAAAAAGTTTTAATGATATTGGACTTTGAGTTAACTGCTAAGGCCTATATTCTTTATCGAGAACAGCATCGCAAAGTGCGTGAAACAGAGGAGGCATTGGATGAAGCGGTGGAATTGGTGGATAAGTATATCGATGAATCAGATTGGCGAGTAAAAGAAAATTCTAATATGGGATTTTCGTTACAAGGACTTAATAATTTTATTTCCTCAGCGGTGAGTTCTAAATATTGGATGAACAAAGTTTATACTAACAATATTAAAGAAGCTCACGAAGGAGGAGATTTACACGTGCATGATCTTCAAATGGTAGCAGCTTATTGTTGTGGTTGGGATTTACATGATTTATTTATGCGAGGATTTGGTGGCGTACCTGGAAAAGTTCATAGCGCTCCACCTAAACATTTTAGAGCAGCGTTGGGTCAAATGGTTAATTTTATCTATACCTTACAAGGAGAAGCTAATGGTGCGCAAGCCTTCGCTAATTTTGATACTCTTTTAGCTCCTTTTGTTTATTATGATAAATTGGATTATAAAGAGGTGAAGCAAGCGATTCAAGAATTTGTTTTTAATATGAATGTTCCTACTCGAGTAGGATTTCAAACACCTTTTTCTAATATTACTTTAGATTTACAAGTGCCTTCAAACTATAAAGACGAAGCTGCGATTGTCGGAGGTAAGCCTCAAAAGAAAAAATATGCTGCTTTTCAAAAAGAGATGAACATGATAAATCGAGCTTTTGCGGAAGTGATGAGCCGAGGCGATTCTCAAAACAGAGTTTTCACTTTTCCTATCCCAACTTATAATATTTCTAAAGAATTTAATTGGGAAGATAAAGCGTTAGAGCCAATCTGGGAAATGACAGCTAAATATGGAATGCCGTACTTTGCTAATTTTGTTAATTCTGATATGAGCCCAGATGACGCCAGAAGTATGTGCTGCCGATTGAGATTGGATAACCGAGAATTGCAAAAAAGAGGCGGAGGACTTTTTGGAGCTAATCCGATGACCGGTTCAATTGGGGTGGTCACTATTAATATGCCAAGACTGGGTTACCTAGCGAAAGATAAAAAAGATTTTTTTAGTCGCTTGGATAAATTGATGGATATTGCTAAAGAAAGTTTGGAGTTAAAAAGAGTTTTTATCGAAAAATTAACTGATGCTGGACTTTATCCTTACTCAAGACATTATTTGCGCGATATCAAAGCTAGACGAGGAACGTATTGGGGAAATCATTTTTCAACCATTGGGTTAATAGGAATGAATGAAGCACTTTTAAATTTAATGGGTAAGAGTATCACAACCAAAGAAGGAAATATTTTTGCGCAGAGAGTTTTAAATCACATGCGAGACAAGATGATTAAATATCAAAAGGAAACTGATAATATGTACAACCTAGAAGCGACTCCAGCTGAGGGAACTAGCTATCGCTTAGCTAATTTAGATCGAAATAAATATCCAGATATTATTTTTGCCAATGATGAATCAGTTAAAGCGGGAGCAGCTCAACCATATTATACTAATTCATCACAGCTTCCAGTAGGCTATACAAGCGATATTTTTGAAGCCTTGGATCTGCAAGATAATCTGCAAACTAAATATACCGGAGGAACAGTGCTACACGGATTCTTGGGAGAAAAAATTAATGACATAGAGGTGGTGAAAAATTTAGTGAGAACCATTGCTACCAAATATGCTCTTCCGTATTTCACTTTTACTCCAACTTTCAGTATTTGTCCGG
>DOKP01000034.1 GCA_003510795.1 Candidatus Moraniibacteriota bacterium | reverse complement strand
CTAAAAAAGTTTATGGCATAGTTTTGGCCAGACAATGATAATTGGTTTATAAAGTTCTTAAGGTGCAAGAATGCGAATAAATGCTAAAACATTTTAGCATTAAAACAAGAAAACTATTTGTGTCATCTCGAGCGAAACGATAGTGGAGTCGAGAGATCTAAAATATTTGAGATTTCTCCACTTCTAAATTTCCGAGTACAGAAATTTATCCGGTCGAAATGACACACGCAGAAAGTTTTGAATTTTGAATTTCGAATCAATCTAAAAATTGGTTCGAACTCCAAAATTTAAATTTTTGGAAAAGTTATTTGAAAATAAAAAAACGAGCCATCACAATCTATGAAAGTGATGACTCAGTTGATGCGGAAAAGCGGGGTAATCAAGCTAGGCGAGAAGTTATTCAGAAGTATCTTCAATTTGGAAAAACTGTGCCGCCATAATCGTTGATGCAAATATTATCGTTGATGGAGACCCATTGTAAATGGTGTAGCTGTATTCACCAAATAATATAGCATTTGCACTTGATAATTCAACTCTCTTCGGGATGATGCTTCTTGCTGTGGCAAGAGCCTCTTTGCGCATGGCTTTCTCCGTTAGCCATTCTGCACTATTTTTTTTGTTGCAATGTACATCAAAATGGAGAAGGACTGGCTTGCCCACATAGTTCCCTTTGGGTGCATCTAATATTTCCATGGTAAGCTCCTTGTAAAAGAATGGTTTGTTGGATAAAAACATTATTTTATTACAACTTAAAAACATAGCGCATATTGACTAAAAAGTCAATAGCTAAAATTGTAACTCCTCACTGACCCCTATGGCAAAAACAGGTTTGTCTTTGCGAGGAAGGTACTCCTGACGTGGCAATCCAGGGATATATTTAATGTCGAGATTTATTTTTCTAGACTGCCACGCAATTTTTGAGTACAAAAATTACTCGCAGAGACGGGTAAAAAAAGATATGGGAGAGGGTCAGTGAGGAGTTACTTTGAGCTACATTTATTTGGGTTGAGCTCAAGAATTTAAAGATCACCACAGGGGTGCATTTAACTTTAATTTGTTGGGGATGAGGGATTTACGCATCATTCATTCGTCGCCACTCATTCATTCTTTGCCCTGGGTAGCGCCAAACGCTCTTTTTCGCGTTTGTCGGTGTTCATTGCAATAATTTTTTGCTAAAAATTATTTTATTCACTTTCTACCCGTTCGAATCCCTCTCTATCCAAAAAAATTAAATTTAAAAGCACTCTTGGGAGAGCGCCTTAAATTTAATTTGTTGGGGATGAGGGATTCGAACCCCCGCATGACGGGATCAAAACCCGTTGCCTTACCGCTTGGCTAATCCCCAATATGGTGTGCTATTTATTTAAATTTAATTTCTCGAAAATTATTTTTAATTCTCGTCTACCTTTTTTAGTTTTCAGATGTTTTTCTCTTATCCTAGCTTCCAGTAAACTAGAAAATGTTTCTTGATACACTATCTCCAATGGTCTGCGATTTTTTGTTGACTTAACTTTTCCAGAGGTATGTTCTTGAAATCTTCTTTCTATGTTATCAGTCGAGCCAACGTATGTTTTGAAATCTTTTTTGCTTAGTAATAAATAAACAATACTATTCATATTTTCTTATCATTATGAATATGGAATCAAAACTCGTTGCTTATATCGAGCCGCTTGGCCCGTCTCGCTTTGCTCACCAAGGCGGGCTAATCCCCAATATAATAATTTTCAATAACCAATTTTCAATTTTCAATCAATATTCAATAACTAAATTTCAAATAAAATATTTTTAAAGTGTTTTTAGATTTCTCCACTTCTAAAT
This sequence comes from Candidatus Moraniibacteriota bacterium, assembly GCA_003510795.1. Taxonomy (GTDB): domain Bacteria; phylum Patescibacteriota; class Minisyncoccia; order Moranbacterales; family UBA9337; genus UBA9337. The sequence goes on along the minus strand of DOKP01000034.1, from coordinate 8,320 downwards.
TTTTGAGTACAAAAATTTATTCGGCCCGCTTCGCAGTAGCTTTAGCGAGGCGAAATGACAGATGCAAACATTCCCAACATTTAAAACAATTTCAACATTTAAAACATTTCTATTCTATTACCACTGTCGCGCCCATTAGACTCATGGCGTCAGAGAGTAGTGATTCTTGCGAGTTGCCGTTTGTCCCGCACGCTCCGTCCACCATGTCCGGATTTATGTCGGGTAAAATCTTTTTTAATTTTACCCCTGACTCTTCTTCGCTAACCGCCACTACTTTAAACACCAACCCTGTGATTTTATTAGAAATTTCACCAATTGTCAACCTATTTTCTGCTTTGTTAATTAAATCTTTTTGGAAGGAGTGGCGAATAACAATGTGAATCGTATCAGATTTAGAACTTTCGATGGGTACAGAGTTAGAAAGCATCATAGCTAGCGAACAATTTTTATCACGAAGTTCATCTACTATTTCTTTCCACTTTTTTTCAATTTCATAAACATTTATTTTTTCTCCAGTGGATAGGGGGGTTTCAATTGGAGTATTCTCAAGAGGGATTTGATCAATAGCAACTTTGGCAACAGGTGGCTGGATAGGAGTTTTTTTGGCTGGATCAGCAAGCACATCTTTATTTTCGGCAGGGATAACTTTATTTTCGACAACTTCTTTGGGCGGAGCTGGAGGCGGAGTGGAAGTCTTTATCAAAGGAGCGTCAGCAAAATCAGATTTGGTTAATTCCACAATCATTGATTCAAGTGGAAGTTGAGGAATGAAAGATTCTTTAATTTTAGGAATATTTTCTGCAATCTTATTGACGCAAAGAATGATAAAATTAAGAGAAGTTTTTTTAGAAATGAATTTAATTTTTTCTTTTTGCTCGATGGTCATTTTGGAAAATATTTTTTTATCCAGACTAGCATCAATATTTAAAAGCATTATTTTGCGCAGATATTCTAGCCAGCTTTTGGCGAGAAACTCCAGATTGTAGCCGTCTTTATAAATTTTATTGATAAGTAAAAGCGCTTGAGCTGTTTTTTTGTCAAAAACAAGCGCAGTCAATTCTTCTACAGATTGGTTACTACTGATTCCTAGGATATCGGCAACTTTCTCACTGGTAATTTTATTTTTTTCCAGAGTTATAATTTGCTCTAGCAGAGACTCAGCGTCGCGCATCCCGCCTTCAGCGCTGATAGCAATTAATTCAAGAGCAGGTTCTTCGATAGTTATTTTTTCTTTTTTGACGATGGCAGAAAGTTTACCGATAATTTCCTCAATGTCAAATTTGGAAAAATCAAATCTTTGACAACGAGAAATTATAGTTTCGGGAACTTTGTGGATTTCGGTCGTGGCGAGGATAAAAATAATATGAGCAGGTGGCTCTTCTAAAATTTTTAGAAGTGCATTAAAGGCTCCTAAAGAAAGCATATGGACTTCATCGATAATGTAAATTTTATATTTTCCTTTAAAAGGAGAAAGCTTGGCTGTTTCTCGCAGTTCGCGGATATTGTCCACGCCAGTATTAGAGGCAGCATCGATTTCTATGATGTCGGCGGAAGTATTGTTTTCAAATTGTTGGCAATTTTCACATTTGAGGCAAGGAGCTAAAAAGTGATCTTTTGATTTTTTTATTGGGGCAGTGCAGTTAACTGTTTTAGCAAAGACTCTGGCAAATGTAGTTTTTCCGGTTCCTCTGGGACCGGTAAAAAGGTAAGCTTGTCCAGCACGATTATTTTCAATGGCATTAGAAAGTGTGCGGACGATATGCTGTTGACCGACAACGTCATTGAATTGAGAGGGTCGATATTTGCGATAAAGAGTATTGGAAGACATAAGAAATTCACGTTAACATTAAAACAATTAAACATTAAAACAAGTAAGCATATTAGCATTGTAGCATGATTGGGAGAATTCGGGAAATATAATGGGAAATATGAGTCTCTCTGCACTGCGAGCAGGTCCAATGTCAAAGAAATAAAGAAAAATGCAGAAAAACGTAGCATAAAAAACGTGTAACTCCTCACTGACCTCTCTCTTATGTCTTTTTTTACCCCGTCTCTGCGAGTAATTTGAGTACTCTCAAATTGCGTGGCAGTCCAGTCAAGAAAAATAGAATTCTTAATTAAGTAATATTATTCCTGGATTGCCACGGGAGTACCCTCGCAAAGACATATCTATATTTGTTTGTCCTAAAGGGGTCAGTGAGGAGTTACAAAACGGTAGCTTGCTTTTTGGCTTGAAATAGTGTATAATGATTATAGGTAAATAAACGGGTGTAGATTCCCGTTTTTTATATTTTAAGCCCAACTATGGACAAAATAAGACAAAAATACAATAAAATAAAGAGAAAAATGATTAATGGACCAGAAAATTGGTTGGTTTTTTGTAATAAAAAGCTAGGAGATATATCTAATATTGACGGAAGTTATTTAAAAAACTTTTTATTGGTCATTTTAGTGTCTTTTTTATCTGTTTTTACTTATTTTTCTCTCGAATCAATAGATAACATTAAATATCAGCCTGCGAAAACAATGCAGGTTAATTTAGTAAAAAGAAATATTGAATTAGAAAATAGAATCAGAAAAGCCACAGCTGGATTTCCAATTGAAAACATGACGCGTTACATTGCGCAAGAGGATGAGCAAACAGCAGCTTTTATAGTAGCAATTGCCAAGAAAGAAAGTAATTGGGGCAAAAGAACTCCTAAGCGAAACGGAGAAGAATGCAATAATTTTTGGGGATTCCGCCAGAAAAGAGAAAGAATGGGAAGCGGAGGCCATACTTGTTTTGACAATCAAAGAGACGCGGTAAAATCTGTGGCCGACAGGATAAAAGAATTAATTGATAACGGAATTAATACTCCTGAAGAAATGGTGGTCTGGAAATGCGGCTATAGCTGTGATGCTCACAATCCGGAAAGCGTAGATAAATGGATTGCGGATGTTAAGTATTATTATAATAAGTTTTAATAGCGACTCGAATTTACAAATAAGCACTCTAATGACCTGAATATTAATCTAATTGCATAAATAAATTCATTAATTAAATATAATAACAAATGAAGAAAACTAATAAAAAAATTAATTACTTTACCATTATCAAAGAAGCTACAAACATAACCATACATAATAAAATTTTATGGTGGTTTGGACTTCTGACTATTTTTAGCGGATCATGTTTCTCTTTTAATTATACTTTTCCAAATAATTCTTCCGATATTAAATTTGATGAAATGGAATATATGAATATGATGAGGAGAATCTTCTATTATTGGGAGCTGTACAGCGAGTGGATAATCCTAGCGATAGCGATAGTCATCCTTATCGCAATCATTCTTTATGTGGTGGGATTGATTGGGCGAGGAGCGCTGATTGACTCTATTTTTAAGGTGATTAAAAAAGAGAATTTTTCTTTTTCTTCAGGATTTAAAAAAGGAATATATTTTTTGGGTAGGTTATTTTTGATAAAGTTATTTTTTTCAATATCTTTTCTCATCTTGCTTTTTATCCTAGCTTTCCCGGTAGTGAGACTGGCTATTTTGAAGAGTTATGTGGCCGCTATTTTGCTGGGTTTGGTTGCTTTTTTGCTTTTGGTTTCAATTGCTATCCTATTCTCTTATTTTAGAACATATGCGCAGATGTATTTAGTCGGTAGCGATTTGGGTATCAAGAATTCAATAAAATTAGCTTATGGATTATTTGAAAAAAATATAAAAGAAAGTCTCATAATGGGAATAGTTTCGGGAGCTGTTAATTTGGTTATCGGCATCATCATCATTTTCATCTTAATAGGAGTAGCTATCCCAGGATGGATAATAGGCATTATCGCTTATAAGATAGCAGGGGAATTTGCTTTAATTGTCCTGGGCATATCTGCTGCCATAATATTTGTCGCCTTAGTAATTTTAGCCAGGGCAATTTTGAATGTTTTTTTTGAAGCTGTTTGGATATTATTTTTTCATGAGATAGGAAAGGAAAGTAGGGACGTTAAAAACTTAGAAGAGGAATTGGCAGTAGTTTTGCCCAACGATAGAGCGCCTGAATCAATCACTCATTAACAATGATGCAAATATATATTTTGCAGAAATCAAAAAACCATCCTTTTAAACAGAGGATGGTTTTTCGGTCGAGGATTGAGTGTGAAATTTATTTTAAGTTACATTGGCTGGCGCTGGAGCGACCCATGGTGCCGAGATTTGATCCTCCTCCTTGCAAAAGATGTCCGCTGGGAGTAAGACCCTTTAGAGCATTTCTCAATTCTTGGGATGCGTCACAAATACTATCGTTAATTTTGTTTTGAACATTTTGGCGAGCTTTTCCGATACCATTTTTTATAATACCAGTAGCGATTTTTCCTACCACTATGCCGGCAATTTCTCCTGCATTTCTAGCATTAGCAATAGCATCATTATCCATGGTGTTGGCGGCTACGGTGATACCCTCAAGAACTGAGCCCGGAGTAATTACAACCCCTTCCTTGGTTTTTTGGGCGGTAAATCCTGCGTAAGATTGAGCTTGAAGAGCGGCTTTTTCTTTTTCTTGAGCCAACTTTTTCTCATACACACTTTCCGTTATGAGCGCATAGGCGAGAGGATTATTTTTAGGCTCCATAAAAGCGTTGTAGGCCGCCCAAGTTCCATCGTTAAACATTTCAACTGGTCCGCAAGCCCATTCTTCAAAGGTATCTTGCAAAGAAGTATAGTCTATAGTAACGACATAATCCTTGGCTCTAGCTGAGCGCCATTCACTGTATGATCCTCCACAGGCGCCTGAAGAATATGATCCGGATGATTTTCCTCTAGTAGTAACTGTAAAAAAGTCATTTATGTAACTGTTTGTGGATCCAGTGGGGCTGTTGAATAGATAGTCTTCCCAGTCAGTAATGAAAAGTGAGGCCGCTTGTGAAGTTCCGGAAATTAAATTGTTGACAGTATCACTGATTGTTTCAATGGCAGCTTTTTTGAGAGCGCCAATGATAGCAGCTTTGATTTGCTCCCACATTCCATCTAGCATAGTCCTAAAAAAGGCATTGCCGAGATCTGGCCATGCCACAACGGCACTGGCCCTATGTGTAGGTGTGGCAGAAGTTATAAATATTAAGATAATTGCGCTAAATATAATTTTTTTACTCATAATATTGGCCCAGCCTTTTCCATAACAAAATTAGTTAAATCTAATTCTTTTAGTTTCGCTTCCGTTTCGCTTATATAATCATTAGCAAGAACCATGATTTTCTCAACTTCAGAAAAGCTAACTAAAGATGCAATAGGATCACCGACGTCGACTTTCACTTTTTCTTTAAGGGATATGGCATAAGTGGCCAATCGTAAACCTTTTTTGTGAATATCTAGCATATCGGCCGGAACCTCTAAATCATTTAATTTTTCCAATATAGCAGAGCCCTTGTCTGCCAAATCTGTGAAATAAGTAACTCCAATGTTGCCGGTAGGAGAGACAACCGAAGGAATCATCTTCATTATTTCATCGGAAAATCCTTCTATAGATTCTTTGGAATCGATGGAATGAGGTAAATTGTTGGTCATTATATAGAAAATAGAAGATAGGTATTCTTCATCATCTTCTTTGTTCTTGCGAGCTTGTTTTTCTTTGCCATAACCGGAATAGTTTTGCTTTTTCATTTTTATCTTTGATTCGTCTATTTCGGGCAAATCTTCAAAAGAGATGTCCCCTGCGAGCTTTTCTTCTATCAAGCTATTTATACTGCCCATATCCACTCCGCCTTCTCCGCCGCTTTCGACCATCTCAGCAATTCTGGCGGAAAATTCATCAGTTAAGTTCCCAGATTCAGGAGATTTGGTGTCTATATTTATGTTATTGTAATTGGTTTTAGCCTTGGGGGCATTAATTTTATCTCCAGGGGCTGGCTTAAGCGGATCATATCCGCTCTTGATCTCTGCGCCGTCTTGGTATCCGTCGCTATCAGAATCAGAATTTTTTGGATCTGTGCCATATCTTGATTCGTCTGTGTCGCTAAGTCCATCTTGATCAGCATCAGAAAAAACATTATTACCATTAGAATTTTCTTGGGCAATAATAGAGAGAGAATATCCAAAAAACAAGAGCAAGAAAAAAATCAATAAAGTTGCTTTTATTTTTTTTACTTCTACTAAATACATAATTCTGTTTATTTTTTTATTTTAAATTAAGCAACGCCGTTAAGATGTTTTTATTCTGTAACGGCATAAAATCTTCTAAAAAAATTATAGCATAAAAATACTTGATTTGGCAATGCTTTTAATGGTATCCTTTTTATGCCCCTACGAAATACGAATTGGTACGAAATTACGAATCTAAAAATATCATTGCAAGAAAAATTTCAAACGAATTTATGTCATTGCGAGGTACTCCGAAGCAATCTCAAACAATTCTCTTCATATCTACAAATACTCCTTATCTAAAATTGAGATTGCCACGAAAATTTTGAGTACAAAATTTTCTCGCAATGACAGTTGCTCGATGATTTTTGATTAATAATATATGACCTCTAAATCGAATTGTTTTCATGCTAATTTGTTTTAATGTCTCACATTTATGGCTTTATCTCTAAAAGGTTTAATTAAAAAAATAGAAGATTCTCCTACTTCTTTTTATATTTGGCTCTGTACTTTTTTGGGTATTATTACGGCTCGGATTTTGATGGAAAATTGGCTGGATGGAATGGTAAGTAGAACAGGAAATTATTTTTTTCACCATGTTGCTTATACTTTTTTCTTTTTTCTTTTGACCTATCTGATACTTTTGGGTTTGCTTATTAAAAATTTGAAAATTAAGATAAAAATAGCTTCCAATGTATTAATTTGGGGGTATTTGATTATCATATTTCCTCCCTTGATTGATTTTATTTTATTTAAAGATAAATTGTATTTAAGTTTTTATGGCGTTTACAGTTTAGCAGAGATGCCTCGAAGATTTTTTACTTTTTTTGGAGATAGCCCTGACTTTGGAGTAACTTACGGAGTCAGATTTGAAATCGCAATGGCAGTGATAGCTTTGGGCATTTACGGATATTTGAAAACAAAAAGTAAAATAAGGGGTTTATTTTTAGCATTGCAAACTTATATAATTTTATTTGCGCTGGGGACATCTCCTTCGTGGGCAACTATAGCGGTGAAAGGTTTTTCTAAGGGTTTTATGCAGGTGAAAGATATGGATATTGTGCAATTATTTTTTACTTCTGCCAGGTTGTTCTCTCGAGAAACAGGAAATTATACCAACGCACTGAGTATTAAAGTCTCTCTCGTTTATGCAGTTTTGTTGGCAGGATTGATTATTTTGGGATTATTTTTTTATTATAAAGATAAGTTCATATCTTTTTTGAAAAACTCTCGTCCCGTCCAATTAATTTATCATGCAGGATTGTTATTTGTGGGAATGGGGTTGGGAATTTCTTTAACTGAAATTAATTGGGATTTTAGTTTTTTTAATTTTATCAGTTTTTTGAATATAGTTATCGCAATCTCTCTGGCGTGGCTGGCTTCGGTAGTTTTTAATGATATTTTTGATAAAAAAATAGACAAAGTTACTAATGATAAGCGCCCTTTGATAGTGGGGGATTTTAGGCAGGATGAATACATAACAATCGGAGTAGTGCTTTTTGCTTTTTCTATTTTATATGCAGCTTTGATAAACCCCAAGATAGCCTTACTGCTTTTGGCATATCAAATGCTAGCTTGGCTTTATTCTGCTTGGCCGCTTAGATTGAAAAGATTTACTTTCTTATCAACTTTTATCAGCGCGTTGGCCTCGCTTTTGGTAATTTTTGCGGGCTTTATTCTGGTTACTTTTTCTCAAGATATAATAGAATTTCCCAAAAGAATTTTTTGGTTAATGTTATTTTCTTTAACGCTAGCTTTGCCCATCAAGGATCTAAAGGATATTAAAGGGGATAAATTGGACGGAGTGGCAACTATCCCGGTAGTCTTTGGCGAATATTGGGGAAAGATTATCATTGGTAGCGGAATATTTTTATCTTATTTTTTAAGTGTGATTTTGCTAAACGAGTCTCGATTATTATTGTGGGCGATTATTGTCGGAGGGGTGTCTTTTTGGGTGGTGACTTCTAGCGGAGAAAATAAAAAGATAAATAATCGCAACTTAATCTGGTGGGTTATGGGTCTGGTCATTATTTATCTGGCTGTTTTAATAAAGTTGGTTGTTTTTTAAAGTAAATTGGATTTTTTCTTATCCCCTCGCCCTTTGGGAGAGCCTGTCTGCCCCAAGGAGTATGTTTTTCGGAGGTAACTTGCTTCACATATTTTACAAACTTTCAATATTTCATTCTCCACCCCCTCTGCCTACTCGCCTC
>DOKP01000081.1:11128-17098 GCA_003510795.1 Candidatus Moraniibacteriota bacterium | reverse complement strand
TAAACTCCTTACACTTAATTATACAGTATATGACTGCCGAAAAGCAAATAGATACAAGAAGTTGTAAAGTTCTTAAAGTTTATAAAGTGAATTTATTAGTCAAAAGTCATTAGGTCATCAGTCATCCTATTAAAAATCGTTTTTCGATGACTCGATGACTTTTGACTGATGATTTCGTTTTCTGCTTATATGCTTTAATGTTTTTATGCTAATTTGCTAATATGTTAATATGCTAACGTGCTAACATGACGCTCCTCTTGCCAAAATCCCAAAGTAATGATAAATTTAAACAGTAAAAGTTTAATCATTATAGCGATATAGAAATATAGTTATTCAAATATATGCCAGTACCAAAACAACGACACAATACCGCCAGAAAAGGAAGAAGACGCGCCGGCCAAGTTATTAAATTAAAAAGCATAGTGAAAGTTCAAGGTGCTAAATGTAGTAATTGCGAAGAAAAAATTATGCCTCATCGCGCTTGTCCAAAATGCGGTTTTTATAAAGGAAGAGAAGTTGTAAAGATAACCAAGAAAGTAGCTAAAAATAAAAAATAAATAACTTTTCCAAAAAAGAATTTTTTGGTATAAATTAAAATGGCAAATAGGCACCTTCAAAGATCAATAGCGATGCAATCTTTATTTGAGTGGGATTTTAATGATGGAAACAGGGAGAGTGTCTTGGGTATTGTGGATAAAAATATCCAAGAGTTAGCTATTGGAATTGAAGAAACAGATTTGGTTTTAAATCTGGTGGAAGGAGTACTTAAGAATCAAAAGGATATTGATGAGCTTATCGAGCAATGCGCCCCAGAATGGCCACTTTCGCAAATTACAATTGTGGACAGAAATATTTTGCGCATTGGAATTTATGAATTACTCTACGGTAATTATGAAAATGTTCCTCCCAAGGTAGCAATTAATGAAGCAATTGAGTTAGCTAAAACTTTTGGCGGGCCAAATTCCGCTAAATTTGTAAATGGAGTCTTGGGCACAATCTATCGAGAAATGGGTGAGCCTCTAAAAGATGACGACAAGAGAAAGAAAATAGCCAAGCAAGAGGAAAGAGAAAAATTAGAAGATGCTAAAAAAATAATTGCAGAAAATAATTAATTATTTTAAAATAATTTCTAATTAAAAGTTTTTAATCTTTCGTCTGGAATGACGATTTTTTTTAAAAACTTCTAACTAGAAATTCTTAAAACAAGATGACGAAAAATAAATTTGCCGAAAGTATTGGAATAGAGTTTAATAATCCTGATTTAATTCAAGAAGCTTTAACACATCGTTCCTATTTAAATGAGAATAAAAAGTATAAATTAAACCACAACGAAAGATTGGAATTTTTAGGTGATGCAGTTTTGGAATTGATAGTAACGGATTATCTATTTAAAAATTATAGCAATAATCAAGAAGGAGAAATGACTAGCTGGAGAGCGGCTCTGGTAAATGGAGAAATGCTAGCTAAAATTTCAGCTGAACTAAAGGTGGATGAATATGTGCTAATGAGCAGAGGAGAATCTAGCGATAAGGGGAGAGCGAGGCAGTATTTGTTGGCTAATGCTCTTGAGGCAATTATTGGAGCAATTTATCTAGACCAAGGCTATGGGGTGGCGGAAAAATTTATTTTAGAAAATGTGGTAACAAAAATCGATAATGTAATCGCCAATAAATTGTATCTTGATCCCAAGAGTTATTTCCAAGAAAAATCCCAAGAACATTTTAAAATGACGCCATCTTACCGAATTTTAAAAGAAGAAGGCCCTGATCATGATAAAAATTTCACTGTTGGCGTTTATATCGGGGATGACCTTATCGCTCAGGGTAATGGCGCGAGCAAGCAAGAAGCTCAGCGTGAAGCTGCCCAAGAAGGATTAAAAGTAAAAGGATGGATGTAGGGTTTACGTAAATTTTAAATATCTAATCTTCATTAATATTGAAGATGGTAAAGATTTTTAAAAAAATATTCAAACATCAAAATAAAGTTTCGCATTGCATTCTTTTTATTGAAAGAGATTTGAATTTCATAAAAAATAAAATAGAAAATTATGCTTTTATTGATAGTCAAAATTTAAATCTATCCATACAGCGATTAGGATGGAAATTGGATTTTTACCGTTTTAGGAGATATTTATTGGAAAAGTATAAAATAAAAGTAGCTTATCTTTTTATTGGCTATCTTCCAGAAAATCAAGATTTGTATAATTCACTTCAAAAATATGGATATGTTCTTATTTTTAAGCCAACTTTAAAATACAAAAATAAAAAAATTAAAGGAAATTGTGACGCCGAGTTAGTTTTGCAAGCAATGGTGGACTATCCTAATTATAACAAGGCTGTTGTCGTTAGCGGAGACGGAGATTTTCATTGTCTGATTCATTATTTGAATCAACAGAATAAATTAGAAAAGGTTTTAGTTCCTGATGAAAAAAATTATTCGGCTTTATTGAAAAAATTTGCGGATAAACTAGCTTTTCTAAATAATTTAAACAAAAAGTTGGAGTATAAAAATAAAAAGCACCCAGTAAGGACGAAACCTTAAAGGGATCTTTTTGTAGTAATTCTATAATTAGTATAGCAAATTTTGACATTTTGTCAACTCTAACTGGTTTTAACGTTTTAATTGTAGGTATTAATTGTAGGTATTTCCTAAATTTAACAATTTATAGTACAATTAATTAATGTAAGGGAAGTAATAAATTAAGACATGAGGCGTATTGCTTTATGTTGTATGATTTGTGTTTAATAGATATTTATGTATTTAAAAAAATTAGAAATAGCCGGATTTAAATCTTTTGCCAATAAAACAGTGGTGGATTTTATGCCCTCGGATTCGATAGAGGAAGTTAGCGGTATAAATGGCGATGGCAAGAAAAAGAAAATGGGCATTACTGCTATCGTCGGTCCCAATGGAAGTGGTAAATCAAATATTGCCGATGCCATTCGCTGGGTAATGGGTGAGCAATCTATGAAAAATTTGCGAGGCAAAAAATCAGAAGATGTCATTTTTGCCGGAAGTAGCAATAAAGGAAAATTAAATTACGCTTCAGTATCTTTGCATTTGGATAATTCTGATAAAAAAATTCCCCTTGATTTTACTGAGGTAATTATTCGCCGAAAAATTTACCGAAGTGGAGAAAGCGAGTATCTAATTAATGGTTCCAAAGTTAGATTGGTTGATGTGACAGATATATTGGCCAAAGCTGGAGTAGGAAAAGATAGTTACAGTGTGGTTAACCAGGGGATGAGTGATGCTGTGCTTAATGCTTCAGTCAGCGAGAGAAAATCAATTTTGGAAGATGCGGCTGGGGTAAAACAATACCAAATTAAAAAAGAACGCGCTTTAAAAAAATTGGAAGCGACCAGTAAAAATCTTTTACAAGTTAGTGCACTTCTGGGAGAAATTGAGCCACATTTAAAAATCCTAAAAAGGCAAGCTGATAAAGCCCAAAAAGGAGCGGAGATAAAAAATAAATTAAGAGAAATCCAAGAAAAATATTTCGCTTTTTTATGGTATTCTTTTCAGACAGAAAAAGAAGAATCTTTTAAGCAAAAAGAAGAATTAGGCAAAGATGTGTTGTTGATTCAAAGAGATATGGATAAACTTAATGATTTTGTGGAAATTGAATCTCAAAAAATGCGTCAAAATAAAAAGCAAGATGAATTAAAATTCGAAAGAGATAAAGTTTATAAAATTATCAACATTGCCGAGAAGGAGATAATGATGACTGAAGGAAAAATGGAAATTTTAAAAGATAAAATAAGACAGCAAGGAATTATTAAAGAAATTTTAGTGGACAAGGGCTATATCCGAGAAGAATTGGAAAAAATCCACCAAGCTCAAAGAGAATTAAGTGAAAGAATTGGAAAAATTGAAACGTTAGAAGAATTGAAAGAGATAAGAGAATTTATTTTGGAGATAGAAAGAAATATTGTCGTTTTGCGAGGGGATATTGATAAGGGAAAAGTAGAAGGTAAAAAAACTCAAGAACAAATAGAAGCAGAGAAAAAAGGCAACAGTGAATTGGTGGAAATGGATAGGCAGCTGAACCATTTTAGAAAAGAAATTCAAGAAGCCAGAGGAAAAATTGCCAAAATCAACGCAGAAATTCAAAAAGAAGTAGAAAAAGATGCTAAAGCGCGGGAAGAATTTTTTGTAGCGGAAGAGAAACTGAGAGAAAATCAAAGAAGATTAGATACTGCTAAAGATAAATTTAATGACGCCAAGGTTTCTCTGGCTAGAATTGAAGTTCGTGAAGAAGATTTGACCGCGGAGGCGAAAAATAATTTGAATGCAGAAATTAAAGAGCTTAAATTTGACGGAGAAAAAATTGACCGCTATGATACTGAGCAAAAAATTTCGAGGTTGAAAATTCAAATGGAACAGATTGGTGGAATTGATCCGTTGATTGTAGAGGAATATGAAGAAACCAATAAACGTTATGAAACCTTGCAACAAGAATCAAAAGACTTGGAGCAGGCCATCGTTTCTCTTTTGGAAATTGCCAAAGAAATGGATAAAAAAATTGATGTGGTTTTTGCGGAGGCATTTGGTAAAATTAATGATGAATTTTCTAAATATTTTAAAATAATTTTTGGTGGGGGAAAAGCGAGCTTGGTGAAAACAAAAAAGAGAAAGATAACTCGAGCTAAGCAGATGGAGGGCGATGGATTGGATGTGGAAACTGAAGATAAACTAGAAGCTGAAATTGAAGAGTTGGAAGATAATGACAAAAACGAATTGGGCGTAGATATCGCCGCTTGTCCTCCAGGAAAAAAGATTGCCAATCTCTCAATGCTTTCTGGCGGAGAGAGATCATTGACTTCCTTGGCCTTACTTTTTGCAATTATTTCCTACAACCCGCCACCTTTTTCGATGTTGGATGAAGTTGAAGCCGCCTTGGATGAGGCTAACTCCAGAAGATTTAGCAAAATTTTAAAGACTTTATCAAATCGAACTCAATTTGTGGCTATTACGCACAATCGAGAGACAATGCGCCAAGCTTCTTACCTTTATGGAGCAACAATGGGAGATGATGGAGTGTCAAAGTTGCTGTCGATAAAGTTGGAAGCAGACGGAAGTGAAAAATAATCTAGTAGCTCATAATAAATTAATTTTAATAACAGTAATTGTATATATTTCATTATTAGCTTAAGTAAGTAATAATTCCCGCGAATCTACAAATCAACCACAAATTTACAAATGTGAAGCATACTTATTTTGTGCAACATTTGTAGATTTGTAAAAGATTCGTGGATTCGCGGGAAAAAATAAACATGAAACAAAAGAAAAAAATATTAGTCGTGGAAGACGAAGCGCCACTTTCTAGGGCGCTTAAGGATAAATTTGAGAGCGAAGGGTTTGAAGTGATGGTAGCTGAAAATGGAGCAGTGGGATTGGAGGTAGCATTTAAAGAATTGCCCGATATGATTTTATTGGACATTGCTATGCCAGTGATGGATGGATTGGAGATGCTAAAATTACTTAAAGAAAATGAAGTGGGGAAAAATTTGAAAGTGATAATTTTAACTAATTATGGCGATATGGATAAATTTATGGAAGCCAAGGAATTGGGTGCCAATGATTATCTTGTAAAAGCGGATTGGGGAATGTCGGATATTGTGGAAAAAGTAAAAAAACTTTTATAAAATTATTTTATTAAAAACCATCATGAAGATGGTTTTTTATTTTTTTATCATTTTGAATAAATAAACATAATACCAGATTAACTTAATTACTTCTAGCATGTCATTCCGAGTGAAGTGAGTCCGGCTCCCAAGGAGGATGAACGAAATTGAGGAATCTAATCCCAGATCTTTCGACTTCATTTCGCTCTGCTGAGCTCAATTCCGCTCAAGATGACACACGTTGTAGAATAGATTTAGTTTATTCAGTGTAACTTCTAAAGATAGATTTAAAATTTATCGCGGGAGATTGCCACGCAATTTGAGAGTACTCAAATTACTCGCA
>DOKP01000081.1:0-11074 GCA_003510795.1 Candidatus Moraniibacteriota bacterium | reverse complement strand
TTGAGAGTACTCAAATTACTCGCAACGACAGTTTTTTTATTTAGTCATTAGAAATTGGTTTGGAACCTTGCCTACCGGTCGTACGCCGCCAAAGGCTATGCCGACGGAGTGCAGGCAGGTTGACATTTAAATAAAGCCAATATTGAATGCCAATATGTTAACGTGTTAAAATGTTAACATGATGAAATGTTTACGCTATTTTTTCAATCTTCCTGTTGACTTCATTTATTTCTTTAGTTCCTTTTTTGGCTTTCATGCCAGTTAGCGGAATGGATATGAAAAAGGTAGTGCCTTGACCCTCAGTAGACGTAAAGCTGATTTTCCCTTCTGAATGGTCGATGATAGATTTGAGCAAATACAAACCTAAGCCAGTGCCCTCAGCGTCTGTCTGGCGGACATTATCAGCTCTGAAGAATTTAGAAAATATATTAGCTTTTTGACTTTCTGGAATTCCCATTCCGTTGTCTGCTACTTCAATATTTAAGTTTTTTTCATCATAATTTATCTTTAATTCAATCTTGCCTTTTGACTGAGTATATTTGATAGAATTAGAAAGAAGATTTTGAAAAATAATTCGCATCAATTTTGGATCGACATTTATTTCAGGAAGGGTTTTGTCGTAATTATTTTTTATTTTTATATTTTTTTCTAGGTAGCGGGGGGTTAATTCTTTAATTACTTCATCGGCCATTTTTAGGATGTTAGTTTGCTTGGGTTCTACCAAGAAAGTGCCCATTTCCAGCCGAGAGACATTGAGCAAAGAATTGACCAATTCTATCATTCTTTGGTTTCCATAATATATTTCTTTGAGATAATTTTTTTGGTTAGCATTTATTTTGCCAGCATCTCCTGCTAGAAGCATCTCAGCGTACCAATTGATAGCAGAGAGTGGGGTGCGCAATTGGTGCGAGGCAAGGGAAACGAATTCGGTCTTAGCTTTATCAATTTCATATTCATGGGTGATGTCTCGAAAAACAACTACACAACCAATGACTTTCCCATATTCATCTTTAATAGGAGAGGCACTGTCAGCTACAGGGATTTTTTGGCCGAATTTATTTATAAGCAAAGTGTGCGGTGGCATTTCTTGAATTTTTCCTGTGTTAATAGCTTCTATTATAAAACTATCATTCTTTTTGGTCTCGTCAGAATCGCTGAAAAATTGAAGTATTTCATAATATTTTTTGCCCAAAGCTTCATGGGCGGAAAATCCCGTGATTGATTCAGAAGTTTTATTAAACATTGTTATTTCGAAATTTGTATCAACTACAAAAACTCCATCACCTATGCTTGCTAGAATAGATTCAGTTTTGTTTTTTTCTGCTTCTATATGTTTTTTTTGAGAAGCTATTTCTTTGGTTCGTTCTGCCACGTTAGTTTCCATATTTTTTACCAAATCAGTTAGCTCATCTGCCATTCGGTTAAAATTATTTGCAATCAAGCCAAATTCATCTTTCCTTTCCATGTCTATGCGGGTAGACAAATCGCCGCTAAACTTGGTGATGTCATTAGCTATTTCCGAAATTGGCTTGAGGGAATTTCTGAGATAAAAAAATAGAAAAGCAGGGAAGAAAATAAGTATTGTTCCGAGGATTAAAAATAAGGAAAGTTTTAATTTTTTTTCATGGGCAATAATTTGGTTGGCAGAAATATCCACGCCGACTATAGCGAGTGTCTCGCCTTCTGCATCTAAAATAGGAGCATAACCGCTTAGCCAGCAACCCCATTTATCGCAGGAAGTTTCATAATCGGCAGTTTTTTCGCTGAACGCTTTTTGCATTTCGGGAAAAAGTGTTATGTCATATTCTTCGCCAATCTCAGCTTCTTTTTCCTCATCATCGATGACGCCGTTTTCATCAGCGTCTGTGGTGGTCATCGAATCGGCTAAAAATTTTAAAACATTTTCATCGTCGGATTTTTCCATTATATAAGCAGAATCAATATCGCTGTCGCTGGCAACGGTTTTTTTTAAAATTTCTTTTAATTCTAAATAATTCTGGTTTTGAATATCCCTTTCTGCTCGTAGTGATTGAATTTGAGAGCCGTTAATGATAGAAGAGGCAGTAGACGCCGTGGCGATAAGTTTGTTTCTGAGCACCTCGCGAACCAAATCTTGAGTATGGCCATAAACTAGAAAACCGCAAAGTATAGTTATAGTTATAACAATAATTTCTATAGTCAAAATGAGCTTTGTTCTAAATTGAAATCCATGTTGGGAAACTTTTTTTGATAGTGTTTGTTTCATTTTTTTTGAAATATTATATTAAATTGTCTTTTATGTTATTATTATAATAGATAATCAAATAAAATGAAAATAATATTATGGAAAATGAAACAAAAAATGAAGGTCAGGATCTCGTCGATTATGCAATCGGGCGCATCCAAGCTGGCGCTTTGCATGATGAGATAAAAAAACAGTTGCACGCCGTGGGCTGGTCAGATGATGAAATTGATAGCGCTTATGCAATCGCTCTGGCAAAATCTGGTGTGCCGACTCCCAGTAGAAATGCGCAAAAAGTTTTTAGCAAAAAATCCACCACGGTGGAAATAGTGGTAAATTTTTTCTCTTTTATTCTTTTGGGAACGTTTGCCACTTCTTTAGGCATGCTTCTTTACGGAGTGATTAATTATTTCTTTAAAGATAAATTAAGCAGTTATTACAGTTATAATTCATCTTCAGAAACTATTCATTATGCCATTGCAGCTTTGATTATCAGTTTTCCTTTATATTATTTGGCGATGCGTTTTTGGTTTAAGAGATTTAGAGAAGATGATGGAAAAGTAGAAGCGCGCTTAACTAAATGGATTACTTATTTAGTTTTATTGGTGGCAGCAGTTACAATTGTGGGAGATTTAATCGCAGTTATCTTCAACATGCTACAGGGGGAGATAACAACTAGATTTTTCTTAAAAGCTTTGACGATATTTATGATTGCTGGCGGAGTGTTTGGTTTTTATTTTTTAGAAAGAAAAAAAGTCCAATACAAGAAAGATATTGCCAGAAAAGTTTTTGTAACTTTTGGCTGGGTAGTGGCGGGCGTAGTGGGCATATCAATAATTTTAGGATTTTTGGCTAGCGGTTCTCCAAAGACTGAAAGGATGAGAAGCTTTGACGATACGCGCGCCAATGATCTGCAAAGTTTAGCAAGCTGTATTGATTCTTATGCAAATGAGCGAAAAGCTTTGCCAGAGTCATTGGAGGACTTAACAGCGGATTCTGCGTATACTTATTGCAGTAGCAGAAGAGATCCTGAAACTGATAATCCTTATGAGTATAAAATTATTAATAAGCCATACAAAAGCGGAGAAGTGACAAAAGGAGATTTCGAATTGTGTGCTAATTTTTCTTTGGATTTAAAAACATCTAATAATAGAAACAGTTATTATGATAATTCAAAATGGAGTCGGCATGGCATTGGAATGGAATGCGATAGAGAGAGTGTGGTTATAAAAAATGTTAATGTTATAGATGGCATAAATACAGTTCCTCAAAAATAGCTCTTTTAAAAAAGGAGGTGAGTAGAAAATGGAAAAGACAAAATCTTTTCTTGAGAGCTTGGGAGCATTTTCTCTGGCAGTCACTATCATCTCAATGTTTCTCCTAATTGGGCTAGCAGTCAATATTTATCTAGGGATAAGATTGCTAAAATTCTTGATTTTTCCAGGAGAAAGAGATGCTAAGTGAAAAGGAGCTTTGGGAATATTCCCCCTCAGCTCCTTTTACAATTGTAATAAAAAACAACCAATAAGGTTGAATTTTATATTGTGCCAATTTCGTCATCTAGGGTGATATTTTAGTAAAAGCATTTTTTGTTTGAATTTTATTAAAGTATGCTAGCATTTTTGGAGAGAAATGAAGAGTTGCTTGTATGCTTTTTGTTTTTTGTGTATTATTTAAGCATATAAAAAATATAGCTTAATTTTTTAGTTTTGTGAATTTTCGCAAGAGGTGTCTAAATATATAAGAACGAAGAATATTTTATCAATAAACGATAGGAAAATAATTTAATGAGCATTTTAAATTGAAAAAATGAAAATAATTAAAGACGAAATTACAATTAAAGAATTGCGAGAAATGTCAGATAAAATGTTTGGTAATTTAGTTAAGGCTGTGGTTGATATTGAAAAAAAGATTATGGCGGTGGATGCTGACCTGCATGCTGATGAGGAGGCGTTGCTTTTAGAAAACGGATCGGCGCAGAAGGATTTGTGGGGCATTAACTTTTATCCTGAATTAACTGGCGAAGATTTCGTCGAATTTGATTCGATGATAAATTTGCGTCCGGCACAAGGCAATCGCAGTCGCGGGGTGAATGACACTGAGATTCAAAAAGAGATTTTAGCGGTGGTTAATAAATTAGTGAGAAAATAAATGGATATACAGCATAAAAATTTAGCTACGGGCGGATGGCAAAAACTTTCTTTTTTTGAGCAGATGGCCAATATTGGCAGTGAGGTTGAACGGACGATCAAGTGGAAAAATAAAAACAATGATGAATATAGTCAAATGGCTTTTGAGCGCGCCTTGGAGCTTTTGGATTTGACCGTCAGCCTGGAAAAAAGTGGCAGTCATTTGAAAGAATTGTTGCGCGTGAGGGAAACACTGGCCGATTATTTTGTCTTTGATAATGATTATCACTCGACCGATAAAAGTTGGCAGAATTATTTTTATGCTTTTAATTTTGCGGCGAGAATAAATTTGTAAAAAATTACATCATGGATAAATATCAAGCAGCTTGGGAAAAATTTCAGAAAAAAATGGAAATTTTGCGCAAAAAGCAAAAAGAGGTTTTGGCTCGCATTTTTGAAAAACTAGATCAGCAGAAACTCGAAGTTATTCGTAAGAAATTGTAAAAATAAATGAATTTAGAACAAAATAAAATTGAATCAAGGGAAAATTTATTGGCAGGCGTTGAGCAAAGGTATCAAGACAATGCTAAAGAGTTTTAACACCAAAAAACAATCATAAATGATTGTTTTTATATTGTGCCCGGAGAGACCTGCCCGCAACGCCAGCAAGACTACTTGCTTGGTTTGCGTGGCGGGCCGGGTACCAATTTCGCCATCCTCATCTTTTAAAGTTTTTATATTGTGCCCGGAGAGAGACTCGAACTCTCATGAATAAATCCACACGATTTTGAGTCGTGCGCGTCTACCAATTTCGCCATCCGGGCGACCTCTTTTCAAATTTCTCAAATAACGTTATACTATAATTAATTATGGCAAAAATAATTTCATTAGTCAACCAAAAAGGGGGAGTGGGTAAAACTACCTCGGCTGTTAATTTAACCACTTATCTGGCAACTGCTGGTAAGCGGGTTCTTTTAGTTGATCTTGATCCCCAAGGAAATGCTTCTTCGGGCTTGGGAATAAATGTTCGAGAGTTGAAAAACAATCTTTATCAGGCTATGATTTTGGGGAAAAACCCGAGAGAAATTATCGTTACCAAGAAATCACTTGGCTTTGATATCTTGCCATCATCGCAAGATTTAGCCGGATCTGAAATTGAGATGATTCATATGGAAAATCGGGAATTTAAATTATATAACGCTTTAAGGCAAGTCAGGACGGAATATGATTATATTATTATAGACAGTCCGCCAAGCCTAGGACTCCTAACTATTAATGGTCTTGTTTCCAGTGATGAGATTATTATTCCTGTGCAGACCGAATATTATGCTCTGGAGGGACTTAGTCAATTACTAGAAACAATTAGTTTGGTAAAAGAAAACATCCAGCCGGATTTAAAAATAAAAGGAGTGATGCTGACGATGTACGATAGGCGCAATCGTCTTTCCCGCCAGGTAGTCAAAGAAGTGCGGGAACATTTTCCCGGACATGTTTTTGAAAATGTTATTCCACGAAGTGTCCGTTTGGCGGAAGCGCCAAGTTTTGGAAAATCAATTTTGAATTTCGACGCTTTTTCAAAGGGCGCTAGAGCGTATAAAGGCATCGCTAAAGAAATAATTGAAATGGATGCGGTAAAGTAAGCGATTTAAAAATTATGAAGTTGATTTTTTTAAGCAAAAAATAAAATAATATAACTATGGCTCAAAACTATGGATTAGGGAGAGGACTCTCTTCCTTGATACCGCAAAAAAAAATAAATAGAGACGATAACACTAGCTCGCCCTTTAGCGTTGATAACGGCAGGCGCGATGATGATATTCAAGGTTCAATTGACGTCAAAAAAGAGAACGTAGAAGAAGTGAATTTCAATCAAGGAGTTTTGGAAGTGGATATTAATAAAATTTCTGCCAACCCTTACCAGCCGAGAATTCATTTTGATGAAATGAAATTAAAAGAACTATCAGACTCTATTAAAGAGCATGGGGTTTTGCAACCCTTGGTAGTAACTAAGAATGACGATGGTTATGAACTTATTGCTGGAGAAAGAAGACTCCAAGCTTCTAAACTAGCGTTGCTTACCAAAGTGCCAGTTATTGTAAAAGATATAAAAGATAAACAAAAATTAGAGTTGGCGATTGTGGAAAATATTCAAAGACACAATCTTAATCCTATTGAAGAGGCGAAATCTTTTCAACAGCTCATGGATGAATTCCAGATGAGCCAAGAAGAGGTGGCTCAAAAAATGGGGAAAAGCAGAAGCGTGGTGGCTAACAAAATCAGACTTTTAAAATTACCTGTAGAAGCTCTAAGATCCCTAAGGGAAGGTGTAATAACCGAAGGCCATGCCAAGGCTATTTTGTCTGTGGAGGGTTTGGAGAAACAAAGGGCTTTATTGGATTTGATAATTAAAAATAATTGGACAGTCCGCCAAGCGGAAAGTAAGACTAAAGAAATTTCTGTGAGGCCACATAGGAGACTGCTAAATATTGATCCTGAGATTAAAGAGTTGGAAGATAGGTTAAGCATAGTAATGGGGACAAAAGTGAGGGTAACGAAGGCTGGGGGCAGCGGAGGGAGAGTGATAATAGATTATTATTCTAATGATGAATTAAATAAAATTATTAGTAATTTGTCAGTTGAAAAAAGTGTGGTGGCAGAAGTGGAGGATCCTGAAGGTTTGCTGTAAAATAGATTCTGAAATAAAAAACATCTTCACTACGAAGATGTTTTATGCTTTTATGCTAATTTGTTTTAATGCCAAAAAGTGCTTTTTCATATTAATTCATCACTGCGCTTCAGTTGTCTTTTTATGTGAGCTTTGGCGTTAGAAGTTTTAACAAAATCAAGCCATTTTCGGTTAGGAATTTTTTTTTCTTTAGAAGTCATAATTTCTATCATCTGACCATTTTTAATTTTGTAATCCAATGTAACCATTTTGCCATCAGCCTTGGCGCCCGTTATGGAATCTCCAACTTCGCTATGAATTTCATAGGCAAAATCTACCGGCGTAGCCTCTTCGGGCAAATCTATTGCATCACCCTTGGGAGTGATGGCAAAAATCCTGTTTTTGAAGAAATCTATTTTTAAACCTTCCAAGAAAGTTTTATTATCTTGTCCAATTTCACTTTGCCATTCACGAAGTTGTTTTAACCAAACCACTTCATTTTCAGAATAAGTTTCTTTTGAGCGGAAATAGTTTTTCCAATCTCTCTTTTTATTCTCACTGTAAATCCAATGTGAAGCAATCCCGAATTCGGCTTCGTCGTGCATTTTTTGCGTCCGTATTTGCACTTCCATAATTCTTCCTTCTGGTCCAAAAATAGTAGTGTGGATGGATTGATAGCCGTTGGGTTTAGGCAGCGATATATAATCTTTTATTCGGCCCACCATTGGCCGGTAAACTTTATGGGTTATTCCCAAAACTTCATAGCAATCAGAAACAGTTGGGAACGATGATGCGAATAGCGATAAGATCATAAATTCTTCCGATATCCATTTCTCTTTTTTCGAGCTTAAGAAACAAACTGCGGAGGTTTTTGGCTCGGCCGTAAATTTTGGCTATTTTTATCTTGCGACCTCTAATTTCTTTTTCCAATTCCCGAATAGCTTGATTGTTAAATTTCTCACCTTCTTTGTAATAGTCATCGCGCAATTTTTTGACCATTCTATAATTTTTTGGATCAATAAATTTAAAGGATAAATCTTCTAATTCAGCTTTTATTTCACCGATTCCAAGTCGATCAGCAATTGGCACGTAGATTTCCATAGTTTCCCTAGCTATGCGAGGTCTTTTTTCTGGTGGATTAAATTCCAGAGTGCGCATATTGTGAAGTCTATCGGCTAATTTTATAATCACCACCCGAATATCGGCCGCCATAGCTAAAAACATTTTGCGAAGATTTTCAATTAAATATTCTTCTTTTGTTTCTTTTAACTTAATTTTCCCCAGTTTGGTTATACCTTCTACTAAATTATGAATATCTTCACCAAATTCTTTTTTGATTTCTGTTAGGGTGATAGGAGTGTCTTCGGGAACGTCGTGTAATAGTCCGGCGGCAATAGTTTTGGATCCCATTCCGATAGAAGCCAAGATGTTGGCGGTAGCGATGCAATGTTTAAAATAATCCTCTCCGGATTTTCTTTTTTGTCCCTGATGAGATTTTTCGGCAAATTCAAAAGCCTTAATAATAAGCTCTCTTCTTTGCGGAGTAAGAGGAGTCTTGACTTGTTTAAGTAAATTTTTTAATTCTGGTTTTAGTAATATCATAAAAATATCTTATATCTTGTTTTTAGTATAAATAATTTAGAGGCAATAAGCAAGGAACTAGCTCTTAGGTTTTAGTTTGTGGGTTATAGGGCGCGTGTTTAAATTTAAAAAACCATCTATATTAAATAAGATGGTTTTTAATATTATAAAGCGTATAAGCTAAAACCTATAAACTAAAAGCTACTTTGCTAATTTGTCCGGTCGGTGGTTGGGGCAAGTTTTATCCGAACATCTTTCGGGAATGGTTTTAGTGCCTTCCATCATCAGCTCGTCACATTTGCCATTGGGTTTTTCTACTCGAGGATAGCCGCAGATTTTTCCAGTCGGCTTGGATTTGATAGCATGGCGGCAACTAGGGTAATTAGAGCAAGCATAAAAAATTCCAAAGCGTCCTCTTCTTTCTAGCATTTCTCCGCCTTTACATTTGGGGCATTTTACGCCAGTTTTTTTCTTGGCAACTTCATTCGGATCTTCTTTGATATATTTGCATTTAGGAAATTGATCGCAAGAAATAAATTTTCCAAATTTTCCTTCTCGAGTTACCAACTTTCCTGTTTCGCACTCCGGACATTTTTCTCCTGTTTCTTTGGGTCCTTCAAGGATTTTCCCATCAATAGTTCGCCCGCCAGTACAATCTGGAAATTTTTCGCAACTTAAAAATTTTCCATTTTTGCCCAGTTTGATAATCATCGGACTTTTGCAAAGAGGACATTTAAACTTTTCGTCAGCTTTGCCTAAATTAGTAACTTTTTCAATATTTTCTTTGGATTTGATATCTTTCGTAAAAGGTCCGTAAAAAGATTTTAAAATTTTAACGTATTCTTTTTTTCCGTTGGCAATTTCATCCAAATCATCCTCCATTTGGGCTGTAAATGAATCACTAATATAGTGATTAAAATGATTGTTTAAAAAATCACTTACTATTTCTCCAGTGTCAGTGGGTTTCAAAGTGCGGCCTTCTCTGTCTGCGTACTGTCTGTCTTTGAGAGTTTTTATTATAGAAGCGTAAGTTGAAGGGCGGCCGATGCCTCTTTTTTCTAATTCTTTAATAAGTCCGGCTTCGGTATAGCGAGGCGGAGGAAGAGTTTCTTTTTCTTTGGATTCAATGCGGATGAATTTTAGTGTTTCCCCTACGGATACTTCGGGCAATTCCACGTCTTCTTTGATAGCGTGAGTGTCGGCGGCGTACCATCCTTGAGAAAGTACGCGTGAACCTTTAGTGATAAAAACTGGAATTTTTTTATTTTCTCCTACAGCCACAATTAATTTCATACTCAAAAGAAGAGCTTCTTCCATTTGCGAAGCCACGGCGCGCATCCAAATCAAATTGTATAATTTAGTTTGCTCAGGATTGTCTCCGGCGGAAAGTTTATTAAAATCAGTAGGGCGGATGGCTTCATGCGCTTCTTGGGCGACTTTGCTTTTGGTTTTGAAAACGCGAGGCTTGAGCTTATCAGCGCCAAATTTTTTGGTGATTATTTGGGCGATTTGTTTTTGAGCTAAGCTACTTAGGATAGTGCTGTCAGTTCTCATATAAGTTATGAGACCAGCTTCATAAAGTCTCTGGGCGAGAAACATTGTTTTGGACGGCGCCATCCCTAGTCTGGAGCTAGCCGCTTGTTGCAAAGTGGAAGTGATAAATGGAGGGTAGGGCGCGCGGTGGATTTCTTTTTCAGAAATTTTAGAAACTACCCAGTCTCCTTTCTCTCCAGCTTTCAAAATGGCGTCAACTTCTTTTTTATCGCGCGGTTCTTCAGAGCAAACTAATTCAAATTGATTTTTATTTTTGGCAGATACTTGGGAAGTGATATTCCAATATTTTTCAGCGATGAAAGCTTGTATTTCTTTTTCTCTTTCCACCAATATTCGCAGGGCGGGGGATTGGACTCGGCCGGCGCTTAGCCCATAGCGAACTTTTTTCCAAATCAAACCGCTTAAATCATAGCCAAAAAGCCTGTCTAGCACGCGGCGGGCTTCTTGGGCATTTTTTAGATTCAAATCAATAGGACGTGGGTGTTTAATAGCCTCAGTGACCGCTTGCTCAGTAATTTCATTAAAAACAATTCTCTTAGCCTTTTTTAATCCCAACGTTTCAGCCAGATGCCAAGCAATAGCTTCTCCTTCGCGATCAGGGTCAGTCGCCAAGAGCACTTCTGTTGCTTTTTTAGCGCTTTTTTTTAAATCAGCAATTATGCTTTCTTTTCCTTCCAGAATCTCATAATGGGGCAAGAAATTATTTTCAATTTCAATGGCTTTTTTATTGCTTTTGGGCAAATCGCGAATGTGTCCCACTGAAGATTTGACTTCATAACCGCTACCGAGATATTTTTTGATTGTTTTTGATTTGGATGGAGATTCGACGATGACTAATTGCATATTTTTTAAAAGTTAGATGATTTATTGTTTAATCTCTTGCCTCTCCATCTTGTAATCAAGGGGGAGATTGAGAGGGGGTTT
>DOKP01000006.1 GCA_003510795.1 Candidatus Moraniibacteriota bacterium | reverse complement strand
CCGACCCCAAGGAGGATGAACGAAATCGAGGAATCTGAACCCAGATCTTTCGACTTCATTTCGCTCTGCTGAGCTCAACTCCGCTCAAGATGACAAATGCTGTAGAATAGATTTATTTGATTCGGTATAACACATATTATGAACGAAGAAATTGTAATAGTTTCCTTGGGCGGGTCGTTAATATTTCCAGAAGAAATAAATACCGATTTTATTACTAAATTTAAAAAAGTCATCGAAGAAGAAATTGCCCTAGGCTATCGTTTTGTAATTATTACTGGAGGAGGAAAAATTGCTAGAACTTACATCCAAGCAGCTGAAGAGATGGGTTGTGTCGATGATGAAGAAAAAGATTGGCTAGGCTTGCATGCTACTCGAATGAATGCTCATTTTATCAAAACAGTTTTCAAAGAGCATGCTCATCCGCGCATAAACAAAAACCCTCGCACCAAAGAGGATCTAAATGCGCATTTTGCCAACGGGGAAAAAATAATGGTGGCCGCTGGTTGGCGACCTGGCTGGTCGACTGATTATGTGGCTACAATTTTAGCCGAGAGATTTAAGGCCAAAAAATTAATTAATCTTTCTAATATCAAATATCTTTGTGATAAGGATCCTAATAAATTTGCAGACGCTAAAAAAATAGAAAAAATTTCTTGGGGAGAATTCAGAAAGATAGTGGGGGATAAATGGGATCCAGGGATGAGCGCACCTTTTGATCCAATTGCTTCAAAACTGGCTCAAGAAAATAATTTGGAAGTAGCCATTATTGGCGGAGAAAATTTGGAAAATATGAAAAATTACATTGAAGGGAAAGACTTTGAAGGAAGCGTCATCATGTAGCATAGAACATATAGCAAAAAATCCCAATTTTATTGCTTTTTAATACTAAACCCTATTGATTCTTTGTCAAGTGTTTTAGCTTCTTCAAGTTGATTTTTAGTTTCAAGCGGTAGCACAGCTAGTACATTTTTTAACGCCGTGGCGCTAACTTTATTAACCTCATCCCATTTACCAAGTGGCTCAAGAATTTCTTTTATTTTTTTATCATCGTACTTGTAAGTTTGTCTTAAGGTGCGCGCCACGATGCCCTGCTCAGAAAAAACTCTTTCCACGCCCTCCTGGTCCATATATTTAGCCACTACGCCTTGGAGTTGAGCAATTTTGGTGCGAATATGCTTGGCTTCATCTTTGGCAAGTATATATTCCGAAATAGCATTATTTACTTCTTCAGTATCAATTTTTCGCGCTTCTTTGAACTTATGTCGCCACATCGGACAACGATTTTGGAAATCACACCAATCACAGAGCGGGTTGATGACTGGTTGAAATTCGCTCTCGCCGATTTTTTCAATTACTTCCAAAAATTTATTTTCAATATTTTTTAAATCTTCCTCAGTGCGCGTCGAGGTCAGCTTGGCGCCATGTTTTACAAAATATAAACTAACTTTTAATTTATCTAGATTTTTTCTTTCTTCCGGATATCTATCCAAAAAAGCTTGGAGATAAATAGTGAGCTGTACATCGTGATCGACTTTATCCTGAGAAGGCATTTTTTTGGCTGTTTTATAATCTACAATTTCATAACCATCTTGGGTGCGATCAATACGGTCGATAATTCCATTGACGGTGTGCTCGCCTAACTTTATTTGAAAAGGACTCTCTAGGGCCACAATATTAACCTTAGTTATATCATTGTCATTATAATAACGTCGAATAATTTCTACTCCTTGAGAAAAAGCGGCCCGTTCTTCTAGCTCATTTTCAAACACATCACTATTCCAATTTTTAGAAAAATGATCCAGCGCTTGCTCCATAGAAGGAGATAATATGCCCGGAGTATGCACGAAATTTAAAGTGGAGTGAATTAATGTTCCAAAAACCGCCTCTTTGGATTTGGGAGTTCTAATTTTATCAATATATTGAAATTTGTATTTAAGCGGACAAATTTGATAAGTATTTAGACCAGAATATGAAATACGCATAAGAATAAAGAAATTTAAAAGTTTATTGATTTTATATAAGTATAACAGTTTTTAAATAAATTTTCAATTTACAATTTCTAATTTCCAATGATTTAAAATTTTAATTTGTTAACATGTTAAAATGCTAACGTGTTAATATGATTTAGCATTAGCCAAGAATATCAATTTGAGCTATAATGAAATTGAAAAAGCTTTCAGAATAGATGAGTGAAAAATTGAGACCCACCTGGAGTTCAGGGAAAAAATTTATTTTTTCCGATACTTTTTTCAAGGGACTCACACGCTCGTCTTGCATTGAGAGCTTTTTCCATAAAGAAATATCCCAGTTAAATAGTGCAGATTACTGCAATTTAACGGGACAAGATCATGAATAATAAAAAATTAGAAAAATTAATTTTAGAAAATAACATCCCTAAATATCGCTTGAGCCAAATTCAAAAAGCGATCTTTGTCGATGCTCAAAATTCTTTTTTGAATATCTCCAATTTGCCCTTGGAATTAAGAACTGTTTTAGATAAAGAAATAGAAATATTACCTTTTAAAATTAAAACGATTTTAGTTTCTAAAGATAATCGTGCTATCAAAGCCTTGCTCACCCTTGGAGATGGAAATCTAATTGAAACTGTCTTAATTTCACCCAAGCCCGATGTCTGGTCGGCTTGTATTTCTTCGCAAGCCGGATGTGCTTTGGGCTGTCTTTTTTGCGCCACTGGGAAAGGTGGGTTTAAAAGAGATTTGACGGTGGATGAAATTACCAGCCAGGTTTTATTTTGGCGTCAATATATCAGAACTAATTTAAAAACAACAAATGAAAACTTAAAATTTGAAAACATTGTTTATATGGGAATGGGGGAGCCGTTTTTAAATTGGGAAAATGTCCAAGAAAGCATCCTGGAACTCACCGACCCTAAATTATTTGGTTTTAGAAATCGTAGTATAGCAGTCTCAACGGCTGGGATAGCGGATAAAATAGGAGATTTCGCCAACACTTTTCCACAAGCAAATCTGGCTATTTCATTGCACTTTGCCGACAATGCCA
Source organism: Candidatus Moraniibacteriota bacterium (assembly GCA_003510795.1). Classification (GTDB taxonomy): domain Bacteria; phylum Patescibacteriota; class Minisyncoccia; order Moranbacterales; family UBA9337; genus UBA9337. The sequence continues at coordinate 2,596 of DOKP01000006.1, read as the reverse complement.
AACGCAGTGAATTTATGAAAATTAACAAGCTTCATGATTTAAATAAACTTAAAAAAGCCCTACGAAATTATTTAGCTAAAAGCAATCGAAGAGTATTTATCGAATACATTTTAATGGATAAAATTAACGATACCAGAAAAGATGCTTTAAAGTTATCCGAGTTTTTAAAAGAAATAAACAATGATAAAATGCTCCATGTAAATCTTATTCGCTATAATTCTATCGGCTTTGGCTTAAATCCATCCTCTCCAGAAATTACTCAAAAATTCAAAGATACTCTCAAAAAAGCAGGGGTAACCGTTACTATCCGTAAAAGTCTCGGCGCTGATATTAGCGGGGCCTGTGGACAATTGGCAGGAGAGAAATAAAAAACGGAGATGCTTTCTGACTGAGAGCATCTCCTTTTTATTGATTTATAAATTCCATGATTTTCCTTATTTCCTTTTCCAAATAACTGCTTTGGCTCGCGGATAATAGCGAATTATATCGCATATCATCCGTAGGGCATCGCTGTTTTCAAACAAATCATTTTCGATAGCTGCAGTTAATTTGTTTAAAAACTCTTCGTCATCACAGCCTTGCTTAGTCCGCCTAAGAACAATAACTTTCGCTTGAGCGCTGGCCCATCCAGAGACAGCTTCCTTTGTTGCAAAGTGCTCCAATTCAGCTTGAGTAATTTTAAACTTATAGCTGAGTTTTTTTACAATACTCTCAGCTTGAAAGTTTGTGAAAACAAGTCCAGATGTGTTGCTACGGAGCGTTGACTTGAGCTCCCAAGCGCATTGTTGAAGTCCGCTATTTTTAAAAAAATCAACAAGCTCCTGATAAGCTTTTTCTCGTTCTCTTTTTAACGCGAAATCCCCCAGCATAATAACCCTACCCATAGCGCATCCTCCTCTTGTGTTATTGAAATTTTGGGCAACATTAATATCTAAAACCTAGCATAAATAATAAAAAATGTAAATAATGAAAAAAATCATTGACTATTCCCGTAAAAGTTGTATAGTTAATTTTATCGTAGTTCATTTTTTGTATTCATCTTTTCAAAAAAAGCAAAAGATTATTTTAGGAGATAATGTCATGGCTAAAAAAGTAACGGAAGATTTGGTGAGGGCAGAAGCTGAAGGATTGCTAAGAGACCGGCATTGGCGCAGAGTATGTCTCTTGATTCTGCTTTTACCTAAATGTTATAAATTGGTTTCAAAATATTTCATTTACGATAAAATTCAGAAATGGGGGCTTTGGGACCCGTCATGTAATCAAGAAATTGATGCTGTGATGAAATACAAAGTAAACACCTTAGCAACAATATCTAAAACTTTGCAGAGTCTTTCTTTGGATGGATATCTTAGAAAGGAAGATTTAGGCAGAACATCTCTGTCGCAAATAAAATTTGAAAAATTTTGCGAAAAAAGAGTTCTAGGTAGGCCAGAAAAACAAGAATCAAAGGCTGGAAAGAAATGGATACAAGCAGCTTTTAAACTCTCTCCTGATGGAAGAAGGTTGGCTAGGAAAATTCTTTTTCCTCCCAAAAGGAAAAAGCTATCATTGCGTAATTTTTTTCGGTTAAAAAGAGTCAATCGGAAACCAACCGCCTGCGCCTAAACTTAGGCCACAAGGGAATCACGCAGGAGTAAGTCGTTTTTAGACTTAGCTCCTGTTTTATTTTTTTATTGACTATTTTGATAAAAGTTATATAGTTAATTTTATTGTAGCTCCTTGGTTAAATAAAAAAATTCTCAATATGGGAGAATCATATGCCAGCTTCAGAAACAGAAATAAAAGAAAAAATTACAAATCTTCGCATTTTTTATAAAAGAATGCAGTGGGAAAAGATATGTCTTTTGATTTTAAGTCTTCTCCCTCCGAAAAAATTAGCATCTAGAATGTTTATATACAATAAGATGCGAGCATGGCATCTTATAAAGCCTAAGAGTAAAAATCTTCTAAAATATATAGCCCCAACCCTGTCTACTCTTCATCAAAAAGGATTAATAGAAAAAAGGAATCTTGGCAAATTGAATACGTGGGAATTTAAAACTTTTTGTAGAAAAAATGTAGTGGGGGAGATTATCGAAAAGCCAGAAAAAAAGCGCACTCAATCAGTTTTTCGATTGCCTTTAGATGGTGAAAAGATAAGAATAAACAAGGGGTATTCAAAGATATACAAGCGGATGTTATCTAAAAATCATCCCTGAAAAAAAATACCGAATCAGAGTCCGGCAACAGAGATAAATCTATCGATATAGATATATCTCTGTTTTTAATATAAAAGACTAAGCATATTATAAAGGCTAATAATTGTGCCCAATGCTGTATGTTGCATGCTATATGCTTCATGATTTAGTAACTCCTCACTGACCTCTCTCTTATATCTTTTTTTACCCGTCTCTGCGAGTAATTTGAGTACTCTCAAATTGCGTGGCAGTCCAAAAAAATAGAATTCTTAATTAAGCAATATTATTCCTAGATTGCCACGGGTTTAAATCATCCATAGGGATAATTTGAACATCGCAAAGACATACCTACATTTGTTTGTTCTAAAAGGGCTAGCGAGGAGTTACATGATTTAGATTGTCATAAATACATGATAATG
>DOKP01000005.1 GCA_003510795.1 Candidatus Moraniibacteriota bacterium | reverse complement strand
GGGAGGTTGGGAGGGGGTTTCTTTTTATATTTTAATTCTATACTCATCAATTAATATATAATACGCTCAAGCACCAAATAAATTTTCAAAATAAAAAAGACTATCCTGCCAAGGTAGTCTTTTTGAGTTTTTTGTGGTGGCTCCGCGAGAGGGATTCGAACCCCCGACCAATTGATTAACAGTCAACTGCTCTACCACTGAGCTATCGCGGAATAAAATTTTCAATGTTTGATTAACAATAAAATTATTAATCAAATTTTAAAAATTAGTATACAACCCACCCCCTCTTTAATTCTCCCCCTCCAAAGGGGGAGAGGGGAAATCTAATATAAAAAAATTATTGGCTTTAAATGTTGAAAAATACAGCATCAAAGCCAACAAAGACTATTATATATTATCTATATAATAAATCAAGAGCTCAACAATCTTAATTTTTAAATCCATCTTTTGGTAAGGCTACTTAACTAAAGATTTTACATCTTCTATGATTTTTGACAATTCATCATCACCATTATAATTACTGTCTTTGCCTTTTTCTCTCAATTCTTCGATTCTTTTTCTAAGTATGTCAATATTAACATTTTTAGACTGAGATTGAGAATTTTCAACTTCATTTAAAATCAGGTCACAAAAACTCAAAACGGCATAACGCCTAGAGCCTTCAGCACTCATATTTCTAAGAGTTTCTATTGTATGCAAAAAACCCTCCGCTTTACTTTTTTTAATCTCAAATTTATTTTTTTCTATTGGCATTTGTTCCATAATTTTATTTTTAATCTTAATAATCTCTTAATTTTCCGAGACCTTTTTGATTTCTTATTTTGTCCAGTGCTTTAGCTTCAATTTGTCGGATACGCTCTCGTGTTACTCCAAACTCTTGTCCCACTTCTTCCAAAGTATGAGTTACGCCATCATCCAAACCAAAACGAATTTTTAAAATTCTTTGTTCTCTTGGGCTCAATTCTTCCAGTATTTCAATCACATGACTTTTGAGCAAAGTTCGTGAGGCAGTTTGGTCTGGCATGATAGTTTCTGTGTCTTCGATAAAATCACCCAACACACTATCATCATCACTATCTCCGATAGAAGTCTCCAAAGAAACTGTTTCTTGGGAAATTTTTTGAATGTGTCTAATCTTGTCCACTTCCATATCCATTTCAGCAGCAATTTCCTCTGCCAAAGGCTCTCGACCCAATTCCTGCACCAATTGTCTCACTATCTGAGTATATTTATTAATAGTTTCTACCATATGTACCGGGATACGAATCGTTCTGGATTGATCAGCTAGGGCTCGAGTAATCGCTTGGCGAATCCACCACGTTGCATAAGTGGAAAATTTATAACCCTTATGATAATCGAATTTCTCTACTGCTTTAAATAGTCCGATATTTCCTTCTTGAATCAAATCTAATAAAGACAAATTATTAGATCTGCCCACGTATTTTTTGGCGATACTCACCACTAAACGAAGGTTAGCTTCGGTTAATTTTTGCTTGGCGGAAATCTCTCCTTTTTCAATTAATTTCGCCAACCGAACCTCGTCATCAGATTTCAAAAGAGGAACCTTGCCAATCTCCCGCAAATACATCTGAACTGAATCATTATAATTAGGCTCCGATTCTTCCACGGTTTTCTTTTTCTTTTTACCGGCTTTATTTTTCTCAACCACAAAATCTTCCGCAATTTTGTCCGTTTCGTTTTTAATTACTTCGCCTGAACTCATTATTCTCACTCCGCCCGTTTCCAGCTTACTATAAAGCTCTTCTAATTCTTCGATATTCTTTTCCATATCTGGAAAAGTATGAATAATCTCATCTTCTGTTATAAAGCCCCGTTGCTTTCCGCGAGAAACTAAATCATCTATGACATTATTTATTTTTTCTTTGGGCTTAAGCGCCTTCTTGTCTTTATTTAATCCCGCCGATTTTTTGACTGATTTTTTCGGCGTTGCTTTGACCATCTTTTTATTTATTTTTTTCAATTTTTTCTTAATTATTTTTTTATCTTTTTTCACAGTTTTCTTAATATTTTTTGCAATATTCTTATTTTTAACTATCTTTTTAAAATTCTTTTTAACATTTTTCTTGATCGCCTTTTTATTTTTTGATTTTGGCGCAACGTTTCTCTTGAGAGATTTTTTGGCAATCCCTTTTTTATTGGCAGTTATTTTTTTATTGTTCCTTTTTTTGATTGTAACCATTTTTTTGAAAGTAATGCTAGTTAAAAAACAAAAAATATCAATGCAAAAATGCCCTTCCTCAACAGTTGTATTCTATACTATTTCTAGCATAAAAACAACTGCAAGCAAACATTTTGCTAAATTTTATTCAAATCCATCAACTTGCTAGTCAATCTTTTCAGCTCCTCTTTATCGCCTCTTTTTTCTGCTTCTTTGATTTCATTTATGATAATCGCACTTTTTCCCCTGATGACTTCCCGTTTTAGCTCTACGAAATATTGATCAACTACCCGCCATCTATCTTTGGCTGATACGATTTCTTCATTCTTTTCGCAATTTTTGAAATACAATTCTCGCAAAAATTTCTTTTGTTCCAAGTTATTCAATCCATCTAATAACTTTTCAAAATTAAAATCGTATAGTTTCCCTTTATCCAGAATAATTTCCACTATCTTTGGATTATTAAAATATTCGCTTATTTCTCCTTTGTATTTCCGAGTAGCCTCTTTCCAGATGCTATTATCGCTAATAAATGTCCCCATTATTTGAATTTGGATATCTTTAATTTTGTCATAACTGTTTTTGTTATTGCTTGGATTGATATAGTTCAAATTGTGATCTTTATTGCTACTGGCAGAAAAATTTCTCTTGCCAAATTCTTCCCGTAAAGCACTTTCCGATATATTCAATCTTTCCGCCACTTCTCTCGTCCAATGCTCCCGCTCAATTTTGTTTGAAAAACTATTAATCAAACCGGACAATTCTTCAATTATTTTTTTCTTATCTTCAATATCTGATTTATTTCTCCCGCGCAAAGTTTTCTCAATAAAATAATTCATTGCCACAGCTGAGCCGTCGATTGCTTTTATGAATTTTTGCACATCTTCTTTCACTGCATCCGCCGCATCTTTTCCGCTATCAATTGAAACAATAGAGACATTTAATTCCTTATCGAAAGCTAACTGGGCGCTACGTTTAGCCGCTTTTTGCCCGGCTTCATCCATATCAAAAAACATTCTTATATTTTTTGTATACCTCTTAATGATACTCAACTGTTCCAATGTAAGAGCTGTGCCCGAAACCGCAACAGTATTTTTTATACCAGCCTGATTAGTGGCAATAACATCCATCTGACCCTCTACTAGAAGAATCCAATCTTTTTCTTTGGCACTCATCTTAGCTTTATCTATTCCATACAAAACATTGCTCTTATGGTAAACTTCAGTTTCAGGAGTGTTAATATATTTAGCCTGAGACTCATCTTCTCCAGGAACAATTCTAGCTGAATATCCGATTACTTTCCCAACTGGATTAGTAATTGGGAACATTATTCTATTCCTAAATCGATCATAAAAATTTTCTATTTCTTGGCTTTTCCCCTCTTTATGGATAACCAATCCCGCCCTTAAAATGTCTCCTATTTTATAATTTCTGCCTACCAAAAATTGCGCGATATTTCTCCAGCCGTCAGGAGCATACCCCAACCTAAAATCACGCACTGTCGATTCTTCCAATCCTCGTCCTTTGAGATATTCTAGAATTTTTTTTCCGCCTTCGGTTTCCCAAAGTTGCTTTTCGTAAAACAGAGTTGCTTCTTCTAAGATATCTTCTATTTTATTTTTTTCTAAATTAGTTATATTTTCTCTTGCGCTATACTTAGGCAATTCCACTCCTGTTTTTTGAGCTAAGTTTTCCAAGGCCTCCCTAAAACTTAATCCTTCTATCTCCATCAAAAAGCCAAAAGCATCTCCGCCCTTGCCACAACCAAAGCAATGCCAAACCTGCTTATCCTCGCTGACAGAAAAAGATGGAGTTTTTTCATTGTGGAATGGACAACATGCTTTCCAATTATTGCCTGCTTTTTGCAAGCGCACATATTCTCCGATTAAATCCACAATATTTAATTTAGCTTTTATAGCTTCTATTTCTTGGCTCATTATTTTAGTTTATAAATAGTGTCTGTTATTATTGCACAATAACAGATTTTTTGAAAGAGTTTGATTTTTAAAATAACTAGTCTTGGCTAAGTGTAACTTTTATCCTAGAAGGATACCGAGGAAAACTATTAGAAAGAAAACTGGGTGAAATCACTGCTTCTACTTTGCTTATTTCCGGATAATTGCGCACTACATCACTGAGTTCATCTCTATTCTTTCCGGCTAAACTATTTGAAATTTTATCTGCATCAATTTTAGATCTTAATTTTGCATTCACGTTCACATCCATCTTTATCGTTTTCTTAGAAAAATCAATATCAGCATTTCCATAATTATTTTCAAAAGAAATTAATTCCATGGAAAATTTATCTTGATCAGAATTAGCTTTAATGAAACTAGTTATCTTTTCATTCATTTCTTTGGCAGAAAATACAAGTGCTTTGATTTTAATTTTTGCCTGATATTCAAAATTTTCAGTAATTGAGCCTTCCTCAGGAAAAACAGAAAAATCCACAACTTCATAAGCCATCGCATTGTCCAGTAAATATTTTTCTTCCGTCAGGCTATTTTTAATATTCTCTCTTAACTGAGTCTTCAATTGCTCTTCTGTTTTAAATTTGGCGCTCTCAATATCACTTTTAGAAACTACTTTCAACCCGTTGCCACTGCTACCGCCGCCCTTTGTCTCTTGCTCCAATTTTGCATAAAATTTTTCATATTTAGAACTTCCCTTGAAACCTGGAATTGTGAAAGTGGCTTCTTTAATATTAAATTCTTCACCGGCTTCATCAGCTACAATGTCCGCTTCTATTTTTCCCGGCTCCATCTTGCCATCTTTCATCGCCATCCCCGGAACAGTAACTGTTTCCAACAACCTAAATAATTTATTGTCATTGCTTAAAAAACGAGTAGTAACTACCAATATCTGGCTTGCCTCGCTAAATTCATTATAAATAGTCATTTTCCCTCGAGCTTTTTGATTTGAATCGCCTTTTTCTCCGCTAGCATCAAAATTAAGCGATAGCATACTCTCTTTTTCAATTACTTCTGTTTTCAAATTAATCAAACTGTTCTGCTCGCCAAAACTACCGGAATCTTCTGCTACATTTAATTTCAGACTCAAGTTTTCATTCTTATTGAAAGGAAAAACCTTCACTTCAGCGCTAGGCAAGAAAAAATAAGCGCCTATGCCCGCAATTAAAATTACAATGACTACTGCAAAAATCCAAAGAAATTTCAATATTCTATTTGTAGAAAATTCATCCTTATTTTCAGGCATCGTTTGCTCTGGGGATTTTGTAAAAAGATTTTTGAAAGCGATTTCTTGTTGCTCTAAAAATGAATCATTTCCGGTATTATCTTCTGGAAATTTGTCGAAAACGCTTTCTTTCTCTGACAATTTGATATTTTTAATTTCATCTGACTCTCTTTTTCTTTCCGCTATTGCACCCGCCGAAATGAAACTGTCCGATCCTAAATTAATCAATCTATTTTTTTTGTCTGCTACATTACTTAAATCCAAACTATCAGATTCCTTTCTATTCAGCTCTCTATTTGCTTGAATATCTGTTTTTTTTAATACTGCTTGAGTATTCAAACCCTTGACATCTTCTAAACTTTTTTTTACCGGAAAACCGATTTTCTCAGCCATAGACGCCGCTCTTTCATCTCTGATAATCATCATCACTTTTTTATCAAGTGAATCGATTTCTCTTTTTATTAATTTTAAACTAACGGCGCTCTGCATCAATAAAGCACCTTGGGCAATAACCAAAATATTATATTTGGAATTTGATTTTTTAATTTTACCGATAATAGAATTTACTTCTTCATCGACATCGATATAAAAAATTTGATGCATAAAAATATTTATAAATTATTTATAATCAACTTTATTCATAGCTCTTTTCAAAATTCCCGCTAAGACTTTCTCTTCTTGAGACAGTTCCAATACCAATCCTGCCAGACCCATCGGAGTAACATCTTGCGTACTCGTCAATTCACCGGTTTTATCGATAATATTGGCAGCATCCTGCGGCCGCAAAAAAGATATCTTGGGCGGGTTGACAAAAGCCAGTTTGCTCAGCCATTCCTTGGACAAAAGAGCTTTCTTTATACCAGGCAATCCTGACCCCCCTCCGCACATTAAAATTTTATTTGGCAAAAGATCGCTTTGGGAAAATTCTGCCAAAGCTAATTCTATGCCATTTAACCATATTCGGCAATCATCTTCGAAAATTCTTTCTACTTTTTCTGTATCTACCTTGCTTAATTTTCCCAAGGAATAATTTATTTTTAATTTCTCTGCTCTTTCGAAATCCACGCGTACTTCCTGCGCTAATCTTTTGGTAAAAGCTCGTCCGCCTAAAGCAAACATTTTCGTTCCTTCCAAGCCGCCATTTCTAACTACGGCGATATCAGTTGTGCCTCCTCCGATATCGATAAAGATAGAGTTGAAATTCAAATCTCCTTCAAAATCAACTAATTTTGCTACGGCATAAGGCTCCGCAGCAATGCTCACTAGATCAATTCCCAATTCATTTACAATAGATTCAATTGCCCCCAAATGAATAGTTGGAGCATATGCATTGAAAACACTGATGGAAACATTATGCCCTTGGAAGCCGAGAGGATTGTTAATTCTGTAACCATCAATGCGCACATCTGAAACTGCCGCGTTGATTAATTTTATATCAATATTGCTTTGTCCGGTTTCCCAAGCAATTTGTTCTCCAATTCTTTCATAAGCTTTCTGTTGCACTTTTTGAATAATATTGCTCAATTCGGGCAAACCAATTTTTAAATCAGCATTAGCACGCTCATAATGGACCGTAGTTGTGGTTCCCTTAACTAATTCCCCAGCTATTCCGACTATGGCGTACTTTACATTTTTTACCCCCGCTTTTTCCTTGGCGATATCAATCGCTTCTCTAGCTATTTTTACCACTCCGGCAATATCGGACACTGCTCCACTTTGCATATTTCCCAGTTCCTGCCGAATCTTTCCTACTCCAATAACTATCCCTTTATTATTAGCGCTATCCACCTGGAAAACAAGTGCTTTAATAACTTCTGTTCCGATATCCAAAGCCAAAACTACATCTGATTTTTTTTGAATAGATAAAATTTTTGAAATAAATCCCATAATTATGTGCTAGTTTAACTTTTTTATTTTAATTTCCTTTATTTTTTTTTCAATCGCATCACTATTTAATAATCCTTGCTTGCCACCGTAATATAAAATAACATTACTACTATTAGCTATTCCCATTTTTAAAGATTCTTCTAGCGATTCACCTTTTATATGACCAGCTGAAAAGCCGCTAAAAAAAGCATCACCTGCGCCAGTAGAATCAACTGCTTCTATTTTCATGGCATCTGCATGCAAAAATTCTAATCCATCGTATACCCAAGCTCCCCTATTCCCATCGGTAATAATTACTATTTTGGCGCCTGATTTCTTCAATTCGGTCAAGAGAAATTTTTCATCATTAATTTTATCCGCTTCCATTGTCTCTCTATTAATTCTATTAACAATCTCAATTGCCTCATCTTTATTCACAAAAAATAATTCTGTTTTTCCCGCAAAAGCATAAACAGCCGTCGCATCTTCAATGATATTTTTTCCCCGTGGAGTAAAAGAAATCTTGGCATCTGTTTGCGCAGAAGTCTCTGCTACTTTTTTTAAAATATCTCGCCAATCACCACTGGGATCAGACACCGCAATCCAAGGGAATGACAATATCTCGGCTATCGTTACATTTAAGCGTTCATTAGCTTCTTGGTTGGAAAAAATAATTCTTTCTCCACTGTTTTTATCAATCACTATTGCCGAAAGCCCGCTTAAACAATTTTCTTTTTTAATCAAATTTGTTTCCACCTTTTCTTTTTTCAGTTCATTTTCAATCCACTCTCCATCCGCGTCATTTCCCAAGACAGTATAACAAGAACTTGAAATATTCAATCTTTGTAAACCACAGGCTACATTGACTGCACAACCTCCCACTGATTCAAATCTATCCTCTATGTGATATTTAGCCCCTAATTCAAAAGTTATTTTTTTCTGAGCCGTAATATCTTCGGGCGTATCAAAAACCACCCCTTCTTTAGTAGGGAAAAAAATATCTTTGGATGTTGACCCAATACAAATCACTTGAAACATAATCTTTTATTATTTTAAATTTTCGACACTCTTCACTGAAATATTAACTAAATCCGGATTAATCGTATGCAATATTATCCAGGCAAACAAAACCGCAATCAATCCATATAGAGCATCCGCAATTACTTTTTTGCCACTCTCTGCTTTGGAGGTATTTCCAGCTGAAGTAAAATACATAAATCCACCGATAGAAATCATTAGCAAAGCTGAAATTCCCACTGACCACATGGCAAATTTATAAATTGCGTTGACATAGGCAGGAAATTCTTTAATTGCGCTTGTTCCGCCTGAAGTTCCTGGAATCGGTTCCAATGGCTCATAGACGCCTAAAGCATTCTGACTAAAGAACAAAACAGCCATTAAAATAGTCAGTACCAATAAACTTTTTTTCATATTTTTTATTTACCCCGTTAAATCAATATCGACTAAACGAAGCTTTGTGATTATTTGTTGGTTATTTATAATTTATCATATCACTAGAGATAGTTTCTTATTTAACGGGGTGAACAATTATTAAACTCTAAGTTTTGTCCGATTCATTATCTCCTTATTAACTATACTCGCATCCCGCCCATATTTCAAACGAGACATTTCTTTGAGATACCCCGCTATTTCTTTATTGCCAGCTTTAGGCGGATAAGTTTTTATGTTGAAAGGCTTAGTAGTTTCATTGTTGATTAATAATTTTGCAAATCCACTATAATTGCTTACATTAATCAAATCACTAGCCGCAAAAATCGGCTCAAATTGTTTTTCTAGAAACTCCGCATCCGCCGGTCCTACGCGAAAAGCGCATAATGACCCCACATTACCAAAAACGGCTTTGGAAATTTCTTCGCTCAACTGGCCGATAAACTGATGCGCGATAATCAAATTTAATTTATATTTCCTAGCTTCGGAAAGAATTTGAGAAATTGAATCCGTAGTAACATTTTGAAACTCATCAATATAAAGATAGAAATCTTTTCTTTCATCTTCCGGCATATCTACCCGAGAAAGCGCAGCCATTAAAATTTTTCCCACGATCACCATACCCAAGAGATGGCTATTAATTTCTCCAATTCTTCCTTTGGAAAGATTAATCAGTAATATCTTGCCTTCATCCATTATTTTTCTGAAATCTAAAGCACTTTTTTGCTGAGCGATAATTGGCCGCATCAAATCATTGGAGATAAACGTCGTCAATTTGGAAGTAATGTACGGCACCATATTGGCTAGCGCAGCTTCTCCCCCCGCTTTCTCCGCTTCCTTTAACCAGAAATCCCGCACCACTGGATTTTGGCAATGTTCTAATTTCATTTTTCTAAATTCTTCATCTGCCAAAACTTTAGGTATCTCCATTAGAGTTGATCCTGATTCTGGATGTTCCATAATCAAAAGCATCGCATTTCTGGCATATTGTTCAAACATCGGACCGCCAGTTTGCTTGAGATCATAAAGCTTATCAAAAATACCAATCATTTCATTGATCACAAAACTTTTTTCCTCCGGTCTGCCATATTCCAACATATTAAGCCCCAACGGCCGTTCACTATCGGCCGGATTAAAAATAATCACATCCTCAGCGCGCTCTTTGGGAATAGCTGTTAAAATATCCTCAATAGCATCACCATGTGGATCAATGAAGCACATTCCTTTGCCATTGCGCACATCTTGCTTAGCCATTTCCTGAAGAAAATTTGATTTTCCAACTCCGGTTTGTCCAATAGCATAGAGATGTCTTCTTCTGTCGCTATCTGTTATTCTTATATCAGTCTTTTCTCCACGATAATCATTATAACCCAATAATATTCCTTCCGCAGGAATACTAATTGGCGGCGGAGCGGCTCCGGCTTTTAACCATTTAATCTTAGGGGTTTCAGTGGTTGAAATAGGAAAATGAAAAATACTGGCGATTTCCTCGGTATTCAAAATTACCGCACTCTCTTCGCTAAAATTTCTAAAAATATAATCGAAAGAAACTGTTTTATTTTTTATTCTTTTTTTGACTTTAAAAAAATTTATTCCATAATTTTCAAATTGGGAAAACGAATTTTCTATCTGTGATAGGATCTCATCCGCTCTTTCTTGAGAATTAGCCGAGGCTAAAAGTCTAATATTGACCATGAAGCCCGCTTTGTTGGATTTGCCCTCAATAGACTTGATGAGCTCCTGCTCTTCCGGAGTCAAATGGATTACATCCTTTTTCTCCATTTCTCCCGCATTCGATTTACTGCTTGAAATCATCGTATTAACAAAGTCTCCGGCTCCTTTTCCGATGTCATTTCCTACTTTCAAAAATAGAGAATTACTATGAACATCTTTCAATCTTTTTCCTTGTTGCATTTTATGTGCGATTGTTTTTCCCAATGTCTGCCAGCCTTTCTTGGCAGGAGCAATCACTAACTGGATAGCCGCCCCCTCTTCCTCTGTTTTAAATTTACTGAGAGAATTGGATAATTCATTGAGCGGATCGCTATTCATACTGGCATAAGTTTTGATTGGCAGGGCATATTTATTTTTTAATTCCAGCACCGCCGAAGAAGTAAAACTCCCTGGAGAAAAAATAGTGTAATCGGAAATTTTTTCGATAGAAGCATTGGGGAAATAGCTATGAATTTGTTTTTCGATAGTTTCTCTGAATTTTTTCGAAATAGCCACATAAAAAGATATTTCTTCGCTACTTGATGGATTGGCTATCTCAAAAGAAACACAGGGCGTATCGTAAAATAAATTTACAAAAAAAGATTGGCTTATTTTAATTTTAGACAAAGTCGTCAGCAATTGTTCCATTGCTCCAATTTCCTCTTTCCAAGCCTCTCCCATCTGTCCGCCTGTCCCTGTGCCACTTTCTTTCTTGTTTATCTTGACTACCCGCACCACTTCCAAATCCATGTTCATGGAATGATTTATTTGGATGCGAAAACGAAAAAAACTGCGCACCACCAAAAAAAGTCCGCTGCAAGCGGCAATGGCGCTTAACGAAATCATTAAAAACACTAAAATTAAATTAAAATCCAACATTTTTATTTTTCCTTTTTATTCTTTATTTTTTACAACCTATACGTTTTCACTAAATTCCCAGACCTATTCTGGAGAAATAAAATTTTTTTCTACTAAAACTTTATGTAATTCTTCTGAAATCATTTTGTCATGCAGTATATCCAATACATAGTTATCATCCAGATGCTTGGCTACTTTAATGGCATGCACTACTCCCTTGGCTGTAGCCAAGTCCACCAAATGCTGGATTTGACTCTCAGCGTCCATCTTTTCGGAAACTGCTTGAGCATCGTTTTTAACATCACTGCCCGTCACATCGCTGGCTTGCTGGGAAACTTTGGAAACAATTTTGCTATAAGCTGAGTCTTTTTCCACTTCGGATATTTCTTTTTGACCTTCTTTCTCTAAATCAAAAACAATAGATTCTTTTTTATCCAATTCCAGCTTAGCCCCCTCAACATGTCCAAATTTCTGGGCTAAATCAGAATCTTTATCATCAATTGACTCCAAATTAGGATTTATCACTTTTTCATCAGGCATATTTTTCTCGTCCCGTTAAATTGCGGTAATCCGCACTATTTAACTGGACTTGGATTAATTTAGGACTTACGTGTTTTACACTTTTATATTAATTTAACTATTTATTACAGGCCGTGAACCATTTATGAGGACTCCTTAGATAAATAGAGGGGACGGAATATTGGTGAAAGGTTTGTAATAAATAGTTAAATACTAAAAATTGATTTAAAGTATATATGTCTGCAAATTCAAATCAGAAGCGTAAGTCATATAATATTAGCTATTTTTTATATCATTTTTAACTTCCTCGACTATTCTACTTATTATCATATCATAATTTTCAATTTTTGTATTGAGAAATTTTTCTATGCTATCTGCATCCGTTCCTTCTTTAAGCATTTTTTCAAATTCCACCCTATCTGTCTCCCCTAACTTATCTACCGTTTCAATAAATATTTTTTTTAAGATAATTTCTCCAATTTTCGCCAAAATTTCATCTTGTTTATCTTGAGAAAGTTTATTCAATCCCAGATATTGCATGATATCCTCCTTGATTTTGTCTTGGTTTTTTTGGTTCATATTTTTAATTTTAATTTTTATACAGCCCCTTGCATATTAGAGATATTTATTTTAGAAATATTTTCTCTCAATTTATCTATCTCTCCCGTCTCATATGCCAACCTGATGGTTTTCAGGATATATTTTCCAACAGTTTCATTGTTTCCATATTCTACAGTGCCTATACTATTTTTGGTCGCTTCTTTGAAAGCCATCAATAATTCTTTATCAGATAAATCCTCCATAGGAATGCCCCTCAAGCCGGCTAGCTCTCGCATAATTTTTCCCTCTCCTGCGCTACTACCTAGCATATCATTAAGTTCAGCCTTAATAAGAGAGCTCATGTACTCAGCATACATCTCATCTTCGTTCAATTCCATAGCTGAACCGCTATCGGAAATATCTCCAAAAATTCCCTCATAAGTTCTAATTGCGCCCATTAAATCTGCCTCTTTCACATTTCTTAAAGTTTCCGCGATGCTTTGGCTCGGATTTTCTATTTTTCCATCTTTCATAAGATAATCCAAAACTCTTCCTAATCTGGTATTGGCCATTTCATCATCTCCAAAAACATTACCCACTGGTAGCTCACTGCTTCTGTTCACGTCCATAGAATCTTCTCCTCCACCATGAACAATATTGTCCGCTCTTTTTGCTTCAGCAATAAATTCAGCTGTGGACATATGATTTATTTCGGCATAATGCTTTGGATCTATTCCGATACGATTGGCCGCTTGTGTTTCTATCTTGGCTGTATTTTCTCGGATGTCTTGGATAGTTTCTTGATCAATTGTTTCTTCTGCTATAATTTCTTTTCGCACATCCGCCACGTTCTGACTCATTTTTTCTGTGTTAGCAATTTCTTCGGCTTTAATTTCAGGTTTAGTTGCAGTTTTCACTTTATCTTCAATTTTATCTTCAATTTCCTGGGATTCGCTTACAGCTGCTTCGGTGCTTTCAGTTTGCATTTCACTTGCATTACCCGCGCCACTCTCTAAATCTTGACCATCTACAAAATCCACAATCTTTATATCGGCGGGATTATGCATATCAAGAGTAATTTGTGAGTCCAATGAAACTTTGTCATAATTATAATCAGGATGATCTGCTTTTAATTCCGCCACAATTCCCACCGCTCTTCTATCGGCCCATTCTTCTACGCTGGCATATTTATCCGGGTTCCATCCCATCTTCCCTTGGGTTAAATTTTCATAATTTTTTGCCAATAAAGCCGCCACAGTATCTTTGATACCTTTCCCTTCGATAACTTCAATCGGCCCCTGTCCCGATTCGTTCAATTTAATTCCCGCATATTCACCCGCACTTATTGAAGATTCTACTTGTGTATCATCTCTATCAAAAGTAATTGTGCCTTTGTTGCCAGCGACAGTTTCAGCATTGTTAATTTCTCTAGCTGACTGACTGGCTTCATGATGAGCTTCAGGACTGCTAAAATGATTTGGATTTTTCATTTTTTCTAATGTTTCTCTTATTTCAGCTTCATTTTCAAGAATTGGATCATTAACATTGCTAGGCATTTCATAGTCAGCTGTCACAACTGGATGAGGAAAATTGGTTTGCGGATGAACAGCTGAGCCTCCAACATTCCCAACTGGCGGAATTACAGTTTCTTCTTTGCTTGGCAAAACTTTTTCTTCATTAACATTAGGTTGATTATCAAGATTACTTTCCGGACTAGCGAAACACTCATAAAGACTCCTGCATACCTCTGCGGTTCCAAGTCCTATTAAAAACCACTTTAAATTATGCTTAGCCGCTTTGCCAAAAGCCTCCAGCCACATTTTTCTGTTTCTTTCCTCTTTGCCTTCTTGATAATCCAAAGATTCATTAACCACGGAAACGAAAACTTTTTTCATAGCTTCATTTAGGTCAGCTTGGAGATTGAGATTAATTTCTTCCAGGGCCTTTAATTTTCTTTCCGCTATCTTATCAATTTCATTTTGTTCTAATTCTTTATCCATTTTTTCCTTATTTTCCATCGTCATTGCTGCAGTAGAAGCAGCCAGCAATATTGCTTTAGTTGCCCAATAGGGTGCGCCCGTAGTTTTAAAGGCATTGGAAAGTCCCACAGAAAAAGCCATACCTCCAACAAACCCTCCAGCCAGTTTTGCTAATTTTGAATCTGTTTTTTGAGCCACAAATTCACTGCTCTTCTTCGATAAATAAGTAGTTACAGTTTTGTAACCTTTCAAATATCCTTTCAACCCTTTGCCTAAAACATTTTCTGTTAGTTGAAGCAACTCAGGATCATTGCTGTGTTTTATTTGTATTTTTTCTTCTTGCAAATTTAAAGCTTCCTGAACATTAAAATAATTCAACATAATTTCCGATTCTTCCGCGTCCGTAGCTCCTTCAGTTTGGACAATTAGTTTAATATAATTTTCTACCGCTTCTCGATAATCTTTTTTTGCATCGTCTAATTCCTCCTGAGCATTTCCCATATCAACATTTTCCACTCTGAAAAATCTCTTCATTTTGGAAGTTGTTTTGTTGAATTCGTATTCTTTTTGAAGATATATATTTCGCATATCTTTCATATATTCTCCAAAACGTTTTAATTTTTCAGTTGCTTCTGAATTTTCTGCTTCAGATCTTTTTCCTTCGTCTGCTTTCCTGATTTCTTTTAATTTTTCAATTCTTAGTTTTAATTCTTCATCGTCAGACATTAGAAAATCAAGCCTGTCTTTTTTATGCAAGCTAAAGAAATAATTGATATCTTGATCATCTGCTCCAGCCGCTTGTAATCTTGCGTAAATTTCTTCCAGGGTAAATTCTTTATCTTTATATTTATCTTTATTGGCAGACGTTTCTTGAGATTCTTTTTCGAGAGCTTCAATTTTTGCCTGCATTTCACTTGCTACAAATTTCCAAATTTCTGCCATTTTTAAATCATCGTATCCCTCAAAATAATCAAGCGCCTCAGCTATTTCAAAAAATTTTCTTTCTAAGAATTCCTCTACTCTATTATTATATTCACTCCAGCCTTGCTTTTGCTTTTCTCCCATATACAAAGGCAAGATATGATTATCAAAAAACTCTACTGCCTCATTTTTTTCCGCTTCGGTTAGCTCAATCTTGGGCTCAGCTTCATTTGTCTCAGAATTTTTTTGGGCTTCTTTGGCATGTTTTTCTTTGATCGCATCTCTTTCGGATTCAAGCCTAACAAGCTTTTCCTTTTGTAGATGTATCCACTCTTCCAGTTTAGTTTTCTTTTTCTTATTCTTATCCTTATCATTAACCTTATCCTCATCATTAATATCATCCTCAACGCTCTGCAACCTGCCTTCTGCTACTTTAATTTCAGCCTTTAAATGACTGATTTCCTTTTCTGCATAGTCTAGTTCTTTTTCTTCTTTGCTTTTTGGTTTTTTATTTGCAGCTTTAGCTTTCTTAGCTTTCTTTGCTTCCGCTGTCTTCTTGGCCTTAGCAGCCGCCTCTGCCTTAACTCTATCCGCTTCTGCTTTTTTGCGCTTAGCAGCTTCTTCAGCTTTAAGTTTTTCTTCTTGGGCCTTTTTAAATTCAGCCGCCTCTGCTGCCTTAATTTTTTCCTCTTCTTCCTTTTTAAGTCTGGCTTCCTCTGCCTCTTTTGCTTTACGCTCGGCTTCTTTGGCTTTTACTTCCTCATCAGCTTTGATTCTCTCTTCCTCTTCTTTTAATTTAGTTGCCTCTGCTTCTTTGTTTACTTTTATGGTATTTAAAATTTTAATTATAGTTTTAGACGGAGTTTTGGGATTTTTGGCCACCTTTAAAAGATCATTTATTGGCTCAAACTCGCCTATGCCATCATTATTATTGATAGCTTGTTCTGTGATAATTCTCGCATATTCATTAAGTCTTTTGGCATTACTTTTTTTACTTCTGTAAACACTAAACTCAGGATTATCAAAAATCTCAAAAAGATCTTTTTTTAATTTTTTAATTTTCTTTATTTTATTGGTAAAAGGCAAGCCTTCTGCTGGATTTTTAACACTCTGTTCTTCCCCCTCTAAAGATTTTATTTCATCATCAAATTTTCTATCAATTTCCGCCCTTAACTCATCCCATGTTTGGGTGTCTTTATTTGAATTTTCAAGAGCATCGAGTTCTGCCATTATGTCAGCGCCCATTTCTGCTCCCGATTTAAACGGATCTTTTTTCTCACTCATTTTATTTTTTATTTAAACTATCGAAAATTTTATTTATAGCTTTTTCACTAATTTCATCATTATCAAAAACTTTTTTCATTTTTCCCATAACTAATCTCAAATTAGCTTTAACAATCAATTCAATTGCAGTTTCTTTATCCATTTCCCTATAGCCACGCCATTCAGCTTCGCCCAAGAGATTTTCTATAAATTTCTTTTTCTCAAATAATTCCGTTATAATTTTTATTTTATCTTTCTGAATTTCATTAAACTCCAGATTTTCTTTTTCCAACTTAAATTTTTTTAATTCTTCTTCCCAATCAGACTCCCAAAGAGCAACCATTTCACTATCTATTTTTTTTATTTCATCTAATAATTCCTGATCTGCTTTACCATCTATATTCATTCGCCTGAACTTTTCATTTACTTCTGTAAATCTATCATATAATAAATGAACGGCGTTAAGCAGCCCTTTATTAAATTCTTTCTCGTCTATATGGGCCAGCACAAAATCTTTAAACTTATCGCTAAGCTCAACCTTATCCATATCTAAATCTCCCTTCTCTTCTTTTATTTCTTTCACTAAAGCTACCAATTCACTTATTTCTTTAGCTGAAAGAATTTCTTCTTCAGTTTCGATAGCTCCTTCTCCCGCGTCATCCTCATTAACATCTTCTGCAACTTTTACGTATCTATTATCTTTTTTAAATCTTTTTAAATCAATTTTTGTTTCTATTTCTTCATCGTCAACTAATTTTTTAACCACAACGAAAGTATCAACATCTTTCTCACCAAGTTCATAGCCGACTATTTCAAAACTATCTATAGGAAATCCTGTTTTTTTATCATCTCTAGAATAAATTGTGCCGGTATTTCCATATTCTTTTTCTAAGGCACGTATTTTATTGTCTCGCTCAATCTCTTCGGCACTTTTAGCTGTAGGAATTTCACTTCCATGCAAATCAGTATGGTCTAAATCTTGCAAAACATCTTTTCCAGCTACTTCTTCAAAAACACCCACTCCCATTTTTCTTTCATACAATTTAACCCAATTTTTATCCGCCCATCCTTGCATCTCGTTGTGCAATAGACTAATTTCCTTAAGGGTCTCAACGTCACATTTTTCAATTACATCGAATTTATGAATTTTTTTAGCATAGTCGTTAATTATTCTTTCTAATTTACCCAGAAAAGATTTATCTTCTTCGGAATCAGCAATATTTTTTCGAAATTCAGCAAAGTTATCTCTAAGCTTATCAAAAGCAACAACTAAATCTTTTTTAGATTTCTCAATTTCCTTAGCTATTGTTTGCTCAGACTCGATACTCACCTTTTTTAATTCTTTATTTATTTCATACTCCATTGAATCATAGGCAAAATTTTTATCCTTAATGGCCTTTTTAATAATAGGAGGCACTTCTTTTTCAGCTACCGTTGCGGTTAATTCCTCATTAGCATCCCCATCTTCATCTATGAATATCTCGTCTACGACTTTTATTTCTTCATCATCGACGGGATTAACAGAATCTATTTCTTTTTCTCCACTTTGTTTTTTATATTTTTCAACAAAACCTTCCATTTCTCTTCTGCGCGATATCATTTCATGAAGACTTCCATCTTCGCTTGCCATATCAGCTGTTGTTTTTCTGAAATTTTCTATATCTTCCTTGTTAAATGTCAAAGCGCCCATCTCGCTATGGGTAAAAACTGCTACCTCTCCTCTAATATTTGCTTTTTTGATTATTTTTTCTATTTCGTCTATAGCCTTATTAGTTTTCTCTTCCTCTAGCTCAATTTCTTTTTTTAATATTTCCAAAGATTTCTCCGCTTCTTCATCTTCTATTTCAATATCACCCTCAAGAGTTGCCCTAAGATCAAATCCTATCTCCTCCAATTCTTTCTTATTGTTTTCGGCTACAGCTCCCTGAATTCTCTCTTTATATTCTAAAACAATCTGGTTAAATTGCTCTCTCTCAAAATCGCCTAATTTATTGTCTAGAATATATTGCCTATATTTATTTTTGAGATCTTCCAGACATTTATTTGTGGCTAAAATCAAACCATTGAAACTTTCTTTATTTTTTTCTCCATTGATTATTTCTTCTAGCTTCCCTTGAATTTCTTTTATCTTGGTCAATTTTGCTTTGTTATCCTTCCTCTTTTCAGCGCGTTCAATAGCAGATTCAAAATCATCAATCATAAGATGATCAATCAAAGTTGAAGATTTAAGCTTTTCCTTAAGCTCTTTAAATAACTTATGCAGGTCTCCCATTTCAAATTCAATTTGAGTTTTCAATGTCTCAATATCTTCTGCTTTTGATTTTAATTTTTCCGTCCTGCTTCCATTATCTTTTTTTGCACCATTAATATTATCTTCAGCAGAAGGAGAACCCCCAAGAGAAAGAGAATCCATTTTTATATCCATACCAAAAAAATAAAAGTTATTTTATACTATTAAATTATACCACAACTTTATTATTTTCACAAAAACTGTTATGATATATTTATAATAAATATATTTTAAATTCCAGTTAGCTCCGCTTACGCAAGAGTGTCTTTGCGAGGGTACTCCCGAAGCAATCCAGGATATTGAACTATTCTTAGATTGCCACGCAAATTCTGAGTACAGAATTTACTCGCAAAGACGGCAAATAGAAATTACACTTGGAGAAGAAGTAGATAACTACAATAAATAAATTAACAAAAATAAAATGAAATTTAAAAACCAAAGAATCCTTAATTTAGTCCTGCTACTTTTAATCGTTGTCTGTGCTTTCGCATTGCGCATCTATAATATAGACAATGCACCGAGTGGAATTTACCCTGATGAAGCCGTAAATGGCATCGATGCCTTGGACGCGACTACTACTGGGAATTACCAATGGTTTTATCCCGCCAACAATGGCCGCGAGGGTTTAATGATGAATTTAATCGCTTTTTCTTTTCAACTTTTTGGTGTTACTGCTTTAGGACTCAAATTTCCTTCCATAATTTTTGGAACGCTCACTGTCTTGGGCACATATCTTTTAACCAAAGAACTTTTTCGTAGCCAAAGAGCTGGACTCTTGGCAGCTTTTTTCGTAGCTTTTTCTTTTTGGGCTATCAATTTTTCCCGCATTTCTTTCCGCGCCAATATCCTTCCTACCGTTTTATCTTTTTCTTTTTATTATTTATTTTGCGGAATTCGCTATAACAAAGTTATCCATAGTACCAAAAATAAAACTAAAAACTTTTTTAAAAGCTCTGCCTTTAAATCTTACTTCTGTTTTGCGATATCTGGACTTATTTTTGGCCTCGGCCTGCATACCTACATAGCTTTTCGAATCACTCCCGCTATACTGGCCCTTGCTTTTATCGCCCTTTGGATCACCAAAAAACATTTTTGGCGTGATTATTGGAAGCACAGCGCAATCTTTATAATCTTTGCTTTTATCACAATGGCTCCCATGTTTTATACATTTTACGTTCATCCTGAATTTTTAACTTCTCGTTCAGGAAGTATCTCTGTCTTGTCTCCCGAAGTAAATCAGGGTCATCCTATCAAAGAACTGAGTCGCAGTTTATTTTTAAGTTTAGTGAAGTACAATTTTTGGGGCGACCAAAACTGGCGTCATAATTATCCGCCCTATCCGATTCTTAATCCTATTTTAGGTTTTACTTTTTTAGGCGGTTTAATTTATTTAATTTTTAAATGGTTCCATCTTTTTTTCCTAAGATTTAAACATAAAATTAGAGATAGAAAGTTTTATGTTTATACTTTTATCTTAGCTTGGTTTTTTGCTATGTTGGCTCCGGAGTTTATGACAGCCGAAGGACTTCCTCACGCTCTTAGATCAATCGGCACTATTCCCGTTACTTTTATCATCGCCACTATTCCTTTTCTTTGGCTTCTTGGAAAAATGAAACATTACGGACATGGTTTCAAAATAATCATAATTTCTTTTATCTTTATTTCTCTGCCCATCATTGCTCTAAGTGAAACAGTTAAATATCATTATTTCTGGGCCAATAGCCCCAAACAAGCTGAATCATTTGAGGCTAATCTCATTGACTACTCTGATTATATAAAAACTCTTCCCGCAGGCACTCCTGTAATAATCATTGCTGAAAATATGCAAAGAATCCCCATTCGAATGTTTAATTATTACAACTCTGATATAATTTATAAACACCAAGATGAATTGGATGGGTTCTTAGGAAGCACCGCAATAACAAACAATTCAGTCTTTATATTAACAGGCAAACAACAATGGATAGCTGATAAAATTATAAGCGAATATCCAAATTTAAAATTAAGAGTATTCCTAAATGACCAAAAAAAACAAGCTTCTAAGGTTTGGGTTGTTTCTCAATAATAAAAGCTAGCTATTTAAATTTTTCCAAAGCAACCTTTCTCCATCGTCTTTGCGAGTAATTTGAGTACTCTCAAACTGCGTGGCCCCGCCTGCCATAGCCTGGCACTGGCGGGCAGGAGCCCAGAAAAATAGAACTCTTTATTAAGTATATTCCTGGATTGCCACG
>DOKP01000003.1 GCA_003510795.1 Candidatus Moraniibacteriota bacterium | reverse complement strand
TTGTTTTTTTCATCATAAGATTTATTTTTAAATTATGTTGATATTATAGCATAAATAGTTATATTTTAGTAAATATTTTCCATTAAACAATCTTCAACTTGGGCCATTTGGAAAGCCATTGTTTCTTTGAAATACGAGCCAAGAAAGCATCTCGCCCATCGCCAAAATCTGGCGTCATACGAAGTTTAAGAGAAAACAGATCGTCTAATCCATGAGGTGCAATAACTTTTAATGATCCATTTTCGAGCATTGTAACTCCAATGGCAGTAGCAGTTTCCGGCCAATGTGCTATTGCATCTTTAGTAGAAACATAGTCTTTATTTTGGTTATTTATTTTCTCCATCCGCGCCTGATTAGTAACTGACCAGTCAGTTTCAATTTTTTCTTTAAGAAAATTTTGATATTTAATTTCACTTTCTTCGCTTAAATCAGTCAAGTCAAAATAAGCCACATCAATATCCGTTATGGGTGTAGCCTGATTAAAATTATGTAATTTATCTAAAACTGGATTCCTCACAAAACCTGCTCCAATCAACCAATCAGGAAGATTAAGTTCTTTTACCGCTCGCAACACTTCCATTCGCCATTGATCACTCTCTATCAAATCAATAATAAACTTTTCATTTATTTTTTCACGTGTTTCAAATTTTTGTTCAATTGACTCCATATTTTTTATTTTATAATTAATAGCTACGCCTCACTGATAACATCATAAATACCTGCCTTAGCACTACCCGTAATAGTAAAAGCATATACTTTTTTAGCGATTCCTTGAGAAATAATTTTTTTGGCAGTTTCATTAAGTGTCGCACCAGACCCAGTCACATCATCAATGAGTAAAATATTTTTATATTTATACTCACTATCAACAATAATTGTTTTTTTTGCATTGATTATTCTATCTTCTGGTTTTTTTAAGCTTTTTTGCTGCACTGGTACAAGATTTTTTACTTTTGAAATAGAAATGCTTTGGCAAGAAATGTTAAGTCTTTTTGCTAGAAAAGTCATCAGCTGTGTTCTACGTACGACAGTAGGCGGAATAAAACCAATACACTCAATATCATATTGTGAAATAATATGATCAATACTTGGCTGTATTTTCTCTATGATATACATCATGACTGTCGTATTCGTATGCCCAGATTTTGCAATACGTACCATTTGACTCAAGTATGTTTTTCCAAAAACCGGCAAAGCATCAAAATCCCGATGAAACAATTTTTCCACAAAAACATCTTTGCCAAAAACGTGAGTCAACTTATCTGTAGCGTCAATCAACATTATATTTGATTTATCATCATAATATTTTTTTCGCGTATCCACATACTCCTGAGCTAGCCTCAAAATATCTTTCCTATTAGATTTATTCTCTGCCCAATAAATAAATCCTTGCAATCCTAATAATAATTGTCCATCTGGAGTCGTGTAAGCGTAATATTTATTGATAATTGATTCTTGTTCCTTAGAGAAAATATAATTATTTGTTACATGAGCATAAGTATAAATAATTTTTTGTGGTGGTAAGCCTCTCTTATTAACTACGCCTGCATCGATAAATTTCTTAACATATTTTTTTGCGGAAGCTACGCTTACATTCCACGCTTGAGCTAACTCCAAAATTGTTATTTGATCAATATTCTGAAAAATAAAATCAATAGCTTGCTCATTTACTGCCAGCTTATATTTCACGCTGACACCACTCTTGGAAGTCATATGCAGGATATTTTCATCAACTAGTTTATGCAACAGCTTGCCTATACTACTACGCGACAGAACGTTTCCTTTTTCTATATCAGAAATAGCAAAAACTCCATTCTGAGTTAACGTTCTTACGATAATATTTTCTTGATTATTTGGACTTTTCATAGTAATCATTATACTATAGATTAATTTATAAGTCAATTGCCTATTTATCCTTTATTTAAAGCTAAATCTATAGTGATTGCTTAACTATAGATAATATATTCTAAAAATAGCTGTTTTATCCTTTATTTAAAGCTAATTCCACTATGTTCATTTGATTATAGATTTTTTAGTGATTTTTGTATAATTTTTAATCAATTCAGACTATTTTTTTAAATTCTATAGACAAATTTTTCAAATCTTTAGACAGCGGATTCTGGGGCCATTTTTCCAATATTATTTTCATCACTTCCAAATAGTTAGCAATAACTCTTTCTTTTGGTCCGCCAAAACGGCTAAAAGCTTCATCGCCACACACGATAAAGTCATCAATTAATTCAGTTACATTGCTGATAACATCTGCCGATTTTACCAGAAGTGAATTATGCTTAAATTTTTTGATGTTTTCTCTAGCCTTTGATTTCCTCTCTTCCCAATTTAGCGTTTTATTGTCCTCACTCACGCTCACTACAATTTGGGCCACTTTTTTTCCAAATCTAGTCGTTATCATTTTTTCATCAACTTTTTTTTCCTTAATGCTATCCTCAATGGTATCATGAAGGATTCCTGCAATTATCACTTCCTCTCTAGCTCCCGCCATAGCCAAAATTATTCCCACAGTGAGCGGATGCGTTACATAAGCGATGTCTTTACCTTTGCGTTTTTGCTTCTGATAAACTTCATGAGTCTTAATTGAAAAACGAATGGCATTTTTAACTCTTAAATTATAGATTAGATTTTTTAACATAGCGGAGCAATTTTGAATTTCTAATTTTGAATTTTGATTCAATTTCGAATTAATTAATGACTAGATATGACTATGATATAAAATATTTTTAAATCTAAGTTTATTTCATTGCTTAATTAAAAATTAAGATTTGATTTAAAATTCAAAATTAGAAATTCAAAATTATTCAGTATCAATTATTCAAAGTTCCACTTTTTACCATCTTATCTTCATTAAACGAATAAACAATCTCATTTTTTTTGCACTTCTCATTGCTTTGTTCACAACCTTTAGCGTAAACGAAAGTTAATTCATCCTTGCCTTCGTCATAACTGCACTCTACGTCTGCTATATTACTATTTGTAGAATTAAATAGTTCAAATTTCTTTTTGAAATTAGGCGCAGTAAAAATAATGCCTGACGCGCTAGTGCTCATACCCGAACTGTTGCAAACAAAGAAACTTTGTTCATCCTTAGAAAATCCGCTAGTCCCGGAATCAAATTCAAAAATTTGCTTTGTATTTTCAAGGTCATAAATATAATTTTTTGACCACTCCCAGCCACTCATCCTATAAATTAAATATTTGCCTGAGTTGGAAAATTTTATATCGCCAAAAAACTTAACTTCCATCAAATTTAAATGATCTTGATTATACGTTGCTATCCCCTCATCTATTATAGTCTCTACCCCATATTGCTCCAAAACAATAAAACTTTTATTATTTTGTTTTTTGGCATAAGCTGTATAATCTCCAAATTTTACCATTTCAAAAGTTATTTCTTCAGTTGTAATTATTTCTATTTTTCCATCATTTAAAACCCTGGCTGTAATGCGATGAATGGTTTTCGGCTTATTATGCTCCTGATAATCGACAAAAAATTTAAAAGTATTGTCGTTGATTTTTTTGAAATCTCTGGCCGATGCTTTGAAAGTTTTAGCATAATCGGATTTAAATTCATTCAGTGGAATATTAGTTCGATTTTGCATCTTATAAGCCTCTTCTAAATTTTGGCTTTCTAGCATCCAATAATATTTTCGAATAGCGGTAACTTTGCTATCTTCACCATCTGATTGCTCGAAATCTTTTTTCTCCAAAACAATTGGCCCATAGCTTTGAATACTTCTTACAAATTCAAAAAAATCTTCTTTTTCCTCATTAAATTTTTCTTGGGAAATTATTTCTGAATTATCCGCATTGCTGGGATAATTTTTAGCTTCAAATATCTCTTCAAAACTATTTATCTTTTTTTCGGTTTGCCTGATATTTAAATATTTTCTTTTAACCAATATATTGTCGAAAAAATTATTTTGCAACTTTAAATAAGCTAACGATTCCAGCTCGTAAGAATAAAGATTTTTATTGAAATATTCTTCATGGTTAATTATTCTTGTTTTTACTCCATCTGTACACTCATCCCAAAATTCCGTCATCTTTCCTTGCTCTTGCCAAAGCTCCGTAAAATTTAAACGATAATCACAGATATTGTTATTAGACTTCAGCTCAGCAATATTATCAATGGGACCTTTTTCATAAGCAAAAGAATTGGGGTAATATTCTCCTTTATAATTATTATTAAAAATTCTAATTTCAATATTATTATCATCATTCAGCGCAACTTCATTTTGATTACTTTTAAATTTAATAAATAATGAATTGGCATAAGCATTATTTTCATCCTTAGAATATTCATCCATCGCCCCCTCCAGCAAAGTCAAATTTTCAATTGGTTCAATAGCTACCTCTCCCCAATTTTTAGGATAGCAGAAAGTTAGTCCCAAAACATCGTTTTCATATTTTTGCCAATTTTCTTTGCAATTAATTTTTAACTCATCTTTTGAAATTTTACCTATTTCTTCCTTTGCTTCTTTGGAATTTTTAAGGCTATCTTCATTTTTAAAAGAGCTTGAGCTGTTGATATTGTTCTTACTGGAAAACAAGTTATTTTTTTTAAAAATAATCCAACCAAAAATAAAACCTGCTACCAAGAAAAAACTGATTATTAAAAATATTCTTTTTTGATTCATTTTTGTTTTAATAAGATTGCTACTAATATATTAATTGTAACACATAACTAACCCGAAAATAAACCCCCGCGCAGTTTTATTTTATCAAATTTATTGCTATACTAAATTTAAACTAAACATTAATAACAAATGCATGGACAACAAACAAAAAGAAGCTAAGGCTACAACACAAAAACTAACCCCTCCAGTCTCTGATCAGGCAACCGTAACTGTTAACAAGAAAACGTCTCCTTGGGTTTGGGTTATTAGCGGATGCTTGGTGATAATAATTTTAACCATGGGAATGATTGGCTTTCTGGGCTGGTGGGGATACCAAAAAGCGAAAAAAGAGATTGAAAAACAAAGGCCTGGCATTGAGCAATTTAAGGATAATTTAGAAAAAGCTGGAAAAGAAGCTGAGGAACTTAACAAAAAAGCTCGAGAGATTCAAAACGCCATACCTAATCCCGACAATTCAATTTACCCAACGCCCACTCCTGAGGAAGAACCTGTTTTAAATTAAATCAAAAAATAAAAAATCACCAAAAAATGGTGATTTTTTATAATCAATAGTGCTACAATTGATTTATCAGAAAATAACGCTAGGGGTATGGCTTTGCACACCCTAGCGTGTTCCTATTTTTTGTCTCTTTCTTTATCATTGCAGTCTATGCACACAGGACCATTGGCTGTTGCAAAATATCCTCGATTACGACAATGATCGCCTTCTTTCCGACAAAATTTCTTTTTGCACTTAATGCAAACATTCACATTTTTACATTTTTCGCAATCTCCCTGGCCCATTTGCGATAGCCTATTTTCAGACATAACTCATTTCTCCCCTTTTTAAAGAACGTCTTCACGCTAGTTTCTCCTACCTATTCTGGTTCTGATTTTTAAATTATACCACAAAAATGAATTTTTAGCAAAAAATTATCCTTCCGATATCCTTGCCCAAAATAAAGCAGAATTCAATAATTTAAAAAACATTCTAACAAATCCAAATGTTTTTTAAAAATGTTATTTTGATATTCATTTAAAATTTGACCTGCCCGCAGTGCAGAGAGCGTTGCAGGCGGAAATTGGATATTGGTCATTTATTTCCCCCTCTTCTTCCTCATACTCTCAAAAAAATAAACAGCTAGACTAGTAATAATAACCACCAGCCAATCTTGCCAGACAATCGGACTAAGGTGTAGATATTTTTGGAAAAATGGCAAATACATAAAAGCCAATAAAATTCCCAAAGAAATAAAAATTGAACCAATAACAAATTTATTTTTGAAAAATCCTAATTCAAAAGGAGTTAGTTTTTCGCTACGAGATTGCAAGAGATTGGCCATTTGAGTCATCGCCAATACCGCATAGGCTGCGGTAGTAGATTGAATATATAGCAAGTTATTTTCATCCACAAATTCTCCCCAATTCCAACCGCCACGCATCATTGACCAAACAAAAGCCCCTACCGCTCCAATAGCCATAATTATTCCCAAATAAAGTATTCTCTTAAATCCTTTCCAACTTACTATCGGCTCGTTAGAATTTTTGAAAGTTTTATTGATTCCTTTTTCTGTCGGCTCCAAGCTCAAAGAAAATGATGGAAAAACATCTGTGGCTAAATCAATCGCCAAAATCTGCACAGCCATAATTGGAGAAGGAATATGCAAAACTACTCCGAAAATTACGGTTAAAAGCTCACTGGCATTGGAAGTAAAAACATAATGTACGAATTTTTTTAAATTCCCGTAAATAGTCCGCCCTTCTTTAATCCCCTGCACAATTGAAGAAAAATTATCGTCCAAGAGAATCATATCTGAGGCTTCTTTGGAAACATCAGTACCGATTATTCCCATCGCCACTCCCACATCCGCTTTCTTGAGAGCTGGCGCATCATTAACTCCGTCGCCGGTCATAGCAATTATTTGCTTATTATTTTTTAAAATTGTCGCAATTCTAAGCTTCTGTTCAGGTGCGATACGCGCAAAGATAACATCTTTTTGAATAATTTTTTTATAAATTTCATTATCTGACAATTCATTTAAAATTTTGCCACTAATAACCTCATAGCTCCCCGCCTCTCCGATTAAATTAATTTTCTTCGCAATAGCGCTGGCAGTAATTTCATAATCTCCCGTAATCATTACGACTTTAATGCCCAGGCTTCTGCATTCAGAAATAGCTTTTTTGACATCTTGGCGAGGCGGATCAATCATCGCCATCATACCTACCCAGGTCATGCTTTTTTCAGACTCTTCCAAATATTTATTTTTATCGACATCTTCCAAATTTCGATAAGCGAAAGCCAACACTCGCAAAGCTTGAGCAGACATATTATTATACATCTTTTTTATTTCGTCTTTATCTTCTTTATCAAAAGGCACAATCTCGTCATTGATTTTAATAAAATCGCACAGCTCAATCATCACATCCGGAGAACCTTTCACTAAAGATAACGTTTCAGAATTTTTGTAAATCACACTCATCCTCATCCTTTCCGAAGAAAAAGGATTTTCAGTAATTTTTGTTTCACCAATTTCATAATATCTTTCCTTGGGATTATATTTTTCTCCAGCCACAATAATAGCGCCTTCCGTCGGATCTCCCACAATAGTCCTTACTCCGTCTTTGGAAACAATACCCGCATCGTTGCAGAGTGTTCCGATGCGAAAAAGCAATTCTAAATTTTTTATTTCTGAAGGATTAACTATTTTACTGCCAATTAAGAAATGACCTTCGGAGGAATAACCCGTTCCACTCAATTCCACTTCCTGATTATTAATAACCACCTGTGTAACTGTCAATTCATTCTTTGTGATTGTTCCAGTTTTATCCGTACAAATTATCGAAACTGACCCTAAAGTTTCAACTGCATTTAATTTCTTGGCTAAAACATTATATTTCAATAACCTCTTCATTCCCAAAGATAACGCTACTGAAATAGCTGCCGGCAACCCCTCAGGCACTACTGAAACAGCTAGCGCCAGAGCAAAGATAAAATTATGATATAAAGATAATCCCAAATAATATCCAACAATCATCACGCTTAAACCCACCAATACTGCAAAAATAGTTACACTTCGACCAAGTTTGCGCATTTGCTTTTGCATTGGAGTTAAAATTTCTTGCATTTCTCCCGTTAAATGCGCAATTTTTCCCAATTCCGTATCGATGCCTGTCCCTGTTACAATAAATTTTCCCTCCCCCGTTACCACCGTTTCTCCCATAAAAAACATATTATCAATATCAGCAATGGGAACATTTTTACCTTCGATTACTTTGGCAGATTTTTTTTCCGGACTGGATTCACCAGTAAAAATAAAACTATTTACTTTTAAATCATAACTTTCCACAATATACCCATCAGCCGGCACACGGTCTCCTGCAGCTAGAAAAATCAGATCTCCCGGCACGATAAATCGAGCATCAACTTCCTGCTTTTTACTATCGCGGATAACTTGAGTTTGATCGGTGGTTAATTTTTTTATGCTATCTAAAATTTTTTCTGCTTTAAACTCTTGCAAAAAACCAATAATCGCATTTACTCCCACAATAATTAAAATTATTGTTACATCTCGGTACTGTTGAAAAATAAAAGCTAGACCAGCTGCCACCAGAAGAATCCAAACTAAAGCATCATTAAATTGGCCCAGTATTAACTTTGCCCAGCGCCAATTTTGCTTTCTTTTTATTTTATTTTTACCATATTCCTTTAACCGCAATTGTGCTTCTGCTTGGGAAAGTCCTACAATTTGGGAAGTTTGAAATTTTGAAACAATTTCTTCTGGAGAACAGGCATAAACTTCGATTGTGTCCATAAAATTATTTTTTAGCTATTGGTAGATAAACCGTAAAATGTGAGCCCACTCCTTCAATGCTTTCAACGGTAATCCGACCTTTCATCCTTTTAACGATTTCCATAGTTATCCAAAGCCCCAATCCGGTGCCGACAATATTTTTAGTTTTTTCATTTTGCACCCTATGAAATTTATTAAATAAATTAGCCTGATCTTCTGAAGAAATTCCAATCCCGGTATCGGCAATAATAATAGCTAATTCATTATTTTTTAAAGCCGTACTGATGGTGACTGATCCGGCAGGAGTATATTTGATAGAATTGCTGATTAAATTTATCAACACTTGTTTCAATCGATCCGCATCCGCTAAAATGAAAGGATTGTCACCAGTCAAATTATAAGCCAGTTGCAATCCCTTTTGCTCTGCTTGTGGCTTTATTTCTTCAATAGATTCTCTAATTATTTTAACTGAATCAATTTGAGCAATTTCAATTGGCATTCGATTGCCCTCCAGCCTGGAAGCTTCTAGCATATCGGCCACTAATGCATTAAGCCGATCAATAGAAAGAGAAATATTTTCTACATAATGTTTCGCGTCTTCGTCGGCCAAAACTTCTTTTTTATCCTTCAAGAAATCTATATAACCTCTTATCGCTCCCAGGGGGGACCGCAGTTCATGGCTGGCCATAGAGATAAACATATCTTTCATTTTATCAATCTCCTTTAGCTTTTCAACCATCAGCGCATAGCCGAATAAACGCACCTGATTGGAAACAAAAAGTAAAACCACCATTATGGTAATAATTAAAACCCAATATGATTTGCTGATTGTTTTATTAATAAGCGCATCTGTTCCGGATAAAGACAATGACATCGAAATAAGTCCGATTCTTTCATCTGACTCGTTTTTTAATACCTTGGTTACTTTCCAGAATCTCTCCTGATCGTTTTCATCTAAAAAAGCAATACCTTCAGGGGTCATCCAAGCTAAATTATCTTGGAAACCTGCACCCTGTTCTTTGCCGATTAAACTTTCATCATTAGCCGCCACTATCCTAAAAGTATCCGCTTTATTCTCTTGAGGCTTGCTAACATACAAAGAAACCACCTCACTGTCTTTAGAAATAACATTTTCAACAATAGTTTGAATTTTTTCATCGTCATTTAACTGTTCTCTTAAGATATTATTAATAATATCTTCAATTAAAACTGCTTTCTTTTGGGTTATCTTATTGATATCTTCTTCGTAACTCAAATTGATAAGATAAGTATTGATAAAAAAAGCCAGCGGAATCAAAAAAACTAAAATCAAAGAATATAAAATACTGGGATTTTCCTTGATAAAATTAATCGTCTTGAAGAAAAAAATTTTCATAAAATTATTAAACCAAATTATTTTCTTCTTTTTTATTTAAGTTGCGTCTTATCAGCCCCAAAATAGCAACTGCTAAGGCCAGGGCACACAATCCCAAAGCTACAAATAAAAATAACCTGCTATTTAACCAAGACTTGGTTGGTGAAACTGCTCGCTCCTGGGCAGAGGCTTCAGCGGGCATAACAATATCTGCCGCTTGAGCGGTTTTTACAAAAGCTATCGGCTCGCTTTTGACTGTTATTTTACCAGTATTGTCCGTTACGGCTACATACACCTGGTGATTCCCATCTTCAATATCTTTATCCAAAATATAGGACCAATTCCCCTGGGCATCCGTTTTAACCGTTAAAACAATCGGGTCGCTATAAATGTAAATAGTTATGTAAGTATTAGGCAAGGCTTTTCCTGCTAGCTTAAGTTTTTTACCATCTTTTTTGTCGACCAATTCTACGCTTTCAACTTTGTACTCATCTTTTTTAATTTCCCCTTTTTCCTTGGGGCTTTCGAAAACCATCCTATCACTCTTTTCTCCAATCGACGGTTTGAGCGGATTAAATCCATTTTTTATTTCATCACCATCTAGAAATCCATCTTGATCAGTGTCTGAGCTGGTTGGATTTATACCCAAACGGTATTCCTCATTATTGGTTACTCCGTCCTTATCTGGATCAGCTTCTCCTCCGCAAATACTTTCGTCCACACAATTAGCTGATTTGAAATATTTCTCTTGCCACTGGCTACTCATTCTATTGGAAACATTCCCGGCTTCTGCCAACCCATCGGTCGCATTTTGCATCTCTTCATTATTGTTAAGAATAATCACCATTCTTTTTTCCCCATCATAAGCACCGTAAGAATTTTTTATTTTAGCATATATATAGAAAGAACCATTGGGCTGACTTTTTGAATCCAATATATATTCCCATGTGCCTGGCTGGATAGATTTAGCCAAACCGAGATATTTTGAAATATCCGATTCGATAGGCGCCAAATAAAATTCCACACTGCTGGCTCCGGCAACTGTCCCTTGAATTTTGATTTCACTGCTGATAATCGTTCCGGCGCTTAAATTTAAAAAATTAAAAACAGGAGTAGCACTCCCTTTTGGCGCAACTTGCGCGCCAGTGCTTCCATTAGCATCAGTTGTTAAATTGCTAGTTGCAGTGTAATCACATGAACGTTCCAATTTTGGCAAATCGCTCTCAAAACACCCCTCCGGAGTTTTGGCGATTATTGTCCTGACTTGTTTACCGGAAGATTTGCAAGCACTCCAACTGCTTAACCTGTAAGAACAAGCTACTTTGGGACTTGCCGCAGAAACAGTGATTGAGTTTTTTATCACTGCCATTGAAAACCCCATAGTCAAAAACCCTAAAAAAATTGCACCCATGAAATAATGATTATGCAGACGCCTCAGTGTTTTTTTGATTACTTTTT
>DOKP01000014.1:330-5613 GCA_003510795.1 Candidatus Moraniibacteriota bacterium | reverse complement strand
ACCATATATTGCGTATGACCCAGAAATAGCTTAAGACTCTTTGGGTTATTTTCGAAGAAAAATTTATCATACGTTTTAAACTTATTGGTGTATATTATTACACTCTTTAGTGTATATCTATTTTACTCACTTGGCAAATCTATCTACTCGCACCAACTCGTCCCACCCATCGAAAGTCCCAAAGAATATCGGAGAATCAAAAGTGCATCCGTCGAATTAGAAGTTCCGCTGCAATCCACGTCGCCTGTCATAGCAGAAACATGCCAAGCAGTGGCATTCATGGAAAGCCCGAGGGAATTGCGGAGAGTCAGAAGTGCATCGGTGGTGTTGGTGAAATTGAAGCGAATGAATTGTAACTTTTAAGTTTTCACACCTTGCGCCCTTTTTTATTCCAAGAAATTTTTAAATTATCACTTGCGTACTTATCATCCTGAATGCCAAAATATTCAGAAATTCTCTCTAGTAGCCGCGTCATTGTTTCTTTTTCATCCTCACCCTCTTCCTCAATAACTTCTTTTTTAATTTCAAATCTGTCATCATCAATCTCCTCCTCGTGCGACATTATAAAACCATTTTCGATTTTTTCGATTTTTAATTCCCACATATCTTTTTATTTCAACTTTTTAACATTTTTATTTTTCAAGAAATTATTCCTAGAAACAACTTTCTTGCCGGTTTTCAATTCCAAGTCAATCCGTGCTTTTTTAGCCACTGATCCGCCGCGTTTACTGGCAACTGCGTTTTCACCCATGCCTTTTGCTTCCAACGTTTCAGCAATTTGACGCGTAGACAATTCAGCTAAGGCCGTGAAAACCAATTCCGCGTCACTCATGTGGTCGCGCAAATTTTGCGTTTTGAGTCCTTTCAGCTTTTTATGGCCTTTAACAGAGAGTCCTGTCCACTCTTGATGAATAATGTTCGTTAGGATTGCAAATTCTTCTTTTTCTTTGACGCCATTGTCACTCCAATAATCCGTCAGTTTGTTGCGAACTTCTTGGCCCATCATTCTTTGCTGGATCCACTTTCTGCTACGTCCATGTTTTTCCCAATTTTCCCTCGCCCGGTTTAATGATTTTTCTGGATCTGCAAGCTCCTGAATTCTTTCATATCCAACTTTAGCCAGCCACAATTTTATGGGTTCAGCTTTTGGGCTTGGCACGGATTGAATCAAGCGAAAAATTACTTCCGGATTAGCAGTATCTGTCAGATATTTTTTGCCATCAGCAGCCTCCATTTTCAGTTGGTTACATTTTGTAACCGACTCGCTTCCTTCGGCTTTCAGCCTGTTTTTTAACACTTTCCAGTAATTCCTAGCGGCTTGAAAATCATCTTGCTGTAAAAGTGCGGCGATGATGTCCACCACTGAAAAAAACCAGGTCTCAGTTTTTTCGTCATAGTGTCGGCGAATTTTGAAGTCTTCAAAGATTGCCAATTCGTTTTTGTTTTTCATTTTGTTTCAGGTTTATTGAATTATAGTGACATTATATCACTATATGCAACAACATCAAGCCGTGCGGATCCCACGTTAATACACGGCGAGGGCGCTATGAGTGGCGAGAAATATTTGATAACCATAATTTACACTATACTGTCCCAAATTATTTGTGCTCCCTGATTTTTTCGCTTTACTCGCACCAACTCGTCCCGTCCATCGAAAGCCCCAAAGAATATCTCAAAATCAAAAGTGCATCAGTGGAATTAGAGACTTCATCACAATTCACGTCCCCTGTCGTCACGCCTACTTGCCAAGCGGTACCTGTCTCGCTTTGCTCACCAAGGTGGACCATCCATCGAAAGTCCGAGGGAATTGCGGAGAGTTAAAAGCGCGTCGGTGGTGTTGGTGACGGAAGAATTGTCGACATCAGAGCGGAAAGTGGTAGCAGACTCACTATAACCAATTATTTCATTCCCCGTGATATAAGCTCCCATTACGGATGAGTACGCGCCACCTCGACCATTGGACGAATATCCTAAGCGCTTGTAGTCTTCGGGTGATGTGCCGCCGGGATTGATAAAATTCGGATCAGTCTCAATCGTATTTAGGTCGAATGAATAATTCGATTGAAATTCCACAAGCCCATAGTTTAAATCTGGAGATTGAGTTCTGCGTGCAAAGATGGAATATCCTCCATAAGAATTATTATAATCAGAATAATTTATAAGCGTAGTGAAAGGCTCCGGCGGATCGGAATAACCGCCCCAAGCATAAAAATATTGCGAGACGTTTCCAATGTTGTTAAATAATTTTTCACCCGTATTGCTCACTTGGTAAGCGGACACAAACCTTTCCCCATCATAAAAGGTATTGTTGTATATTTCAAAATCCCGAGCTCCATGGTCTAGATCAATAAAATAATTTGAGTCAATTACAACATTATTGCGAATGATGCTCCGGAAACTGTCTGTGACTTCGTCAGTAGAACCCATACCGTTAAAACCGGCGGTCACTCCAGAGATAAAATTATTTTCAA
Organism: Candidatus Moraniibacteriota bacterium; assembly: GCA_003510795.1. Lineage (GTDB taxonomy): Bacteria > Patescibacteriota > Minisyncoccia > Moranbacterales > UBA9337 > UBA9337. Next base: position 3,142 of record DOKP01000014.1, on the reverse strand, counting down.
AAATATTGTCATTTATTGCCCCGCCCTTCGTTCCTATCCCATTCCAAACAGAGCCATTATTAATAATGACTGTATTATTTTTTATTACATTATGAGTGCTGGCGCGAGTGCCTGATCCAAAAACCATTATGGCTCCGGAATTATGATTTGCAACTCCGGAACTAACTATGTTGTGGATGTAGTTATTACTTAAATTGCAATAATCGACTGCCTGTATGGTAATACCAAAAACTATACTGGGATCAGTCAAAGTTACTATAGCATTGCCGCCCTCCATATGATTGTTAATAAGATTAATATGATCTCCCCATATTGCCTTCAGGTTTCCATAAAAATAAAATCCATCTATAGTTATATATGATTTTCCATCTATGGCCCAGTTGGCAAGTCCCGCAGAATTTTTTCCTATTCGCGCCGCCCATCTTGGCTCAGATCTAAAAACTATTGGGTTTTCCAAAATTCCATTGGAAGCAGGTTGAAAAACTCTGTCTGGATTATAAGCATTTTCGTCTGTATATTCACCCTCTTTTACAATCACTGTATCTCCAGCAACCACAGTCAAAGTCGCGTGCTTCAAAGTCTCCCACGGCAGATCCTCTGTGCCGGGATTTGCATCAGAGGCGTTAGAGTCATTTTGCGATACGTAATAAGTCGCCGCATCTGCTTTTCCTGTCACATTTAAAAACACAACCACAATGGCTGCAAGAAAAAGAATGGTTTTTATTTCAGTTTTCATCCTTTTGTGATATTTAAGATTTGATTTTTAATATCCTAATTTTAGCATAAAAGAAAAAACATTTGAATAAACTGTATTTTTGCTAAAATGTTAAGATGTTAAAATGCTAACATGACCTACTCACACCAACTCGTCCCGCCCATAGAGAGCCCCAAAGAATATCGCAGAATCAAAAGTGCATCAGTGGAATTGGAAACTTCATCACAATTCACGTCCCCGGTCGTCGCGCCAGCTTGCCACGCCGTGCCGTTCATCGAAAGTCCCAGAGAATTGCGCAGTGTCAGGAGTGCATCGGTGGTGTTGGTGGCGGAAGAATTATCGACGTCAGAGCGGATAGATATTGCTCCGCATATTTCTTCAGGACATTCATTGCCCAAGTATTCCCAAATATACTCAGTGAGTGGGTTTTGACTTGTGCCAACATCTACAAGTAAACCATTTAGCATAATGCTTCCACTACTTGCAAATCCTCTATTTCCTCCTGAGCCAGACTCTGTATAATTCTGCATTTTATCAGCCCATAATCTTTCATTTGGAAGTGGCCAAAGATGATTATCAAAAAATATATCATTCCAATTAGCATCTCCCATAAGTGTTCCATCGCCTCCAATTTTATATATAATGTTTGCACCAATATCTCCGTTATCCGAAGCAATCCCGCTTAAAGCAGATGCCTCTTCAACGCGTGGCAAATATTTTAATGATGTGCCAATGGGATTTAAAAAAATTTGATTGACAACGGATGAATTTATACTTGCACCAAGCGTATTATTAAATGTATTAACATAATCCGCTAAAACAATTGCCTCCAAACCATAACCTCTATTATTAGCAGCAATAGAATTTGAAACATTCAAAACACCTACATATCCAATATTACTACGGAATCCAGAACCATAATTTTCACCTGATGTTATATGGTCGGCAACAACAACACCCTCATCGGATGTAGATATTTGAACACCATGATGTGGAGCAAAAGAAGCTGATCCATTTCCCCATAGCACCGAATCTGAAATTGAAACTATGTCGGTATTTATAGATGCCTGCGTAAAATAACCCGCATAATTATTGTTTAAACCAATTGAACCAATAACATTATCACCATTAACTCCCAACCCATCATTGGCTGTCATAGAAAAAGCAGCGTAAGTATCAGATATTGAACTATTTACTTCTGAATCAAGAACTATTGTATTTTGTACAGAATTTCCGCGACTATTGTAGAACATAATTCCTGCAGTTGGACCCTGCCCATTGGAATCTTGCCTCACCACACATCGTCTTATGATTGAGTTAGTAACACCACCGCTTGTACTTTGAAAATATATTCCATAACGACCGCGACCCCAGATCCAATTATCTTCATATAACACACGATCAGATCCGCCTGCAATATAGGCAATTGGCCACTGCCCAGCATCAGCGATAGGACCACCGTCTTCGAAGGCACAATTTGTAACCTTGCTATAAGATGCTTTTAAACCAAATACTCCACTACCTACAGGATCGCTCGCTCCCGCACCTCGCTTAAAATGAATTCCGTCAATATTAAGAAACTGGGAAACACTTCCGTTAGTATTTGAAAAGGGGGTGGATAAATATTCTCCATCAATAATAGCTTGTCCAATGTTACGAGCTTTGATAATCGTTGGATGATTTCTATCAATTCCATTAGGGGGAAATTTACGACCATTGTAATTGTTTGGCGCAATCATATTTGAAATTGTACCACCGAATAAATTATCACCTTGATATAGCCCATCTTCCAAAATTAGTTTATCACCACTATTCATCAGGGAGATTCCAGAAGAAATATATTTTTTGGGAGAGTTCTCTGATCCACTGCCACTATCATCAATAGCACTTGAGTCAGCATAATAATCTGCAGCTTGAGATTTTTTTACTAAACTAAAGGTATTTAGAATTATAATTATAAATAAAATAAATTTTAAAATTTGTTTTTGCATAATTTTTACTTTTATTTTATTCGCACCAACTCGTCTCCTCCATACTTAGTCCCAAGGAATATCTTAATATTAACAGTGCATCGGTGGTATTGGTGACGGAAGAATT
>DOKP01000014.1:0-225 GCA_003510795.1 Candidatus Moraniibacteriota bacterium | reverse complement strand
CGCCAAAGATTGGACCTTGATAGTCTTTGATAGTCTTGATAATCATTCTAATAAATATCCTTTCAGTTCTTCTTTCTTATCTTTAAAATATTCCCCTGATCTATCCATGAAATCTTGATATTCTTCATGAGACTTAGCCTCAAATGCCCCCGAGGCTAAGTCTCTAGAACTTCCAAACTGCCCCAAGATGATTTCTTTGTTACATAATTTCCCATTTCTTTTTCC
>DOKP01000046.1:5825-29620 GCA_003510795.1 Candidatus Moraniibacteriota bacterium | reverse complement strand
CTAACCTCCACGTTGCCAATTTACCTCAATGCCCTGGAGGGCAAAGGCGTGCATGTAGTAACTGTTAACGATTATTTAGCTCGCAGAGATTGTAATTGGATGGGTTCAATTTTTAGTTTTTTGGGAGTTTCCAGCGCCTGTATCATGCACAATGCTTCGTATTTGTATGAACCCAAAAAAATAGATGCTAATGAAGTAAGTATTGAAACAGAGAATCTCAGAGAAATTTCTCGTAAAGATGCTTATAATGCTGACATTACTTATGGAACCAATAATGAATTTGGTTTTGATTATTTGCGCGATAATATGGCGGCCCGAATAGAAGATATGAATCAAAGAAAACTTCATTATGCTATCGTGGATGAAGTAGATTCAATTTTAATTGATGAAGCCAGAACACCTTTGATAATCTCTGCTCCCGACACTGAATCGACCAAGCTTTATCAGCAATTTGCGCAGATTATCCCCAGATTAAAAATAGAGGAGGATTATAAAGTAGATGAAAAAGAAAGACATGTTTCTCTAACAGAAGAAGGCATTTCTAAAGTAGAAAGTTTTTTAAATATTGATAATCTTTATGAGCCCGGAAAAATAACTTACGTTCATCATCTGGAACAATCTCTCAAAGCGGAAGTTTTGTTTAAAAAAGAAAAAGATTACATCGTTAAAGATGGACAAGTTATCATCGTGGATGATTTTACCGGTCGTTTGATGGAGGGGCGCCGTTACAGCGAGGGACTTCATCAAGCTATCGAGGCTAAAGAAAATGTCGCAGTGCAGAGAGAATCTCGTACACTAGCCACGATTACTTTTCAAAATTATTTTAGAATTTATAAAAAATTAGCCGGTATGACAGGAACCGCTCTGACAAGTGCCGAAGAATTTGCCAAAGTTTATAAGTTAGATGTAGTAGAAATTCCCACACACAAAAAAATGATGCGCAAGGATCTGGCGGATATTATTTATAAAACCGAGAAAGGAAAATTTGAAGCCATCGCTAAAGACATAAAAAAAATATCAGAAAAAGGCCAGCCGATTTTGGTCGGAACAATTGCGATTGAAAAGTCTGAATATTTAAGCGCGCTTTTGACGAAAGAGGGTGTCAAACATGAAGTGCTTAATGCTAAACAACATGAAAGAGAAGCGGGAATTATTGCCGATGCGGGCAAACGTGGCTCCATTACAATTGCAACTAATATGGCTGGACGAGGAACAGATATCAAGCTGGGCGAAGGCGTACGCGAGTTGGGTGGTTTAATGATAATTGGCTCTGAGCGTCATGAAGCTAGACGAATTGATAACCAGCTCAGAGGACGCGCCGGTCGCCAGGGGGACCCAGGAGCAAGTCAATTTTATGTTTCGCTAGAAGATGAATTGATGCGTCGATTTGGCGGAGATAAGATGAAAAGCGTGATGGACAGGTTAAAACTTCCCGAGGACCAGCCAATTCAAAACGGAATTATTTCCAAAACCATTGAATCCGCCCAATCTAAAATCGAAGGCTTTAACTTTGATATCCGAAAACACGTTTTGGATTATGATGATGTGATGAATAAGCAACGAGAAGTTATTTATAAAAAGAGACAAGCTATTTTAGAAGATAAAGATACCAAAGATATTTTGCTTAAAATGATTTCCGATGAAATTAAAAAAATAATTTCAGTGCTTCGAGGGACTGAGGGTGAAGGCTGGGATACCGAGAAAATATTTATTGAGTTAAATAATATAACTGTTCTCAACGAATCGGCCAAGAAAAGAATTGTTGAAATTTCCCAGGATAAAACCAAAAACGAATCGGCTAAGATTAGTAATTGTATCGAATTCGTTTTCGGCGAATTTAAGAAGAATCTTGGCGCCAAAGAAACTGAATTAGGAGAGGCGAGTATGAATATTGTTAGAAAAATGGTGATGCTTCAGACCATTGATTCTCTGTGGATGAATCATCTGGATGAAATTGATTATTTGCGCCAAGGAATCGGCCTTCGAGGTTATGGACAGAGAGATCCGTTAATCGAGTATAAAAAAGAGTCTTATAATTTGTTCACATTATTGATGGATAATATCCGTTCTAGCATCGTTAATACTATTTTTAAAATAGCTCCTATCCCAGCTAATGCTGAAACTCAAAAAGCCGAAAGTGCTTTGCAAAAAATGAATAATCTTAAATTCTCCGGAGCCAGTGATGAAATCGAGCAATTTGGCGCACTTAAAAAAATGCGAGATAACGCCAGCTATAATCATGCGGGCGATGAGGCACCCAAACAAAAACCGATTATCAATACCAACACGGTTGGTCGCAATGACCCTTGCCCATGCGGAAGCGGAAAGAAATTTAAGAAGTGTTGTGGGAAGTAAGGTAAATTGATAGATCGCTATATTGTTGAATGTGATTTAAAAAGCCTAGACTAAAATCTAGGTTTTTTTTAATGCTTCATTGTTAAAATGTTAATATGTTAAAATGTCTTAGTTCGCTTGACTTATTTAAATAAATAGCACATAATCTAAAGTTAACTTTTTAGATTATTTTTATATTTTTATGAGTAAGAAATTTATTATTAGTAGTCTAGCGGTGTTATTAATTGGCGGGATTTTTATGGCTTCTTTGGCAAAAGGAATGGATTCAAATAAAGACCAAAAAAATGTTATTTATTATGATAACGCCCGAAATAGCCAAATAGAAGTTACTTTTTACAAAAAAGTAGCTCAGCTATCAGGTAAAAATTTCGGTAAATTGAAACTTGAAAATATCTCAACTAATGAGGGGATAAGTTACAAGAATGAAAGAAATAACTTGATCTTATCTGAAAACAACAATGAAGTTTTAATTTCTATTGGAGAAAAAGAAGTTTTCCGGGGAGGCTTAAGGAGGAATGACCCGAAAGATAGTTTAACTAAAAACATTTGGTTATGGAAAGATTTAATTTTAAAAGATGATGTCTTATTGAAACCGATTAATTCAGTTAATTTTAATCTTTCCTTTTCCTCTGATGGAAAAATTTTAGCCACGACAAATTGCGCAGATTTCTCTGGTACGTATGAATTAAAAGAAAACGCTATAAATATTATTAATCTAGCTCAGACCAAAAAGTTTTGTGATAATTCAGATGGGGAAATATTTTCTCAGTCTCTAAAAGAAACAGCTAGCTTGGCTTTTGATGAAAATAATAATTTAGTTTTATTTCTAAAAAATAATGCTGGCTCAATGTCTTTTAGTAAAAAATAAAAAAAATATCCTCGCCCTATACGATGATAAAGCGAAGATAAATAGGTTGGTAGCCAGAGACAAAAAAGATGTCTGCTGTAAAAAATAATCTTTAAGTGGTTAGTACTTATGTCACATAAAGAGTGTTTAATTATTTTTGAGCCCGCGTTGAGGCTATAAGATAAATAGACCATGCTTCAACCTACCTAAAGTATATAACTATCTCACGACCGCGTCAATTTTACATTTTTAATTTAAGTTGACCAGCTAGCTATAATAGCGTATTATGCTTTAAAGAAGAGTTTGATTTAGGATAGTATTTTAAAAATAGCAAATAGGAGGTGTTTATGCTTCGGACAAAATGTATTTTACTGCCACCAACCAATTCGGATGGGGTGCGGATTTCAGTAATGTCGCGTCACACACTGTCAGACGGCATCACGCCTGACGCGCGTATCTCACCAGATTGGTCATATGACCTTTGGCTCAAAGATCTGGCTCGGCCAGATTATCTAGTGGGCAGTTTCTATCGAGGAAAGATAAATTTTTCTCAATACAACGATTTATATCTGGCGCATCTGCGAAAGGATTTATGTGTAATCATTATCAAAGAGATCGCACGCTACGCCTTGCATAAGAGAGTTACATTTCTTTGTATTGAGTTAATTCCAACGCTGTGTCATCGAACGCCGCTTCTATATGAGTGTTGGCGTTATGAACCAACTCTACATCTTCAAAACTTCTGACCCGGTGTTTCCATAGAAATCCCGGGTATTTATTTTCTACTTATTTTTTGCAAAAAGCCCTGTATTGACGTAAAATGTAGATGCAAGAAAATGTACACTTGTATGTGTAAATACGTACTAAAATCCCAGAAGTGGGACAAATAAAAATATGTCAAAAATAAAAAATTTATCCAATCACGAGATGCCCAGAGAAAAGATGATAGAGAAGGGTGTTGAAAGTCTAAAGGATTATGAATTGATGGCGATTTTACTGCGCACTGGGATAGTGGGTAAAAATGTCTTGGAAGTTTCCAAGGAAATTTTAAAAAAGTTTCCGACCAAAAAATTATTAACCCTTGATTTAAAAAGTTTAGCTAAAATTAAAGGTATTGGCACCAGTAAAGCCTGTCTGCTTTTGGCGGCTTTTGAATTAACCAAGCGCGCCCTGGAAGTAGAGGACAATAATCTACCAGTAATAAGCTCCGCCAAAGATGCCGTAGCGCAACTCCAAGAGTTAAGGACGGCCAAAAAAGAACATTTCGTCGTTTTATATCTAAATGCTCGCAATCAACTAATTTGCAAAGAAATTATTTCGGTGGGGACTCTGAATGCGAATTTAGTACACCCTCGAGAAGTTTTTAAGCCGGCTATTGATAACTTCTCAGCTTCGATAATTATCGCTCACAATCATCCCTCTGGAGGCGCAGAACCCTCCGATAATGACCTGACTACAACCAATCGACTCAAAGAAGCCGGGAAAATAATGGGGATTGAAGTGCTAGACCACATAATCCTAACCAAAACCAGCTTCTTTAGTTTGAAAGAAAAAAATATATTTTAAAATATGAGAATATTGATTTTAATAAAAAAGCCCTTAGAATAGGGGTTTAATCTGACAAGTTTTTATTTAAGGTATATAATGTATAGTGCAGTAGGGTGGTGGGTGTTGACAATAAAAACATAGGTGCTATAATGTATCTATGATTGATAAAAAATTATATAATTTAAGCGATGTTGCGGAAGTAGTTTCAGGATATTCTTTTAGGGGGGCTATCCAGGAAGAAAAGGATAGCGATATTTTTTTAATTCAAGCTAAGGACACCAGGAATGGATTGTCTATAACGGAGAATGATCTAAAAAAAATTTCTGATTTAAATTATGGAGATAAGTTCGTAGAAAATAATGATGTAGTGATGGGGGCACGTGGATTTTTTTCTGCCACCTGCATTAATTCCAGTAAAAAAATAATTGGCTCATCTTCGGTTTATATAATAAAGCCTGATCAAAAAAAAGTTCTGTCTAAATATTTGACAATTTATCTTAACTCTAAAATGGGCCAAGCAGAAATAAAAAAATATGAAACAGGCTCAACAATAAAAACAATTTTAATCGGGGATTTAAAAAATATAAGAATTAAAATTCCAGCGCTAGACGAACAGAAAAAAATTATTGAGTTGTACGAAAACATTCAAAGACAAAATAAAATTTTAGAAAGAAAAAAAATAATTAATCAAAACATATTGGAAACAATATTTATCTATAAATAAAAATATGACACCAAAAAAATATACTCAAGAAGATTTAAATAGCATTCTTTGGGCAGCTGCCGATTCATCTCGAAGTAGTGTGGATGGCAGTATTTACAAGGATTATGCCTTGGCAATGTTGTTTTTTAAATATATCAGTGATAAATCCAAAAAACAATTAGAGGAATACAAAAAACGTTTTGGCACAGATAAGGAAAGAATCGCGCAAAAGATGAGAAATGACCGTTTTTATCTCCCGCCTAAAGCCACTTTTGATTATATTTATGGTGCGATTGAAAATGATAATATTGGTGAAGAAATAAATAAAGCTTTACATGCCATCGAGGATAACAATAAAGAAAAATTAGGTGGTGTTTTTAGCGCCATTGATTTTAATTCTGAAGCCACGCTGGGAAAATTGGAGCAACGCAATAAAATGATTCGTCATTTGATTGATGATTTTTATAAAATAGATTTTAGTGATGTCAAAGAGGATGTGATTGGGGACGCGTATATGTATATGATTGAACGCTTCGGAGCGGATGCAGGCAAGAAAGCGGGAGAATTTTTTACGAGACGCTCGGTGGCCTCCTTGGTTGCTAGACTGGCTGATCCGCAAGCGGGAGATAGGATTTGTGATCCAGCCATGGGAAGCGCAGGCTTACTTTTATTAGCCGGAGAAGAAGTGGAGAAAAAAGGTTCAAAAAATTATGCTCTTTACGGACAAGAATCTACCGGTAGCACTTATCAATTAGCACGAATGAATGTTTACCTACATGGCAAAGACCACGCGAGATTGGAGTGGGGCGATACACTTAATGGTCCTCAACTATTGGAAAATGATAAATTAATGAAGTTCGACATCTGCGTGGCGAATCCCCCTTTCAGTTTAAAAAAATGGGGAGCCGAAAGTGCCGAAAGTGATAAATATAAAAGATTTTGGCGCGGTGTGCCTCCGAAAGACAAGGGCGATTTTGCTTTTATTACGCATATGGTAGAAACCGCTAAACCTAAAAAAGGTAAAGTAGTGGTGATCGTTCCTCATGGAGTGCTTTTTCGTGGCGGAGCAGAGGGGAAAATCAGAGAACAATTTATCCGAGAAAATATTATTGATGCGGTAATTGGATTGCCGGCTAATCTTTTTAGTACTACTGGGATTCCGGTGGCGATTTTGGTAATTGATAGGTCCAGAGAAAAAGGCGGAGCTAATGAAAATAAAAAAGATATTTTATTCATCGAAGCTTCCAAAGAATTTCGTTCTGGCAAAGCGCAAAATCATTTAGACGAAGTGCATATTGAAAAGATTTTAGATACTTATAAAAAAAGGAAAGAAGTAAAAAAATTTGCCCATATTGCCAATTTTAAAGAAATTCAAGAAAATGATTTTAATCTTAATATTACAAGATATGTGGATACTTTTGTGGAAGAAGAACCGATTGATATTAGTGCCAATCTCAAAGAATTGGAAAAACTAAATCCAGAAATTGAGAAATTGGAAAAAGAAATGAGAAAATATTTAAAGGAATTAAATATTAAATAAACACAAAAATATGGCAAAAAATAAAAAAAATATTGTTAAAAATAACAGTTTTACTGAGTTTCTGCTTTACACGACGCCTAATGGAAAAGTTAAGGTGGAAATATTTTTGCGAGACGGAACTATTTGGTTGACTCAAAAAAGAATGGCTGAACTTTTTGATGTGGAAGTTAATACGATCAATTATCATCTCAAAGAGATCTTTAAAAGCAAGGAATTAATTGAAAATTCAGTTATTCGAAAAATTCGAATAACTGCCGATGATGGCAAAAAATATGAAACCAATTTTTACAATCTTGACGCTATTATTTCGATTGGTTATCGTGTAAACTCGGTGCAAGCAACTCAATTTCGCATTTGGGCGACTGAAAGGTTAAAAGAATACATTATCAAAGGTTTTACAATGGACGATGAAAGACTCAAAGATCCAAATGGCTTTTTTGGGCAGGATTACTTTGAAGAACAATTAGCCAGAATCCGAAATATTCGTTCCAGTGAAAGGCGGATGTATCAAAAAGTTACTGATATTTATGCGCAGTGTAGTGCTGATTATAATCCAAATGAAGAAATCACCAAGCAATTTTTCGCAACCGTGCAAAATAAACTTCATTTTGCTATCACCGGAAAGACCGCTGCAGAAATTATTCATGAAAGAGTGGATAGCTCCAAAGCTAATATGGGCTTAACTGTTTGGAAAAATTCACCGAAAGGTGCGATTCGCGAAACTGATGTCGTGATTGCCAAAAATTATCTGCAAGAAAAAGAGTTGGATCATTTAAATAGAATTGTGACGATGTATCTGGATTATGCTGAAATGCAAGCTCAAAGAGGTATTTTGATGCGGATGAAGGATTGGGTAGAAAAATTAGATGCATTTTTGAAATTTAATGAGAGAGAAATACTCTCTAATACGGGAAAAATAAGTCATGAAGTGGCAGAAGCTCTGGCATTGGGTGAATATGAAAAATATAGGCAAATTCAAGACAAAAAAATTAAATCTGATTTCGACAAATATATTGAGATAGAGCAAAAAACCAAAGATTTTATGGCTACTATAGATGAACATAAATCCAGAGAGAAAAAATCAAAGAAGAGTAAAAAATAATTTGTATTTAACTAAAAAATTTATGAAAATAGATTTTACCAAAGAACAATATAGAAACTTGATGACAATGATTTCAATTGCTGATGGTGTTGTTGGGATTCTTGGCGATGTAATTCCTGAGAAGGATTATAAAAAATTATCTGGAAAAATGGAGGAGCTAGAAACATATCTCTTGGGATATGCTAGTGATTTTGATTGTAATGAATTCTTGGATGAAGATTTTTACGAAGACAAAATATTGCCAATAGTCAGCGACTTTGAAGAATATTCAACGCATGATAATTTGTCCAACGATTTAGCTTGGCGAGATTTTCGTAGAGAACACACCCAAGAAGAATTAGATAATATGGCCAAAGAAAATGGCGGATATTTCGGAGTTGCATTATATGATTATGAAAAAAAATATTGGGATGAATTTGAGAAAAATGGATATGATCGATTGGAGATAAATAAATAAACACCACACTTGTACTATTTTTATAATTATGCTATATTTAAGTTAACCTAAAATGTTAATCAAAATACTATAATAAATTACGCTGGGATTATGGAGATTGAGTGGCAAAAAAGTAAAATACAAAAAGATTTATTGAAATATGCTAAGAGTAATCGTGTTATCGCCAAAAGAATGAAAAGCATCCAATCTGCAAAAAATTTTTGTGACTTGGAGCTTCCCAGCAATGGACGAGCTCATTTTTTAGAAGGAAGATATGCTGGGTTATTTTCAATAGATTTAGAAAAAGGCAAAAGATTAATTTGCCAACCTCTTGGAAACGAACTTCAAAAAATGGAGGAGGGTCTATATAAAAAGGAGACTATAACGGCTTTAAAAATATTGGAAATCAGTGATCATTATAAAAAATAGATTGCATAAAATATTAATAAGCAAAAAAGAATTATATGAGCAAAAAAGAATTAAATTTAAATAATATTACTGGCTGGGAATCACCCGTGGCTATTCATCCTGGGGAATTTCTTCAAGATTACATTGAGGAATACAACATTACCCAAATTGAGCTAGCCCTAAGAACAGGGATGTCAAAAAAAATAATTAATGAGATTATTAATGGCAAAAATCCCATTACGGAAGCAATGGCAGTAAAACTCAGCAAAATATTTCCTTTATCGGTAGAATATTGGTTAAATCTTCAGGCTGGATATGAGGCTGATTTAGCTAGGCTGAATCAAAAAAATGATCTCAAAAAAGACGTCAAACATCTAACTCATTTCAGACATACTCACAAAGAGCTTTCAAAAATTGGAAAAGTAAGCAATCAAAGATGGATAGAAAAAAACTTTACGAAAATAGTCCTGGAGTTGCAAAAATTTCTTGGCGTTTCATCACTTGGATTCATAAATAAAACTATGGAATTCGCTTTTAGAAAATATGATCGGAATAATTTAGATCATTACACTCTGGCGGCATGGCTTCGATTAGGAGACATCAAAGCGCAATCGTCAAATGTATCGGTTTTTGATAAACAAACTTTGCTTAATCGACTGAGTGAAATCAAACTACTTTCCACAAAAGGAAAGGAGGAATATCTAAAGGCTCTGGAAAAAATATTTGCTGAATGTGGAATTGTATTAGCCTACGTGCCATATCTTGAAAACACACATATCCAAGCAGCTACCAAGTGGATTAGCCCCGAAAAAGCTTTGATTATGATTGCCACTTGCAAAGGAAAAGATGAAGGAAAATTTTGGTTCAATCTTTTTCACGAAATTGGGCATTTACTTTTGCATAGCAAAAAAGAATTTCATATTGATCTAAAAGACTATGATGCAACATTGGAAATTGAAAAAGAAGCCGATCATTTTGCCCAGAAAATGCTAATCGCTGATTTTAATTCTGTTATGAAAGATTTATTTAAGTGTAGTGATGATTTAGAAAATGGAATAATTAAAATTGCTAAGGAGAATGGAATTTCTCCGGCGATTTTAGCAGGAAGGATGACACATGAGTTTAAGGATAATAAAAGAATCTATCCAGTAATGAGTAAATTTTTACAGGTGAGGATTGATGAGATGAATGTATAACAAAAATATTGATAAAACAAGCAGGATATTTCATAAGAATCAACAGAGAGTTTGAATTAAAGTGGCTTGAATAAAGGAAAAATTCCGTATGATAAAATTGAAAAAGAAAAAGAACTAAATGATAAGAGAAAAAAACAGTTGAATAAAATTGGATTAAGTTTATAAAAATAATATGAATAAGGCACAAATAATAAAGGAAATAAAAAATGCCCTTCAATCCGGATCAGAAACGGAGTTGGTTGAGTTTAAAGATGCTCGCGGAGGATTTCCTAAAGCTAAAACCAGAATAACTCTTTCTTCCTTTGGTAACAAAAAAGATGGTGGGATTATTGTATTTGGCGTAGCGGAGAATAAAAGTACAAGAGATTTTATGGTCGTGGGCGTTGATGATGCGGCCATTTTGCAAGAAAACATGAGCACTCTTTCTGCCAATGAAATGAATGCTGTTTTAAGGTTGGATTATTATATTTTACCATTATATGATAAACAAATTTTAGCTGTCTATGTCCCTGAATGCAAAAATCAATTTAAGCCATATCATATCAAGCAATTGGGGTTACCTAACGGTGCGTATATTCGTGATGGAAATACTGATAGGAAAATGACAGAAAATGAAATGCGTGATTATGTGCGCAATGCGCAGGGTGATGATTTTGATACAAATTGCGCAGATGATGCCATATTAGATGATTTATCTCAGGATAAATTAATTTCTTTCTTGAAAAAGAGTGCCGAAAAAGCTGCCCGAGATTTTGAAAAAAATGATAAGTATATAGAAGTTCTTGAAAATATTGGTATTGTAAAAAAATGTGGAGAAGACTCAAAACCAACAATCGCAGGATATTTAATATTTGCTGAAAATAGACCTCAGAAGAAATTGCAATTCCAACGATATGTAATTCGCTGTGTGCGATATAAGGGTTCAGGTGTTCATTCGGATATTCTAGACTCCCTGGATGTAGATGGTACGCTTGATGAGCAGATAGATGGTATGCAATCTTTTATTTTGCGAAATATAAAAAAGAGCGCTGAGATTGTAGGGACGAAAAGAGTTGAGCGCTATGAATATCCAGAAAAAGCTATTCGCGAAATAGTGGCCAATGCAGTAATTCATCGTGATTATAGAATTACGGAAACCTATACGCAGGTAAATATTTTTGAAGATAGGATAGAAGTTTTTAATCCTGGGAATTTGCCCTTGGGAGTTACGGTAGAAAATATAAAAAACTCTCAAATGAGTAGAAACAAAATTATTGCCGCTCGCTTAAAAGATCTGGATTATTTGGAGGAGTATGGACGAGGCATTGATATTGTTTTTACCAAGATGAATGAATGGGGACTTTTGCCACCAATATTTAAAAATACCTCTAACAGTTTTAGAGTTATTTTGCCTGGAGAAAATCTAAGTAAATTAAATGAAAGACAGATGAAAATTTGGGAATACTTAGCGGAAAATGGAAGAATAACGAGAAAAGGAGCTGAGGCTTTAGTGAAAGATACTCCCCAACAGACGATTAGTTATGATTTACGAAAAATGAAGGACATAGGGCTGATAAGACAGGTTGGAGATTCAAAGGATACTTTCTATGAGTCGAGTTTTTAATTTTAGAAGCAATTAGAAGCAAGGGCAAAAAGTGCCTCAACTACGGCTTCTTTTGAAGAATGAGAAAGGTGGATTAGTTAGAAGCAATTAGAAGCAAGCAAAATAGGATTAATAAGTAGTACGAAATTTTTATAAGTTTTGCCCATATATTATAAAAATATTATCCCCAAATTAAGGCAAAAATGACAGTTTTATAAGTTTTATAAGAATTAACCGCAATGCCGTAAAGTGGCTAAAAATAAGGAAAAATTTCACATGATAAGATGGAAAAAGTTGTGAAAAATAAATTGAAGAAATTTATGGAACAAAAGAAGTTAAAATAATCCATTGCTAAATTCGGCGAAGGTGGAAAGATTAATCGAAAAGAATTCCTCGGGGCTTGCCCCGGGGTTTGGGACTGCGGAGCAGGCCGGTAGGAAGGGTTCGGGGAACCTTGGTTTCCTGGATTAGATACCCATACCTCGAGATACCTCGAGGCTTGCCTCGGGGTAATTCATTAAATTTAAAAAATAAATGACTAACTATTTAAAGGATCTTAGGATTAAATAATATGAAACTAGAAAATATCACAATTAAAAATTATAAATCAATTAATGAGGTCACTGTTGATATGTCACAAAGTGATAATATTTTGGCACTTATCGGGCAAAATGAGTCCGGAAAATCAAGTATACTTGAGGCGATACGTGATTATTATCAAGGGTCTTTTCATAAAGACTCTTTTCCTTACAATTCCCAGGCTAATTTAGGACAAAATGTGTCTTGTACCTTTTCTTTTGATCAGAACGATGACAGAGAAGAAATTCAAAATCAAATTGAGGAGTTTGCAAACAAGGTTATTTATGAGACGGCAGTAAAATTTAAAAAAAATATCTTAAAAAATATCGATAGTTTTAGTGTGTCCTTCAATGGAAACAATTATGAGCTCAATGACTCATTAAAGGGAATTATTATTAACAGCTTGGAAATAGCTGTCGAAGCCGAAAATGACGACACAATTACAGTGGGCGATGTGGACTCTGTCCCATCTGCTGAAGAAAATGAAGGAGCTGAAGAAATAGAAGAAGAAAAACCTATCATAGATGGAAATTTACTTTTCTCTGATTTGCCAGAGTTTTTAGTTAAAAATATAGTTCCCGAATTCATTTTTTTCGAAGGTGGAAAGTGTGATATGCTTCCAGATTTCATTTCAGTAGAAAGCTTAATCAACAAGGATGGGAATGGATGGGTAGCTGTCACATGGCTAGAAAAGTGCCTTCAGGAACTAACTGGCGATAAAGAGTTAAGCTTTAAAAATTTATCCGAAGTCACTTCATTGCAAAGACGAGATCAAATAAATGATCGTGTTTCTGAAATAACTGCTGATTTTAAAGATGATTTTTCTCAGAAGATTCATGGCATTGAAAATGATAATCTTAGTATAGAATTTAATATTGAAAAAAGAGCTGAGGAGGACAGTATTGTTAAGGATTATATTGATTTTGCAGTCAAAACAATAGAGGGCAAGGTACTGCCAGTCAGAATGAGAAGCCAGGGAATGATTTGGTTTTTGTCATTTTGGTTGGCGCTGAAATCATTAAAAGAAAAAAAATCTATAATTCTAGTTGATGAGCCAGACAGAAGCCTTCATATAAACGCTCAAAAGGATTTACTAAGTGTTTTTGAAAAGATAAGTAATAAATTTAAGCACCAAATAATTTATACGACTCATGCGCCATCATTGGTGCCACTTGAAACTGTATTTAGAATATATTTAGTATTCAACGATAAGGATGATGGGACATTGTGTGAAAATATTCTGAAGACACAGATAGGAAATTCAAAAAATAAACAGGAAGCTATATCGCTCGTTAATTATGCAATAGGATGCGAAGTTCCTCATGAGAATCTAATTTTTAAAAAAAATAATGTTATCGTGGAAGGATTAAGTGATTTTATGCACATTCAGGCAATGGCAAAAATTTTAAATAAAAAATTAGAATACGCTTTAATTCCTGGTGTTGGTACAAGGGGCAGTAAATTAAACCCTCTGATTGGTATTTGCATCGGATACAACTTAAATTGGTGCGTTATTTTGGATGGTGATACTGCTGGTCAAGATAAGTTCGATGAACTAAAAGATAGTGTTTTTGCGGGCAATATTGAAAAAGCAGAAATGAAAATTAAAAAACTTAAAGTTAACAATATAGAAGACTTGTTCACATTGGCTGATATACAATTGATTGCAGATGGCTCAAGGAATATTGTTTTAGGAAAAAAGCCAAAAGAAAAAAATAATCTTAGTTATATTGGAAAACAACGGAAAAATGTTTTTGCTAAGCTATTTTTGGAGAAAGCGCAAAAAAATGATATTGGAATTAGCGATTTAAACAAAATAACAATTAAAAATTTTGAAGAACTGTTCTCTTTTGCGGAGAGCGCTCTTGGAGCAGACGAATTTGAATATGATGAAAAATAAATCACAAAAAAATATTTCTGATGGGTGGCAAGAGATAAGAGTTGACGATGTTTTTAATTTTTTAAGAACGTATGCTATTTCTCGTGAAAATTTGATTAATAACACAAATAATAATGTTGGCATTGGTAATATTCATTATGGAGATATATATTCAACCTATAATTCTTCAAATATAGATTTAAGAAATGTATCTGTACCGTTGGTTAAAGATAATGAGTTTTCTCCAAATGAAGAAGATTTTTTAAATGACGGTGATTTAATTATGGCAGATGTCTCGGAAGATTATGAGGGAATTGGTGTAACAGTTTCTATCCACGGAATAGAGGATAAAAAAGTTGTAGGAGGATTGCATACCTTTGTATTGCGAGATGTTAATAAAAAAACTAATGAGAGGTATCGGCAGTATATATTTAGAAATCCAGAAATTAGAAATAAGTTAAAAAAAATAGCCAATGGCGTATCTGTCTATGGAATTTCAAAAAATAATTTAGCTAAACTTTTAATAAACTTACCGCCGCTTCCAGAGCAAGGGCGAATTGTGGCGGTGCTGGAGGTTTGGGATGAGATGGTGGGGAAGATGGCGAGGAAGATTGAGATTAAGAAAAATATCAAAAAAGGTTTGATGCAAGAATTGTTGAGTGGTAAAAAAAGATTAAGAGGATTTAGCGAAAAATGGACTTCACTCGAATTTTCTGATTGTTTTTACGTACAAAGTAAAATAAAAGGCGAAAAGAAACAAGATTATTTGAAAGAAGGTTTATTTCCAGTTGTTGATCAATCTCAAAACAAAATAGCTGGATATTCTAATAATCAAGATTTTGTTATAAAAAACAGCTTACCTTTTATAATTTTCGGTGATCACACTCGAATATTAAAGCTAATTGATTTCCCGTTTATTTTAGGAAATGATGGAACGAAAGTTTTTCAGGGAAAAGAAAAATATGATACGACATTTTTATTTTATTTATTAGATACAATTAGCGTTCCGAATACTGGGTACAATCGTCATTTCAAATTTTTAAAAGATCTTATTTTGGAAATTCCAAAATTAAAAGAACAAAAAGCGATTGCGGATATTTTGGTGATGGCGGATCGAGAGATTGAGAAATTGGAAGAGAAATTGAAGATTATTAAAGAGCAAAAAAAGTTTTTGTTGAATAATTTAATTACGGGAAATATTCGCACGCCTGTTGATAAAAAATAATTAATATAAATAGGGTAGGGACAAATTGTCACCCCCCTACAAAATTGTATGCAAAAAGAAAAAAATTATGCGTTTATAGATGGTCAAAATCTTCATATGGGAACAACAAAGACAGATCCATCTTGGAAGATAGATTTTAAAAAATTTAGAATATTTTTAAAGGATAAATACCATGTTGAGATAGCTTATTATTTTTTAGGATGTGTTTTTGAGGAGAAAAGAGATCTTTATACCAAAATTCAAGAGGCTGGATTCATTCTTGTTTTTAGGGAACATAATGCCGCAATGATTGGAAAGAAAAAGGGCAATGTTGATGCAGATATAGTTTTTTCTATTATGAAAAAATTATATGAAAAAGAGGATTTTGATAAGATTATTTTAATTTCAGGAGACGGTGATTATAAAAGAATGGTGGATTTTTTAATTGAAGAAAAAAGATTTAAAAAAGTTTTGTTTCCAAACAAGAAGTTTGCGTCATCATTGTATAAAAAATTAGGCTCTGAGCATTTTGATTATTTGGATAAAGAAGATATAAAAGATAAGATTAAGAAATAAAAAAAGGGCTCCTTAGGCACTAACACCGTTCGGATCCCCTTTCGTCTTGATACCAAAATACTAGCATATATTTTGGCAAAAGTCAAGTATTGTTTTGTGCCCATTTTACAAAGCAGGGAGTTGTACGAAGAAATCGGACAGCTGAAATTTAATACTATAAATTAAAAAGTTTAAAAAAGTTAAGCATAAAAAATAATATGAGTATATCAGATATAGATTTTGATGAAGCCAGACAGTCGCAGTTGCCTTTTGTGGAATTGCTTTTGAATTTGGGTTATCAGTACATCTCTCGTGAGGAACTAATGCAAGAGAGATCAGGAGACACCGGAAAATTTATCTTGCGAAAAACAGCCAGCGAGGTTTTGATGAAAATCAATGGCTATGAGTATGCTGGGCAAGAGTATAAATTTAGCGAAGAAAAAGTTTTTGAAGCGATTGATGAGTTAGAAAATATTCCTTTTGAGGGACTGATAGACACTTCAGCTAAAATTTACCAAACTATTATGCCCACTAGTGGAGGTAAAACCATTCAGGTTTTTCATGAGGGTAAAAAAATGAGCCAGAATTTTCGTTTTATCGATTTTGAAAATATAGAAAATAATATTTTTCAAGTAGCGGTGGAATTTGAAGCCAATGAAAAAGAAGATATTCGCCCTGATATCGTAGTGTTCGTAAATGGCATTCCTCTAGCAGTGATTGAAAATAAAAAATCTAGCGTAGATATCGAGGAATCATTACGACAATTAACTCGCAACCAAAGAGCCGAATATTGTCCCAGACTTTTTATTTACCCCCAGTTATTAGTGGGTTCCAATGGTAAAGATTTGCGCTATGGCACCACTGCCACTCCGACAGAATTTTATGCCAAATGGAGAGAGAAAGACGGCGAAAAAGAATTGGAAGAAAAAGTAGAAAATTTAATTGCTACAAAAATTGAAAAAGATATTTATAAAAAAGTTTGTCTTGATCTTAACGGAGCTACCAAGCATCATGCGCAAAAAATAGAAAGAGATGTAACTGATCAGGATCGGGCAGTGGTGGCGCTTTTTGATAAAGCTAGGATTTTGGATCTGGCCAAGAATTTTATCCTTTATGATGCAGGAATTAAAAAAGTAATGCGTTATCAACAATACTTCGCCATTAAAAGGATTCTAAACAGAATAGATCATAAAATTCCTGGTAAAGATGGAGAAAAAAGAGAAGGTGGAATTCTCTGGCATACCCAAGGAAGCGGAAAATCATTGACGATGGTAATGTTTATCAAGGCTTTAATTGAAGATCCAAAAATTGTGAACCCTCGAGTTTTGATCGTGACTGATCGCAAGGATTTAGATAGGCAAATTAAAGGAACTTTTGAAAATGCCGGCTTAAAAAAAGAAGTTAAACAAGCTAAAAGTAAAAGAAATCTTTTGAGCCTTATTGAAAAGAAAGATTTGAGTGTGATCACTACTCTTATTCATAAGTTTAAAATAGCTGACGGGGATGACATTCCTTTTGAAGATTTAGATGACAATATTTTTGTTTTGATTGATGAAGCCCATCGTTCTCAGGGAGGTAGCGCTAATTTTGATATGAATAAAATTATTCCCAATGCTTGCTATATTGCTTTTACCGGCACACCTCTTCTTAAAAAAGAAAAGTCCAGACAAAAGTTTGGAAGTTTTATCGATAAATATACTATCGATGACGCTCTGACTGATGGAATTATATTGCCCTTGATTTATGAAGGTCGTTACGTGAATCTTCGGCAGGACAAAAAAGAAGTTGATCGGCAATGGGATAGAATAACGGAGGACTTACCCGAGGCCCATAAATATCAATTGCAACAAGAAGTTGAAAAGAAAATTATCGCCAATAATCCTAATCGAATTTCTGAAATTGCTTATGACATAGAAAAACATTATCTAGCCAGATTTAAAGATACGGGGCTAAAAGCTCAAATAGTGGCACCTTCAAAATATTCTGCCGTACTTTTTGAAAAATATTTTAGAGAAAATGGAAAAATTCAAACTGCTCTAGTAATCTCTGATGAGAATGGCTTAATCGATGATAAAGACGAGCACAAAAAAGAAGTGGATGAATATTTAAAAAATATCAAAGAAAAATATCAAAGCTTAAAAAAATATGAAGAAAGTGTGATTGATAGTTTTAAATATAACGAGGATGGGGTGGAAATTTTGATTGTAGTGGATAAACTATTAACAGGATTTGATGCTCCACGTAACACTGTCTTATATTTAGCTAAGGAATTGCGTGATCATAATCTATTGCAAGCTATTGCTCGGGTTAATCGCTTATTTGATAATTTTTCTTTGCCAAAAACTGCGGGCTACATTATCGACTATTCAGAAAACGCTCAAAACATCCGCACTGCCATGCAACTTTTTGGTAATTATGATGAAAATGATGTTAAAGGCGCCCTTATAGATGTGTGGGACAAAGTAAAAGAGCTGGAGGATAGTTATGGAAATTTGCACGATATATTTAGGGGCGTGAAAGACGATGATGAGGCCTATCTGGAATATCTGGGAAATGAACAGTTGAGAAAAGAATTTTATGACGGATTACGTAAATTTTTAACCACCTTCAATGAGTGTATGAACTTGCAAGATTTCGCGCGTGAATTCCCCAATGTAGATGTGTATCGCAAGGAATTGAAAAAATTTATGGAACTGCGAAAAATTGCTAGTGTGCGATATGCAGAGCGGATTGATTTTGGTAGATATAAGCAGGCTCTAACTAAAATAATGGATGAAAACATCAAAGCTGAAGAAGCGGAGCTTTTGACAAGAGAAATTACTATCACTGATAAAGAAGCTTTCGAAAAAGTTATTGAAGAAATGGGTTCTGATAAGTCCAAAGCCGACGCTATTACAGCTCAAACGAAAAGAACTATTATTGAAAATGTCACTAAAGACCCAGAATTTTATAATAAATTTTCCAAGCAAGTTAGTGCATTGATTGAGGCCATGCGATTGGGAAAAATTGCTGATATCGAAGCGCTCAAAGAAGCGCGCAGAATTAACGCGGAAATGATAGATAAAAAAGATGAAAGCATCCCGGATATATTAATTGATAAAGCTGGAGCGGATATAATTTATAGGAATATCAAGAGTGAATTTGATGCGCTAGGCGTTTCGGATGATAAATATGCGGAAATTATTTCTCAATTATATATGGTGGTGTGTGAAAATGCGATTGTAGATTGGTGGAAAAATATGGAGCATAAAAGAAGGATGAAAGAGGCTATCGATGATTATCTTTATGATGGGGTTAAGGTAGAGATGGGTATTGAACTTACTCATGAAAAAATGGAAGATATAATTGATACCGTTATGGACTTGATTCAAAATAATCATGCTACATTTAGTTTATGAAAAAATTAAAATTCATCTATGGAAAATATAAATATGAATATAATTTAATTTTGGAAAAAAGAAAAACCTTTAGTTTATCTGTTTATCCGGATATGAAAATTGTGTTGAGGGCTCCAAATAAAATGGACTCAAATGAGATTGAAAAATTCTTAAAGAAGAAGTGGCTTTGGTTAGAAAGACAGTTGCAGTTTTTTGCTCAGTTTCAAGGAAAAAGGGTGCAAAGAGATTATATTTCGGGGGAAAGTTTTTTGTATTTAGGACGTCAATATAAATTAATCGTAGAAAAATCAAAAGATGATTATGTATCATTACAGAAGGGGAGGCTAATAATTTATACAAAAGGTAACTTGCGGGATAGTGCTAGGAATAAGAAGTTATTAGATAAATGGTATCGTGATAAAATAGAGAAAGTATTTAATGAGAGACTAGATGAGATAGTGAAAAAATTTGATTATAATTTTGATTTCAAGTTGGTTGTAAGAAAAATGAATAAACGATGGGGAAGCTATGCAAAAAATCAAACAATCTCTCTAAATCCGTCGCTTATCAATGCTTCAAAGAAATGCATTGATTATGTAATTACCCATGAGTTGTGCCACGTGAAATACCATAGCCATAATAAAAATTTCCTTAGGTTATTGAACAGAAAATTTCCAAATTGGGAAAAAGTAAAAGAGGAGCTGGAGTTGAGGTTTATTTAAAAAATAAAATAAATTTATGCCCACAGAATTAATTGCTATAAAGGAAGATATTACCGCAATGCCACTAGATGCGATTGTGAATTCCGCTAATCGTCGGCTTTTGGGCGGTGGCGGAGTGGACGGGGCGATTCATCGGGCTGCGGGCGAAGAATTATATCAAGAATGTTTAATCTTAAGTGGTTGCATGGAAGGCGAGGCCAGGATTACCAAAGGATATAGATTGCCCGCCAAATGGGTGATTCATACTGTGGGACCAATTTATGGCAATGAAAACGGTCACGAAGCCGATATGTTGAGAAGTTGTTATATGATGAGTCTGTATCTAGCTGTGGATCATAATGTAAAGAACATTGCTTTTCCTAATATTTCCACCGGAGTGTATGGTTATCCAATAGAGGAGGCGGCTCAAATTGCAGTGGATGCAGTTAAGGAATTTATCGCCGAAGAAAAGCACCAATTGGAAAAAATTTATTTTGTTTCTTTTACTGACGAGGATCTAGAAATTTATCAAAATTTATTAAAATAAAAAACATATAAAATACAGTGTAAAATATGTATGCATTGTGTGGTGTAAAGTTATTTGACAAGTATCCGATTAGATTGTATAATTAGGCTATAAAAACATAACTTAAACTTTATGGTTAATAAGCTAAATGAGAAAATTAAAAAACTGCGACTGAGAAATGATTTTTCTCAGGATTATTTGGCTAAAAAATTAAAGATTTCTCGTCCTACCTATATGCAGATAGAAAAAGGCGAGCGAGATGTCACGGTGACTGAGGCAGGTGTTTTGGCGGATGTGTTTGGGGTGACACTTTTTAAATTTCTTAGCGGTGCCATAGGAGAGGAACGAGAAGTATTTTTCGAAAAGGAACACAATAGAAAGCCCTCCTTCGCCTCCTCCAACGCTAAAGCTTTGGCGGATAAAAAGGCTACGGCGGGCGAAGTGCGGATTTCTGTGCCGATTAAAAATCAAAAGAAATTTAAAACAGTTTTGACTTATATCTTAAAGAAAGTAGGTGGCAAACCCAATATCGGGATGACGGTGATTTATAAATTGCTGTATTTTATCGATTTTGATTATTATGAAAAATATGAAGAGCAGCTAATGGGAGCGGTGTATATAAAAAATCATTTTGGACCAACGCCGGTGATGTTTGCTAAAATCATTGAAGAAATGAAAGCTAAAAATGAGATAGAAGAAGTGCGTTCAAAATTTTATGATAAAGAGCAAAAGAAATTTTTCCTTAATCCAGAGTACCAAATTGACTTAACTCCCTTATCTGCTCAGGAAATTAAACATATCGATTGGGAGCTTCGACGCTTGGCTGATAAAACTGCCAAGGAGCTTTCTGATCTTTCCCATGAGGATATGCCTTGGCGAGTGGCTAAAATTGGCGAGGAAGTAGAATACAATGGAGTCTTTTATAGAAACGAAAAACTTTCCGTTAGAGATTATGACGAGCTTTAATTTTCTTTTATATGATAAATTTTAGAGAAACCGCTGAATTTAAAAAAGATTTCAAAAAACTTTTTAAGAAATATAAAACCTTAGCTCAAGATTTTATTAACTTGAAAAATAAATATTTAACCGAGGCACCTCGAGGTAATGGGGCTAAGCATTGGAGTTTACTGCATAAGAATAGCCGAGTAGAAATTTATAAAGTTCGGATGCATTGCGACTCTACTCGGGAAAGTTTTTTCCGAGTTGTTTATGCTTATCACAAAGAAACGGAAACTATAGAATTAATTGAATTTATCGAGATATATTTCAAAGGAAATAAAGCCAATGAAGATAGTGGCAGGATTGACGATTATCTGGATTTATTTAATGAAAAACATTAAGACATTTTAAAATTTTAAAAACAACTCAAGGCTTTGAATCAAAAAACTAATCCACCCTGCATTTAAAAAGGTACAGCGAAACGACGGCCGTCATTTCGCTGTGCCTACATCTTACCTGTGTTTTGTGATATAAATGAAGATATTGGAGTAAAAAAATAAAATCATAACATTTAAACTATGCAAAAAATTATATTAATTTTAGTCAGTGTGGTTATAGCGATTATTGTTTTTATTTGGGGCGCCTCGATATATAATTCCGATTTTGGGGATATTTCCAAGCAAAATAAATTTTGTACCGAGGAGGCGAAAATTTGTCCAGATGGTAGTGCTGTCGGGAGAGCTGGTCCAAATTGTGAGTTTAGCCCTTGCCCTGAAATTAATAATATTTTGACCCAAGAAGAAGCCAAGCTGATTGCGCAAAATGAATGTGTCAAAGACGGAGAAGTCACAAGCGAGGGTATGTATAATGAAAATAGTAAAACTTGGTGGTTTGATGCTAATTTAAATGTCGCGCGGGAAGGTTGCAATCCTGCTTGTGTCGTGAGCGAGGAAACCAGAAAAGCAGAGATTAATTGGCGTTGTATCGGACTCAGAGAGCCTCAGAAAAAAGAAGCGGAATTAAATATAAAAGTTAGTGCGCCTATCGAAAATACGGTTATTAAAAGCCCTCTGTACATAAAAGGTGAGGCTAAAAATTGGTATTTCGAAGCTTCTTTTCCGATTAAGTTAGTGGATGAGAATGGAAATATTTTAGCCCAGACAGTTGCACGGGCAATGGGCGATTGGATGGTGGATGATTTTGTGCCCTTTGAGGCTGAATTAATTTTTGATACTCCACAATCGAAGAAGGGGGAAATTATTTTTGAAAAAGATAATCCTTCAGGCTTACCAGAGAATGATCAAAGTTTTCGATTGCCTATTTTATTTAAGTAGAAAAATGTTTTAAACTAAAAATAACTGACATTTGCTACGTAACCATGCTACGTAACAAAATCTAAAAAAATATATGAATAATATTCGAGAAAAACTAAATTTATTTAAAGAAATAGTTATTAAAAATTGTGATAATGATAATTTTAAATATAGAGAGTGGTTTGTGAGAGATCATCTTATTATTGTTGAGAGAATTGCTATGGAATTGTGCGACATATATACCAAGGCAGATAGAAATTTAGTATTTGCGCTAGTCTGGCTACATGATTTCGGAAAGCCACTTGATGCTAAAAATGAATATGCATTAACTAAGACGAAAGGACTGGAAACCCTGCAATCAGTCGGACTAAGAGATGATTTTATTGGACAGGTTTTTGAGCTTTGGGAGAAAATGGAGAGAAAAGAAGAGCAAAATATTTCTCAAATGGACATAGAGGTTCAAATAATTAGTTCAGCGGATGGCGCCTCACATTTTACAGGAAAATTTTATGCGACTTACTTTCAGGATAATTCAAGCGAAAGCATCGCTTCACTGGAAAACCGTATAAAGGAAAAAATAATAAAAGACTGGGAAAGAAAAATGGTTCTTCCCGAAGTAAAAAAAGTGTTTGAGAGCAGATATCTTCAAGCTTTGGAAATAGTCGGTGATTATCCTGAGAAATTTATTATATAATTTAATCCAGGACAGAAGAATCAATTTGAAGTTGCTATAGTAGAAATTAAATAGGAGAAAGTGTGTTTTCTCGTGACAGCTATCAGCTCGCGACATCTAAATTTTGTGGTATAAATAGATATATTATAAAGAAAAAAATAAAGAGTATATTTTAAAAATATTCAAAAAATTTTAAAATACACATTTTCCACCTTAGCTCAAAACTACAATCTAATGACGGCCGTCATATTGCTGTATGTTCCTGATAGTAAATTTTTGATATTAGATCTTACAGTGTTAGGACGGCCGTCCTAACATTGTAAATAATTTTT
>DOKP01000046.1:0-5775 GCA_003510795.1 Candidatus Moraniibacteriota bacterium | reverse complement strand
GACGGCCGTCCTAACACTGTAAATAATTTTTTAAAAAATAATTAATTTAATTTTAAAAATATGTATAGGTTTGGTGAAAATCAACAAAAAGTTATGCTAATATTATTGGGCGGAGTAGCGCTGGGACTTTCTAATTCACCCAGCAGGTATTTTGATACTTTTAGAAAATTAAACAAGGATTGGAAAAACATTAATCAAAGAAAGGTCAATCTAGCTATTGCAAAACTTTCAGAGGAAAAACTTATTGAGGAAAAAAAGATGTCCAATGGGTCTTTTAAACTCGTACTCACGCCAGAGGGACACAAGCAAGCCAGTAGATTGAACTTAATAGGAAGTACGATAAATTTCAAGAAGCCTACAAAGTGGGATAAAAAATGGAGGATTGTAATTTTTGATATTCCCGAAAAAGATCGGGAGTTTCGCGGTATTCTGCGCAAACATTTATTTACTCTTGAATTCTATAAGTTGCAACAAAGTGTTTTTATCTCTCCTCATCCTTACGAAAAACCTATCTTAGAACTAATAAGATTATATTCAGCCACAAATTATGTTCGAGTAATTACAGCCATGAAAATCGACAATGAGGATAAACTCAAAAAATATTTTTTCAAACCAACACAAACAAAGCAAATAAAGAAATAAATATTTGCCTTACAATCTGGTGACGGCCGTCCTAACACTGTAATGATGATGTACGTTTGAGAATTAAATTAAATAGAGTTAGTGATAAAAAAATAAAAATAAAAGTTAAATTAAAAAGTATGAACTCTATGTTGCAAAAATTATTTAGTAATAATGATCCTGAGAAAGAAGCTGGTTTTTTGGTGCAGATGGTTTGCGAATCGGCATTTACTGTTTTTAGAGATGGGCAGTTTCGAAAATTGATTGATTTTGAAAAAAGAGATCAAGAGGATCAGAATAGAATTTTCAATGAGCTTGAAGTTACGGGGTTGATCTTATTGTTATTTTTAATTGATGATTCTGTCCAATTTGTAAATATAAAAAGAAAAAAATTTTGGAGTGAGGTGCGGGACATGGTGTCAGAAACTTTTTTGAATTGGATGGGGAGTATGGGAATCGAAGATCAATTTTTGGATATCTGGAAAAACCTTATTGATGAGCGGGAAAATGAATATAAAGAAAGAATTGAAATACTGAGAGAACATCTCAAGAAGAATGTTTTTAATTCTAGCGAATTAGCAAAAAAACCAATTAAAGAAACAGTAAAAAGAAAATTTATTCGATTAGAATGTTTTTCTTTTGGTTGCGCGGAGCATATGCCTTGGAAAAAACCAATTAAAGACCAAAAGGCATTGCAGCAACATTTGAAAAGCTGGATTTTGGTATTAGATATTAAACTTGCAAAAAGAATACTTTATTAAAAAATAATCATTTGTTTGCAACGCGCTTCCCGTATTGTGGGCAGATTTTTTAATTTTCTCTCGAAATAAAGAGGGAAATTGGTTGAAAATACCATTTTCATGAAAGAAAATGGTATTTTTTACGTATTATTAATAAACAATTCTTTTAAGGTTACAAAAAAATAATTCACCAAAATTAATATATGAATATTAAAAAATCTTTAAAAACAAATAATTCGCTTATTATAAATATACTGTTATTTGTGGTGCCGATAATTTTTAATCGTTTGGGCTACAAGCGTTTTAGCAAGGTGTTGCTTTTTTGGCCGGCTATTTGGTCAAAAAATTAAAGCACCAAGTATGAATAAGGGAGATAAGCTTAAAATATTGGGCGGATTAATTTTAGTAGCCAGTATATTTTTAATTGTAGTGTTAAGAAGTAACTTATTTATTAATAATAATTCTATGAAAAATATAACCATTCCAATTAATGCTAAAACCGCTGTATTTGCCGGAGGATGTTTTTGGTGCGTGGAAGCTGATTTTGAGAAACTACAAGGAATTTTTAAAGTAACTTCCGGATATTCTGGGGGCGAAAGTGAAAATCCTACTTATGAAAATTATGCTGAGGGTGGACATAGAGAAGTGGTGGAGGTTACTTATTATCCCAAAAAAACAACTTACAAAAACTTAGTGGAGCACATTATTCTTTACACCGATCCGACTGATGCAAACGGTTCATTTGGCGATCGAGGAGTTCAATATTCTCCCGCTATTTACTATGAGAACAAAGAAGAAAAAAATATTGCCCAAGCAGTTATTGATGAAATTGATGCCAAAAAAATTTATGATAAACCCCTGGATGTAGAAATTTTGCCTCGCAAAAAATTCTGGGCCGCTGAAGAATACCATCAAGATTATTATAAAAAAAACAATGTTCGCTACAAGCTTTACAGGAGCGCTTCGGGTAGGAATTCGTTTATTGAGAAACACCAGGGAAAAGCTCGCGAGAAAAATTTTTTTCAAGGAGATGAAGTGCCATTTTAATGACAGCCCAAAAGACAAGGGAGGAAAACGCTATTGCATGAATTCTGCCGCTTTGCTTTTTATCCCCAAAGAAGAATTAAAGGATAAGGGTTACGAAAAATATCTTTATCTATTTGAATAGTGCTATAATAAATTAAGTTTAAAAAAGTTTTTGTAAAATAATTACTATGTATTATGTTTACATACTGAAGTGTGCAGATGAAACTTTATATACGGGTATCACTACAGATTTAAAAAGAAGATTAGTTGAACACAATAGTTCTAAATTGGGCGCCCGATATACTAAAATGCGTCGCCCAGTCTTTTTGATGTGGTTTGAAAAATCAAAAAATAAATCAACCGCGCTAATAAGAGAATCCCAAGTTAAAAAACTAAGCCGAATTAAAAAATTAGAACTAATTAAAAATCTTTCTCAATAAAATTAGTCACCAACTCGCGGCCATAGTTTTATTATGACGTCATTGTTGGTATGTTAATATGCTAACATGCTAAAATGTTGGTAAATATTGCCAAGCTTTGAATTCTAGCTTATAATCGAAGATATGAGTATTCAAAATAAAATTAGATTAAAATTTTCACTAGTTGTCTTCCTGGCTATAGTTTCGATAGTGGTGGCCTATCCTAAGACGGTTGGATTTATGTCGCCGATTTTTGATTTTGTTAATAAAGCCCAAATTAATTTGGGCCTGGATTTACAGGGAGGTTATCGTTTGGAATATGAAGTGGATACTTCCAAAATAGATGAAAATAAGAAAGAAGAAGCTGTGCAAGCCGCCCAAGATGTTTTGGAGAGAAAAGTTAACGCTACTGGAACTAGCGAAGCATTAATCCAGGCAGTAGCTGGCAATCCTCCTCGAATTATCATAGAATATCCCGGAGCCAAAAGTGCCGAGGATTTAAAAGATTTAATTAAAGAAACCCCTTATTTGGAATTCAAAGAAGAAAAAACCGAAGAAGAGCAAAAAGCTGAGAAAGAAAAATTTAATGAAATGTTGGCGCCCAGCAATGAGACTTCACGAAAATCTGCCATAGATACATTGCAGAAAATTAAAGATGGCGGGGATTTCGCCACGCTAGCCGAAGAATTCAATCAAGATCCTGGTTCAAAAGATACGGATGGAGTTTTAGATTTTATGAAGAAAGGGGACTTAGTGCCTCAATTTGACGAAGTGTTGTTTAATGGAAATTTAAAAAATGGAGAATTTTATCCAGAATTGGTAGAAACTGATTTTGGTTGGCATATTATCAAAAAATTAGAAGAAAAAGGGGAGGAAAATAATAAGGAGATTAAAGCTCAGCATATTTTGTTTTCCAAGCAAACGGCTGACGCTTATCAGGATTACTGGATTTGGAAAGAAACTGAACTTACTGGAAAAAACTTAAAAGATACAGCTGTTGTTTTTACTGATCAAGGAGTATCAGAACCCCAAGTACAATTAAAATTTGATGATGAGGGGGCGAAACTTTTTGCAGAAATTACTAAGCGCAATATGGGCAAGAAAGTGGCTATTTATTTGGATAATGAAATTATTAGTGCGCCCGTAGTACAAGCTGAAATTACCGCCGGAGAAGCTGTCATTACTGGTAATTTTACCGTAGATGAGGCCAAAGAATTAAAAAGAAGACTTAATGAAGGCGCATTGCCCGTGCCGATAAAATTAGTTTCTCAGCAAAGTGTGGGCGCTTCTCTAGGCAAAGCATCTTTGGAAAAAAGTCTCAAAGCTGGAGTGGCGGGACTAGCAATTGTGGGAATTTTTATGATTTTATACTATCGATTCTTTGGATTTATCGCCACAATTGCTTTGTTTATTTACTCCGCGATGATGATCAGTATTTTTAAACTTTCGGGAGTAGTTTCTGATTGGCCTATAACTTTGACTCTTTCTGGAATTGCTGGATTTATCCTTTCCATTGGAATGGCGGTAGACGCCAATGTTTTGATTTTTGAAAGAATTAAAGAAGAATTACGCGATGGACGCGGCTTGGAAAGTGCTATCAATGAAGGTTTTCGCCGAGCCTGGTCTAGCATTCGAGATGGAAATTATTCTACTATAATTACTTCTATGATTCTTATTTGGATGGGAACCGGCTTTGTTAAGGGCTTTGCAGTGATATTGACTATTGGAGTAGCTCTCTCAATGTTTACGGCAATTGTTTTAGTGAGAATAATTTTGCAATTTGTTACTGGAGATTGGATAGCTAACAGATTATGGTTAGTAATAAGAACAGACTCTAAGAAAAAATAATTTAAAAAAATGATAAACATAATAGGAAAAAGAAAATATACCTACATTTTTTCATCTGTATTGGTGGTCGCCAGTATTTTGGCTTTGTTTTTTTGGGGACTAAAATTGGGTATTGATTTCAAGGGCGGGACATTGATGGAAATACAATTTTCCCAAGAAGAAATTGTTCCCACCGATGCCCCTGAAAATAACCCTACGAAAGAGGAACAAAAAGAGGTAGCCAAAGAGTTCAAAACTCCTTCTAGAGAGGAAGTTCAAGAAAAAATAAAAGATTTGGGTCTGACAAGTTTGAATGTTCAAGAATCTCAAAACGATGTCATTATTTTAAGGTATATCGGCTCAGACGAAGACCTTAATCAAAAAGTAATTGAAAAACTTAACGAATTTGAAGGAAAAGTGGAGATGCTTAGAGTTGATTTTATCGGTTCATCTGTCTCCAAACAATTAAAAGAAAATGCTATTTTAGCAATTATTTTGGCAGTTATTGGAATTGCTCTTTATATCGCCTGGTCATTTAGAAAAATTTCCCATCCAATTGCTTCTTGGCAATATGGAATAGGTGCGATTGTCGCCTTGGCTCATGATATCATAATTACTTTGGGAATTTTTGTTTTATTGGGAAAGTTTTTCGATGTCGAGATAGAAGCTTCTTTTATCGCTGCGCTGCTAACAATACTAGGCTACTCAGTAAATGATACAATCGTAGTTTACGACAGAATTAGAGAAAATTTAATTAAATCTGATAGAAAAACAAGCTTTGAATCCATAGTTAATAAATCAATCGTTGAAACAATCGCCCGCTCCATCAATACTTCCATGACAGTGATAATTGTGTTGATAACCATCGTACTATTTGGCGGAGAATCTATTAAATATTTTTCTTTGGCAATTCTAATCGGAGTAGTATTCGGAACATATTCTTCAATATTTGTGGCATCTGCTTTATTGGTAAGTAATTATAATATTGAATATAAAAAGAAAAATTAAGTAAAACAATCCACTTTAGGTGGGTTGTTTTTTTGCGGGATAATAAATAATTTTTAAAAGAATAATACCAAATCAATTTAAATACTGCTACGGTGTCATTCCGAGTGAAGCGAATCCGACCCCAAGGAGGATGA
>DOKP01000045.1 GCA_003510795.1 Candidatus Moraniibacteriota bacterium | reverse complement strand
CAAAGCGTAGCAGTAAAATGCAAGTAGGGTAATTATTGAATTAAGATTAAAAATTATGGAAAAAACAATAAACATTTTTGGGGATAGTATCGCTTGGGGTGCTTATGATGAAACGGGTGGTTGGGCGGATCGTTTAAAAAGTTATTTTATGAATTTAGATAAAGGTTATTTTGATTTTTATAATTTGGGAGTATCTGGCGATAATACAGACGATCTATTAAAAAGATTTAAAATTGAAAACGAAGCACGCACCCCAGATGTGATAATTATCGCTATTGGTACAAACGATGCGAGTTATGTGGCATCAAAAGATGATAATTATGTTTCTCTGGATAAATTCGAAAATAATTTATCAGAAATTATAAAACAAGCTAAAATATTTACTAACGAAATTATATTTGTCGGACTCACTAAATCGAATGAAAAAATGGTTACTCCAGCGCCCTGGGCAACCGATTTTTATTATAAAAATAAAGATGCAAAAATCTATAATACTAAAATAAAAGAAATTTGCCAGAAGAATAATTTATTATTTATTGAGATGATGGATTTATCAAATAATGACGATTTAGAGGACGGACTGCATCCTAATACGAAAGGGCACGAAAAAATGTTTTTACGAGTTAAAGATTTTTTGGTGGAAAACAAAATTGTTTAAAATTAATTTGTAATAGCTAAATATATGGGTGAACTAATTAAATTTCCAGGAGCAGGAATAAAGAATGCAGAAAAAAATAATTCTCCAAAAAACAAAGAAGGAGAAAATTCTTATTTGAATACAAAAAAGTTGGTCGAAGTACTTAACACATTAACTGCATTGAAAAAAGCTGACGTAAGATCTTTTGGGCAACATACTATTGATAGGAGGAGGGAATTAGCTACAAGTTATTCGGACATTGAATTGTTTGGATGGATAAACAACTGCACGGAGGATGAGATAAAGAAGCGCCCATCTTTTTACGGAGCAATTTTTGATGAGCTAAAATATAGAAATCTTTGCTAAAAGAATTAATAGTTGAGACTCAAAGATGAAAAAATGTTTTTGAGGATTAAAGATTTTTTGGAGGAAAATAAAATTGTTTAGATCTCTCCATGCATAAATTTCCGAGTACAGAAATTTATTTAGTCGAGATGACGCACCTTGCTTTAGCTACTCTCGGACAATTGAAGTGTCATTCCGACCGTATAAATATTTGTACTCAAATATTTAGAAGTGGAGGAATCTGAATTAATATAAAAATACATGAAACAATATTGTGTTTATATTATGACCAATAAAAGTAATGCAGTTTTATATATAGGCGTGACTGGAAATTTGCCAAGAAGGATTCAGGAACATAAAAATAAATTAATTAAAGGATTTACAGAAAAATATAATTGCACTAAGTTAGTTTATTTTGAGCAAACAGAAAATGTGATGAGCGCGCTAGAAAGAGAAAAGCAACTCAAAAAATGGAGAAGGGAAAAGAAAATAAATTTAATAGAAAAAGTTAATCCAGAGTGGAAAGATTTGGCGGAGAATTTAGGTTATTAGTTTTTTTAGATCTCTCCGTGCATAAATTTCCGAGTACAGAAATTTATTTAGTCGAGATGACACACTCTTCGGTTTGTCTTTCCGACCGGATAAAGCTTTGTACCCAAAGATTTGGAAGTGGAGGAATCTCAATCTATCAGTTAGTCTAGATTTCTCCATTACTAAATTTCCGAGTACAGAAATTTATCCAGTCGAAATGACATAATGTGGATTTTGGGATAAAATGAAGAAAAGCGTTGTTAATGATGATGTGCACTAAACTAATATGAAGCTTAACATTAAAAATTAATTAAAAAATTATGAATCAACCCAACCAAAATCAACAAGTGCAAATCAAGGCCACGGATGAAAAATTAAAAGGAGAATATTCTAATGCGATGCAAATCCTTCATACTAAAGAAGAATTTGTTTTAGATTTTTTAAATATTTTTCCACCTACTGGAACTTTAAATTCGAGAGTGATTCTTTCTCCCGGACATTTCAAACGAATGATAAAAGCCATGGAAGAAAATCTAAAAAAGTATGAAGATCAATTTGGGAAAATTGAAATCGCTACTGAGCCAAAAAGTGAGATTGGATTTAGAGCTTAAAAAGTTTTTAAAGTTCTTAAGGTTTGTAAAGTTTATAAAGTGAAAAATAAAAAATATTTTTTTAACTTCTTGCAAAAATCAGGAAGTTTTTTGTTTATCAGAAAGAACGATAATATTAAATATCATATGTTCAGATTATGAGGCCTTACCATTAACATTTTTTCTTACTAACTTTTTGACAGCAAAAAGTTACAAAAACTGTCACACGTACTACTAAAATATAAATAAATCTAACTCTCATCGCTAAAACTTCAAACTTCGCATCCGCTACGTAACAAAGTTTCTTAACGCTCTTTTCGAGTTGATTTATTTTATTTTATCCGTAAAGTGCGGGGGTGTATATGATGTGTACTTAAAGAGTATTTAATTTTTGAAATCTGAAAATTAGGTACGATGTAATTTTTAAGTATTAATAGAAATTATTAATTTTTTTTAAAAATAAAAAATATTTTAGCAAAAATAATTTATGAAAATTTAAAAATAAAAAGTAATTTTTAGAAAAAAATAAAAAAACTATTGTACAATTTTTTTATTGTTGTATAATAAAAGTAGATAAAAATATTTAGAAAATAATTTTTAGAAAAAATAAAAAACTTTTTCAAAAAAACTATTGTATAAAATTTTTATTGTTGTATAATTATTTATATAACGAAATTGTGTGAGAAGGGGTCGAGCTTCTCAGTTAAAATAAAAAATAATCCAGTGAGCAATCGCTGGCTAGCCTAAAATAAAAATATGGCAACAAAGAAAAAAGCAGTTAAAAAAGCTGTTAAAAAAGTAGCTAAAAAAACAGT
>DOKP01000043.1 GCA_003510795.1 Candidatus Moraniibacteriota bacterium | reverse complement strand
TGCGAAGCGGGCTGGACATCTCCCCCTTTGATTACAAAGATGGAGAGGATGTTAGATAAATTTTAAAAATAAGATTTTTATTATGTTAAAAAAGGAAGATATAATACATATTGCGGAATTAGCTCGCATTGGGCTAAGAGAAGAGGAAATTGAGAAATACCAAAGAGAACTTTCTCTGATTTTAGATTATTTTAAAAAGTTAGAGACAGTTGATACGGAAAATATTGAATCAATCGGGCATATTACCGGCTCGCACAGTGTTGTAAGAGATGACGTTGTGATTGATTGTGGACAAGATACCAAAAATGGAATTATAAATAATTTTCCGGATAAAATAAGTAATCAGGTAAAAGTAAAAAGCATACTAACATAATCTATGATAAGACAATTGCACGAAAATTTGAAAAGTGGAAAAGTTACTTCTGTAGAATTAACGCAAAAATATTTTGATGAAATTGATGAGAAAGATAAAAATATTTTGGCTTATTTAACTTTGCACAAGGAAGAGGCGCTAGCTGAAGCTCAAAGAATAGATGACAAGATAAAAAAAGGAGAAGAAATAGATTTACTTAGCGGAATCCCGATGGCCCTAAAAGACAATATGTGCGTGCAGGGCGGTAGGACGACTGCGGCTTCAAAAATTTTGGACAATTATATCGCGCCGTATGATGCTACTGTAGTTAAGAAACT
Organism: Candidatus Moraniibacteriota bacterium; assembly: GCA_003510795.1. Taxonomy (GTDB): domain Bacteria; phylum Patescibacteriota; class Minisyncoccia; order Moranbacterales; family UBA9337; genus UBA9337. Next base: position 25,444 of record DOKP01000043.1, on the reverse strand, counting down.
AAAAAAGCAAGGAGCTGTGATTTTGGGTAAAACTAATATGGATGAATTTGCCATGGGCAGTTCCACCGAAAATAGTGCTTATCAAAAAACCAAAAATCCTCATGATTTAAATAGGGTACCGGGAGGGACATCGGGTGGATCAGCAGCTGCGGTGGCAGGAGGTTTGGCTGTTTATGCACTCGGCTCTGACACGGGAGGCTCAGTGCGACAGCCAGCATCTTTTTGCGGAGTGGTGGGACTAAAACCGACTTATGGAAGAGTTTCTCGCCATGGACTTATTGCGATGGCATCAAGCTTTGATCAAATCGGACCCGTTACTCAGACAGTCGAAGATGCTGCTATTGTACTTTCTCGAATTGCTGGGCGAGACAAGAAAGACGCTACTTCAGCCAAAAGTGGTGGCAAACTTTATGAAGATTATTTGCAAGGAGATATCCGAGGTATGAAAATTGGAGTGCCTAAAGAATATTTTAGTGATGATTTAAGCTCAGAAATAAAAGAAATTTCTATAAAAGCTTTAGAAAAATTTAAAAAACTGGGAGCTGAATTGGTGGAGATTAATATTCCTCATAATGAATATGCTTTGCCTGTTTATTATATAACTGTGCCAAGTGAAATTAGTTCCAATATGGCTAGGTTTGATGGGATTAGATACGGATTAAGTGTCGATGACCAAGAGCAGTCAAAAATCGGAGGAGGTAACTTATTGGAAACATATTTAGATAGTCGAGAGATCGGTTTGGGTACTGAAGTTAAGCGTCGAATTATGCTAGGCACGTATGCTTTGTCTGCTGGATATTATGATGCTTACTATAAAAAAGCTCAGAAAGTGAGAAGGTTATTAAAACAGGATTTCGAAAAAGCTTTTGAAAGTGTAGATTTAATTTTTTCGCCTACTGCTCCGGAACCAGCTTTTAAAATAGGAGAAAAAACTACTGATTTATTGCAAATGTACCTTTCGGATATTTATACAGTAACCGCTAATTTGGTGGGCGTGCCGGCGATTTCTTTTCCAATTGGCACAGTTGAAAGAGAAGGGAAAAATTTGCCAATCGGCGGACAATTGATGGGGCGCTGGTTCGGGGAAGAAGAATTACTCAACGCCGCGCATACGTTTGAGATAAATTAATTTCAAATTTTGAATTTTGAATTTTGAATTTCGAATGAATTTCGAATGTTTGAATTAATAAAACGAAAAATACAGAGATGTGATTTATTACGTCTAACAAGCAGTATAGATTATTGAATATTGAGTATTTAACAAAATATCTCAATATTGAAAAATTAAAAATTAAGATTTGAATCGAAATTCAAAATTTTAAATTCAAAATTAAAAATTATCATGGACATAGATATAAACTCTATTATTGCGACAATTATACAAGTAGCTAACGCTTTTTTAAATTCGGGATTTTTTTGGTTTGTGAAATTTATCTTAGCCATTTATGTGGTGGTTTTATTTGCGGATATGGTGCTACTTTTGATGGTGAGAGGTTTGGGAGGTGATATCAGAAATACCTTAATGGGCGCTCCGATGCCACTAGCTTCCAAAAAGAAATTGCAAAAACGATGGATGGAAATAGAAAATCGATTGAAATTGGGCGATGCTCATCAGGGCAAGATAGCAATTTTGGAGGCTGATAAATTGGCGGATGAAACTTTATTTTTCATTGGATACAAAGGTGGTAATATGAAAGAAAGGTTGGATAGCGCTGATTCAAAACAAATCGAAGATCTGGAATCGCTGAAAGAAGCCCATGATATAAGAAATAAAATAATTTATGATAAAAATTTCCGTTTAGACAAAGAAGAAGTATTACGGATAATAAATATATACCGGGAATTTTTGGATAATCTGGAGATAATATAATAAAATAAATTTCAAATTTTAAATTTAAAATTTAAAATGAATGTTTAATTTTTAATGAATAAATTTGTTAACTCATTAACCTAAATAATAAATCTCAAGTTTAAATAATATTAAAGTGTTCTGATTGCGGCCACTGTGAACCGTAAACTGATAACCAAGAACTAAAAATTATGACTGAAGAAAAAATAATTTATGATTTGATTATCGTAGGAGCTGGTCCGGCGGGGCTTGGCGCGTCAATCTATTCATCTCGTTATAAGCTTAAGCATCTGGTGATAGGCGAGGAAATCGGAGGTCAAGTAGTAGAAGCTTCAGAGATAGAAAATTGGGCGGGAGAAAAAAGTATTTCCGGCAAGGATTTGATGAAAAAATTTGTGGACCAAACCGAAAGTCTAGGCGCCACCATTATTCAAGAAGATGTTAGACAGATTGAAAAAAAGGAAGGGAATTTCGAAGTAGTTACTGACGGGGGTAAAAAATATTTTACCAAGACTATAATTTTAGCCCTTGGTATGAAGCCGAGAAAAATGAATGTTAAAGGCGAGAAAGAATTTGTCGGCAAGGGGATTTCGTATTGTGCCACTTGTGATGCGATGTTTTTTCGGGACAAGGATGTAGTGGTGATTGGTGGAGGAGATAGCGCGGCGATGGCTGCTCAACACCTGACAGAATTTGCAAAAAAAGTTTATGTTTTGCATCGTTGTGAAGTGGCCTGGGAGCCCTCTCGCGAAGAATCGATGCGTGCTAATGGCAAAATAGAATTAATCTGCAGTGAAAATATTACCGAGATCAAAGGCGTGGCGAAAGTAAATGCAATCACTTATGAACAAGATGGGGTAATGAAAGAATTGGCAGTAGAGGGGGTGTTTATCGAAGTAGGGACTGTGCCAGGAGTAATAATTGCAAAAAATCTTGGAGTAACGCTAGATGACAAAGATTATGTAATTGTGGATCAGACCCAATCCACCAATGTAGCGGGAGTTTGGGCAGCTGGAGATGTGACGACCGGTTCCAACAAATTCCGCCAAATCATCACTGCTGTCGCCGAAGGCGCAGTCGCCTCGGGAAGTATCTACCGAAAATTGAGACTTTAAAAAACATATTAGCATTTTGACATCTTAACATATTAGCAAGAGAAAAGATGTAAAAATTTTATAATTAAAAGTATATACTTAGGTATATGCTTTTTAAATTATTTTTTATGGCAAAGAGTTATAGATAATAAAGTAATTGCTCGATGACTTTTGACTGATGACAGGTGACCAATTTAATGTTAAATTGTTTTTATGTTTTGATGCTGACATGTTAATATATTAAAATGACCGCCATTGATTTTATCTAGATAAGTGAGATAATATAGGGGTGCTAATAAATCAAGGTTTTAAATTAAATTTATGGAAGAATCGATAAAATTGTCCAAAAAGATAGGAGGAAAAATTGAAATTAATTCAAAACAAAAACTAACCAAAGATAATTTAAAAATTCTTTATACTCCTGGGGTAGCCAGTGTTTGCAATGCCATCGCTAGAGATAAAAAATTGTCTTTTGAATATACGATTCGTAAAAATACTGTGGCGGTTATTTCCGATGGGAGCGCGGTTTTGGGCTTGGGGAATATTGGACCCGAAGCGGCTTTGCCAGTGATGGAGGGTAAAGCTCTTCTGTTTAAAGAACTGGGAGGAGTGGACGCTATCCCAATTGTAATAGCCACTCAAGATTCGGATACAATAATAGAAATCATCAAAAACATTTCCCCAACTTTTGGAGGCATAAATTTAGAAGATATTTCAGCGCCGAGATGTTTTAAAATTGAAGAGAAACTAAAGAAGGAATTGGATATCCCGGTTTTTCATGATGATCAACATGGGACAGCCATTGTGGTTTTGGCCGGACTAATTAACTCCCTGAAGGTAGTCAATAAAAAAATCAAAAAAATTAAAATTGTTATCAGTGGAGCAGGCGCAGCCGGAGTAGCAATTGCCAAATTATTAATTGCTTACGGCGCTAAAAATATCATAATGGTGGATAGTAAAGGTATTATTTTCAAAGAAAGAGAGGGCGGACTCAATGATTCAAAAATGGAAATTGCCAAAATCACTAATCCTGAGAATCTAATGGGTACAATTCGAGACGCTTTATTTGAGGCAGATGTTTTCATTGGAGTTTCAGCTCCTAATTTAGTAAATAACGTAGATATTTCAAAAATGGCTAAAGATGCAATAGTTTTTGCAATGGCCAATCCCATTCCTGAAATCATGCCCAGCTTAGCCAAACAAGGCGGAGCAAAAATAATAGCTACAGGAAGGTCAGATTTTCCAAATCAGCTTAATAATGTTTTAGTTTTTCCGGGAATTTTTCGCGGAGCCTTAAATAAGCGGGTGCGAGATATTACTACTGCCCATAAATTGAAAGCGGCGGAAGTTTTGGCCAATATGGTAAAAAAACCAACTGCCAATAAAATTATCCCCAACGCCCTGGACAAAAGAGTGGCTAAAAAAATCGCCACAATATTTTAATACTACTACGAATTACAAATTTATTACGAATCTACAAATTGTAAGCGTCATTGCGAGGAGGTACTCCGACGTGGCAATCTCCTTGAAATATATTATCGGCAATAATTTCTGTATAATATTTTGAGATTGCCACGGAGTACCTCGCAATGACAAATATCGTTTTTAAATTCACATATTCTTATATTCCTAAAATCTTAAATTCACATATTCCCAAATTCGTAGGGTTTATTGAAAAATAAAATTATCTGTGCTAGGATATAATGTGTAATAAATTAAATAAAAAATATGCAAGAAAATTATGTAGCTTCTCATTTCCATACTATTCCGCAAGACAAAGCTCCTGAGATTTTAAACTTAATCGTAGAAATTCAAAAGGGAGATATGAATAAGTATGAATATAATAAAGAGTATGGTGTTTTAGAATTAGATAGAGTGCTTTATGGCCCAACCTTTTATCCGGTGAATTATTGCGATGTGCCCAATACTTGGAATATAGGCGATGAGGATCCATTAGACGCGGTAGTTTTTAGCTCAATGCCAATAATTCCTGGAGCTCTCGTAAAAGGTCGAGTAGTAGGAATTATGGAGATGGAAGACAATGGCGAAGTAGATCATAAAATAATTTGTGTTAATGATAAAGATCCTCGCTATGAACACGTGACTCATGTAGATGGACTTACTCCCTATGAAAGAAAAGATTTAAAAACTTTTATGGAAATCTATAAAATCCCGCAAACTGGCAGAGACAGCGTAAAAGTAGGAAGATTCTTGGGGCCAGAGGAGGCTTATAAAGTTATTGCTGAAGCTCAAGAGGAATACAAAAAGAAGTTTATCAAATAATTTTTTTTAAATAAAATTCAAACAAAAAACAGCTCTTAATTTAAAAGAGCTGTTTTTGTTTAGCAGTTTTGGATCTTGAATTTGAACTAGACATTTTGAACTAGAGATATTGATTTTTATATATTTAGATGGTATTTTTTAACTAACATAATTAGACAAAATTAGTTTAAATTTAATGAAAAATAAATCAATAATCATAATAATTCCTACAATTCTAGTTTTAGCGATAGCTGGAGCTGATTTTTGGATTGTGAAAAATAAAAACAATAAAGATGGTGCAACTACTAAAAATGAAGTTACCCAGGAAGAAGCTATCGTAGTGGAAGAAAAAATTGATACAAGTAGTTGGCAGACCTACAGGAATGAAGAGTATGGATTTGAGATTGCTCATCCATCGCAGATTTTTGATACGAAATTTAAATTATATGAAGAAGATGAGAATGTTATAAGATTTTATGATATTGATTGTGAACATAATGATATGGGCTTTCCAGCAGCTAACTGTGTGAATATTAATATTCACAGAAAAAAATTAAGCAATTTTACGGAAAATGACAAAAATATATATAAATATAATTTTAATGATAACTCTATAATTAATGGTAAAAAATTTATTATAGAATGGAACAATCAGATAGATGACAGACAACTTCTGTATGGGGCTAATGCAATATTTGATAATGAGGATTCATATTATTTCATTATGATTGGAGGTGTCTATTTTGATTTTACCCAAGAACTTGTTGAAAAATATAAAACATTTATTTCAACATTTAAAATATTAGAGTAGTTTATTTCTATTTGTAGCCACATTAGATATTCCTCAGTAAGATTTTTTATCGTTTGTTTTTCCATATTTTATTATATATATTATTCCCGATGTACTGACACATTAGCTTCGTGGCACACAAAGTCAAGGAAAGTTACCCACTCCAAAAATGCATAAAAATGCTCCCTAGAAACGAAGCTTCCCTGCCAAAATGAGACTTATTTTTTGTTACCTTAAATTGGAGTTTAATCCCAAAACATTTGACTGTGTGTGCTTATAAATGTTAGTTTAAAATAAATAAAAATTATACTTAAAAAATGAATAAAAACATAGTTATATCAATATCAGTCTTAGTTCTCGTTATTTTAATTGGGGGTAGTTTTTGGCTTGTAAAAAATAAAGAAAAAGATAATAAGGAAGTTTTACAAGGAGAAACGATTGCTCAAAGTGGTGATAATAAAAATCAAAAAGAAGTTAATATGGAGGAAACGGACACTAGTGATTGGCAGACTTACAGAAATAAAGAATATGGATTTGCATTAAAATATCCGAAAAATTGGGAACTACGAGATGAGTATTATTACAAGGGGAAATCTTGGAATATCTGGTTAAGTGAAAAAAATAAATGGTATTCCTATGAAGGAGGCAAAGAAAATGCCATATTGATTTCAGTTAAATTCAAAGATAATTCTTTGTTTATCGGTGCTGATGATATTATAAAAAAATGGAAAGATTCATATGGTATTTCTGTAGAAAGTAAGGATATAAATGGTTTGACTGGTTATTACTATAGTGGATTTGGAGAAGGCTTTATTGTTCCAAATATTAAAAATAGAAATTTTGAATTTTCTATAACATCTTCAATTATGACAACAAACGAATTAGAAATGGAAATACGTCCGATATTAAAAAAAATAGTTCGAAGTATCTCCTTTCTAGAAGATACTATTGACTCCACTTCCTTAAAACTTTATGGGTCTCGTGTTGGTATTCAAAGGGAGGGTGATTTTACAAATATCTCAGATTGGCTGGTTGAAAAAAATGATGGGGTTAATTTTTCATTTTCCTATCCTAGAACTGCTAAAATTACAGATGAAGGAAATTGTTATCGAGTGGAGTATGGGTTGGGGTTTATAATTTTCTTTCTTCCTATAGAGGGCGACATGCGATGTGGAGCGAGGACAGGAGTTGGGATATTACCCGATAACGTTGATGTAACTGACAATCTTACAATAGATGGAGAAAAATATGAGGCACTGGGATTCCATGCTATCGTGGACACTAAGGGAGAGGAATTTTTTAAGCCTGAAACAAGATATTTTTATGATTTTTATCACATGTTCGACTTAAATAAGAACAAGGATTGCGGAAATGCGAGCGGATGCAGAAGGGTTGGATATGGCATTTATAAAGAAGTACATAATCCTTTAAGCAAAGAGGATGTTGATAACACGATGAATACTCTTCGTGCTATCGTAGAGTCAGTAAATAATAATGTGCAATAAGAGTGAGATTTTTATTGACTTTCATGTGATTAGATGGTATTTTTTAAACAATATAAGTAATATTTTTTAACCAAATCTAATGAAAAATAAGTCGATTATTACAATAATTTCTGCAATTCTATTTATAATTATAGCAGGGGGCGGTTTTTGGATTGTTACAAATAAAGAAAAAGGTAATAATGAAGTTTTACAAGAAGAAATAACTGTTCAAGATGATACTGACCAAAGCAAACGAGAATCTAAAATTGATACCAGCAATTGGAAAATTTATCAGAATGAAGACTATGGATTTGAGGTGAAATATCCAGGAGAGTGGGAGATTAGTTTGGTTGAGAATGGTCATATGAAAGTTAGGAATACAATATCAGAGTGTGCTCTTATACCAGAGGGGTGCTCAATCATTGTTTTGTATGATAAAGATAATCATTTTAATTCAGATTATGTTTCAGTTCATATTGATAAAGATTCTTCACGCGATGTTGATAAAATTGTTAATCAGAAAAGACAATGGTGGTCAGAAGGAGAACTTTATGGTTGCAACATATCAGCAAATAAAATTCTAAATGGAAATAATTTTTCATTTCGTAGCTTTTATGCAGCCACAGATTCGGAAGATAAGCAAATGAAAGTCGATAAAATCACATGTGAAAATAGTGATTTAAATCCATTTTTTAATGAAATAGTGAAAAATTTCACTGCTACAAATTAAAAAATAATGACTGCACAAAGAATGTTTAAATTTTAAATATTTTTTGTGCAATTATAGAGATTGCACATTATGTAGTTGTTTGAAAACTTAAAAAATGGAGGTTTGCTATGTCTCGTCAAGAAATGAGTTTTTTTATTATTGTGCTAGCAATGTTGTTATCAAGCAACTGTCTAGCAGAATGTCCAGGGGGAATGATGGCAAACGGTCTCTGCTGGCCCACAGAAGGAAACGAGTTACTTTTAGGATGGCATGGAAGCAATCCTAATTATCCAGGGAAATCTCATCTTGGTCAAGATATTAGGGTTGCGGAAGGAAAAAGGGTATTTGCAATTGCTGACGGTGTAGTTTTACATAATCGTATGGATGTTGATGGATACGGTGGCTTCGGTTTTAACGGTGGCGGTTTAATCATTAAACACCAACTATCTGATGGACAATATTTCACTGCTTTATATGCTCATTTAAAAAATATTTCCGTCGGAACAACTGTGGAAAAGGGACAAAAGATTGCAGAGATAGGCCCCTATGCAGGAGGAACTGTTCATCTTCATTTTGGAATAAGATTGCCGTATAATGACAATGATGCTCGTTGGGCAGGATATGGCTCTAGTGACAATGGTTTTACTAACTCGCTCACCTTTATCCAAAACAACGCTCCTTACGTTGATTTCTCTGATGACTTTCAGATGATTGAGGCAACTGTTCGCAAAGTTGGTGATGCAGCTTGGTATCCGCCAAATGTAGATTGTTTTGATGCTCAACAATGGTTTCGAGTTACTTCAACCACTTGTTACTTTGCAGACAGAACAATATGTTTTGAAATTATGGGTGCTTGTCCTGCATTCTAAGACTACCCATCTAATACAAGGAGGGATGAGAGCAATGAAGATAAAAATAATCTTAATGATATTTGCATTTTCTACTTTATTATTTGTTCCAGTTGCAATGGCTGAAATCTGTGGAGGCACAATTACCATTCAAATTGGTCCTTCATCATATGGAGGAACTTATAACGACCCCGAACCCACATCCTCTGATTCCGACCCTGACCTCCATATTAACAGTTTTGACCTGAGAGAAATAGGCGGAAGCTGGGTTAAAGAGATATACAAAACTCTCTATTGGGGACAAAGTTTTCAAGTCGAAGGAAGAATGGAGGTAGAAAATCGTAGTTCCCAAGAAGCCAAAAATGTAGATGCGGATTATCGGATTGAAAATAAGCGTGATTTTGATGAAAACGATACCAAGATTGATGAAGATAGCTCTTTTGATATCGACCCGGGAGAAAGAGAAGATAAAACCATGAGCCCGGTTACAATTACCGTTTCACCAAACGGTCAAACAGTCACAGTGTCTCGTGGTAGCACGGCTAAAGGCTTCCCGATAAACGGTTTTGCCAAAATATATTTCTTTGTCGATGTGGAAGAAGATGATGGTGACCAGGATATTTCTTCTGAATCTGACAAAGACGAATATGGTAAAGTTGAGCTGACAATCAGACCTCCTATCATAGCTAACTTTTCTGCCAGCGTGTTTTCTGGAACTAATCCCTTAACTGTCAGTTTTACTGACCACTCAACCAATAACCCCACCAGCTGGAATTGGAATTTCGGAGACGGGTATTCTTCCTCAGAGAAAAATCCCACGCACACTTATCTTTCTCTCGGTATTTTTACCGTCAGATTAACGGCCAATAATAGCTTGGGAACTGATTCTGTAACAAAAGTTGCCTACATTACAGTATCAACACCTCCGCTACCTCCTCCTGAGCCAGAAGCAACTACACCAATGATAATCAGCGTCACGTTGATTGAATGACTGCAAATGATTGAATTTATTTAACCCCATCTTTTCCTTAGGGAAAGATGGGCTTTTTTGTTTTTTTTATTTGCATTAAGATAAATTTGTATGATATAATGAATTAATTTAAAAGAAGAGCTAAAATAGGGCTTATAAAAATGGATACAAAAACAAAAATATTTTGGTGGACGATGGGAATTTTGATATTGGCTTCTTTCGGGGCGACCTTCTATCGTTATATGATCAAAAAAGATTATATCGTTCAAGCTCAAGTGGATTGTGATCCATATAGTGAGGTTTGTTTTGTGTGGGAGTGCGACCCCGAGAGTGATGTGGAGGGGGAGATGTGCACTGGTGATCCCGAGGAAGATGTCTGGTATTTCAAAGTTATAAATAAAAATGCAAGTCGCATACAAACTTGTGATGCTAGCGATGAAGATTGCAATGCGCTTGTGTGCGCCCAAAACGAACCCGATTGTGAGTTCGTTTTTTGTAACTCGGAAAATATGGAAGAAAATTATGCGTCATCATGTATCGACGATCCTGCTAAATATGCATTAGAGAATCCAATCGAAGAGGAGGAGAGCAAGTGTGATGAAGGAGACGAAGAATGTTTGGAATCTGATGAAGAGAATTTAACAGGGGAGGAATCAATCGAAGAAGAAGTTGTTATTGAAAGTACAGAAAGTCAAGATGTAGAAAATGTAGAGACTATAGAAAGCACCGAGAATATTAATAATACTGGAGATGCCAAGGATGCCAGCAACGTCGAAACCGCGAATAGTCCCGCAAAAGATGTCTCAGTCGAAGTTGCGAATAATGAATCTCTGCCACAAGAAGAAATAGCTCAAAGAAACGAGGACAGTGGCGGAGCTTTGCCGATAGTGGAATAGGGCGAAAACAGGTAACTCCTCACTGACCCTCTCCCGTATCTTTTTTTACCCGTCTCTGCGAGTAATTTTTGTACTCAAAAATTGCGTGGCAGTCTAGAAAAATAAATCTCGACATTAAATATATCCCTGGATTGCCACGTCAGGAGTACCTTCCTCGCAAAGACAAACCTGTTTTTGCCATAGGGGTCAGTGAGGAGTTACAAAAACAGGTATTGACAAAATGGTTTTTTGGTGATATAATTTAAAATTAAGCTTGTGCCAGCTAATTTAATTATATAAAAAAACTATGGAGATTGTTAATGCCTTGGACGCTGAAAGTAAAAAGATAATAATAGCAGTAGTAATAATATTAAGTGGTGCTTTTATTTTTGAAAAACAAAGAAACATTATTCTCGGAGCAGGTTTTTATCGAGGGTTAAGTTGGGTCTTTGATAATCCAATCTGGATTACAGCTGAATTAATTTGGGGAGCTCGAGGCGCTTTGGGGATGGCTATAGCGGCAGTTTTAATAAATATATTTTTATTTATATATTTCAGAAATAAAGAGGCAAAATTTGTTGTTTGGAATTCCCTGAAAGGTTTTTCCGAAAAAGAATTAGAATATAAAGATAGATTCAAAGATTGGAGAAATAAAAAAACTCCTCTTAAATTTATCCTCGTCATCGGTAGTTATGTGCCAATGAAAATATTTTTCTTTCTTTTGAAGATTGTAAAAATTCAATTTTGGGGTAATTTTTTTGCACTTATTATCCTTTCTATTTTCGAAGATCCTTTTATTGCAACTACTTATGTCAAAGATGGCAATAAAAAAGATTTAGATTTTAAGATAATTAGTATTTTTTTGTTAAGTATTTTGATTAGTATTGGTTATTGGTCAATCAGAAATGGTTTGATTACTGAATTTGTAATAAGACCAATAGTGTTTTAATAATCCTCCTTTTTTGTCTATATATATGATATAATATATTCAATTAGGAAGCGATTAAGTGATTTGTAAATATTAAATTATTTGATTATGCTCAACTCTAGTAAAGATGGAAATGATGATTTTAATGTAGAGGATATTTATACGCCACTAGAAGTAGCCAAAGAGGAGATATGGAGACGCTGGAATGATAAAAAACTTCGTAAGAAGGTAGAAGATTTTTTAGATAGCAGCATCCCAAAAGCTATGTTAAATAGCCCAAAGGCTATTTTAGCAAGGCACATTGCTAGCCCAAACAATGAATTTGTTAAATATTTAGAATTAGCAAAGAGAATATGTTTAGAGCCAATTTGTTTGGAATATTTAGACGATAAATTCAGATCTGAGAATCAAGATAAATATTATTTAGGAAAAATGTTTTTCTGTGATGGCAATGGAAAGAAAGAAGGAAAAAGACTTAATGTAAAAAAGGTGATTGATTTCGATTTTTCTGAGGGTAAACGATTAGCTGATATAAAGACTTTACAAGGAGACAGTTTTATAAAGTTTCATCATGATTTGTTTGGCGGTTTTTTTAATGAGTATAAAAATTCTATCACGGATGAATCTTTATGGATTAAGAAAAACGGAGGAAGCCCAAGAATATTTTATAAAAAATTTCTCTCTCTTTTTATATGTTACGGAGTTTTGTTCGAAAACTATCTAGAGAATAAAAATGAAAAAGAATTTACCAATAGTGTAGTCGTCCCAACTTTTAAAAAAATATATAATATTTTTGGAGTAAAGCCGTTGGTGGTAAAAATTTATCCCCCAAAGAAAGAAAATGATTTGTTTTGGAGGCATTACCCGAAATTTATTGAAAAAACATTGAAATAAAAATAATTTTTAAAATAAAATGGATTTTAATTTTGTTACAAAAATAGAGACTTGCTATTCTTTCATAGAACAAAACCAGGAATTTCTAAGATTCGTATATTATTCACATATACCAACTACTATAGTTACTTTAATCATAGGATTTTTTGTTTTTTTTAATAATAAAAAGTTGCTAGTTAATAGACTCCTTCTTGGAATAGCGATAGTTTTTTCTCTTTGGACTTCGTTTGATCTCATCATTTGGATTTTCTATGATAGTAGGTTGATAATGTTTTCATGGGCCCTACTTGGAATTTTAAATGTCTTGTTGTTTGTATTGAGTGCATATTTCTTTTATGTATTCATTGAGAAGAGAGATGTTTCTTTGAAGAATAAATTAATGTTTGGATTTTTAATTCTTCCAGTTTTATTATTAACACCCACGTTCTTTAACTTAAGTGATTTTGATATAACTAATTGTCAGGCGACTGAGGGGTTATATTTTACTAATTATTATTATGCCGTTGGTTTTTTTGTAGCTTTGTTTGTTTTTATTTTGGGTTTATTGAAATATAGAAAAGCGGGCAGTGTCTCCAAGAGACAAATAATGTCTCTTACTATTGGAGTGGAACTTTTTTTAGTTTCATTTTTTGTAACTGGTTTTTTGAATAGCTATTTTGTTAGCGTTGGTTTTATCGACGATGCTGTTAGTTTTAAATTAGAGCAATATGGTCTTTTTGGCATGACATTTTTTATGGGAATGTTAGCCTATATGATTGTACGGTTTAAGGCTTTTAATATTAAGCTTATTGGAGCGCAGGCATTGGTAATTTCATTGATTATTTTGATCGCTTCGCAGTTTGCTTTTATTCAAATTCCAATTAATAGAGTATTAAATTTAGTTGCTTTAGTTCTAATAACCGGCTTTGGCTATATTTTAATTCGAAGCGTCAAGCGGGAGGTGGCCCAGAGAGAAGCGCTGGCGGTAGCGAATGAAGAAATTAGCGAGAGGAAAGAACAATTGCAAAAAATCTCCGACCATCTATCAATTGCCAATGATAAGCTTAAAGAATTGGATACAGCCAAAACTGAATTCGTCTCAATCGTAGCGCATCAATTACAGGGTCCGCCCACGACCGTAAAAGGATATTCAATGTTACTGTCAGATGGATCTTATGGCGAGATGAGTGCCGAACAAAAAGATGTTTTACAAAAAATATTTAATGCTAACGAACAACAGATTGAATTCGTAAATGATTTGCTAAATGTTTCTCGTATGGAGTCGGGCAGAGTTAATTTTGTTTTTGAAAAGTGCAATATTGAAAACATCTGTAAAGAAGTAATTGATAATGTTTTTGTTAAAGCTAAAAACAAAGGTCTTTATTTGGAATACGGAAAGTCTATTGGCTCTATTCCTGAAGTTAATATTGATAAGTCTAAAATTAAAGAAGCGGTTGCTAATTTAGTGGATAATGCTGTCAAATATACCAAAAAAGGCGGAGTGTCGGTTTCTGTCAAAGAGTGCGACGGAATTGCAGAGAAATGTCTAATCGGAAATCATCTTCGAATAACTGTTTCTGATACCGGGATTGGCGTGCCGAAAAGCGAGATGGCTCATCTTTTTTCTAAATTTTCCCGAGGCAAAGATGTGAAAAGATTAAATGCTGGCGGAACAGGTCTGGGACTTTATGTGGCAAAGATGATTATTGAAGGGAATCATGGACATGTTTGGATAGAATCCGAAGGCGATGGCAAAGGTTCGAAATTTATCGTTGAGTTGCCAGTGGCATAAAAGCATATTAACATTTTAGCATATAAACATCTCAACACTTTAATTCTGCCAGCTGGCGGGTTAACACGGTAATATTTTTGACGATAGCTTTTTGTGTGCGCTTTTCATAGTCGAAACTCTTGTTTTGTGGGTGCTTTGTGTTAGAATAAATGCGTAGACTAAAATGAATTTAATTATCAAGTTTATGAGCAAGGAAGATATAATAGAGGAAATTAATAGAAACTTGCCTTTTTTAAAGGACAAATACCACGTTAAACAATTGGGTGTTTTTGGCTCGGTTGCTCGAGACGAGCAAACTGACGAAAGTGATGTTGATATTCTAGTTGAATTTAGTTCACCTATTGGTTTTTTTGATTTTATTAGATTAGAAAATTTTTTAGAGGAAAAGTTAAAAAAGAAAGTCGATTTGGTTTCTAAAAAAGGCCTAAAGAACACTATAAGAAAAGAAGTATTAAAAGAAACTATATATGTCTAAGCGAGGAGACGAATTATAATTTGAGGATATTATTAGCTCTATTGAAAAGATAGAGAATTATACCAATGGAATGAAAGAGCTAGATTTTTATAATGATCACAAGACAATTGATGCTGTTGTAAGAAATCTTTCTATTATCGGTGAAGCTGTCAATAGTCTTTCGGAAGATGCTAAATTAGCCAATTCTAACATTCCTTGGGGTGAAATTATTGGAATGAGAAATAAAATTGTACATGAATATTTCGGCGTAGATGAGGAAATACTCTGGAAAACTATTCAGGAAGATTTGCCTAAATTTAGAGAACTTATTAAGGGAATCAAATAGAATAATCTATCTGGGCATTAGTGTTTTCAGCGGAAGCATATCATGATATTTTATCAGTCAATATTCTTTGGGCATCCTTTTTGGAGTCTTTTTTATTTTCAAAATTAAAGAATAATACATGATAAAAAATGATAGCATGTTAATATGCTAAAATGTCATACCTCTTGATAAAAATTAAAATTCAAGGCATAATGTATTTTAGTACTGTATAAATAATATAAGGGGTAAAAATACTTACCGTTAACGCAATAAAACCGTAAATATGAGAACACATACATGTGGAGAATTAAATAAATCGAACGTGGGTGAGAGCGTAATTTTGGCTGGTTGGGTGCACAGAAGAAGAGATCATGGTGGAATAATTTTTATTGACCTGCGGGACCGTTATGGACTAACTCAAATTAAATTTGACCCGGCTATCAATGAAGAAGCTTGGAAGGAAGCCGATCAGCTTCGAAGTGAATGGGTAATAAAAGCCACTGGCAATGTTTTGGCGCGTCCGGATGATATGCTGAACTCAAAGTTGGAGACAGGGGAGATTGAAGTAGACATAGCAGACTTGGAAATTCTAAACAAATCCAAGACTCCTCCTTTTGAAATTGATGAGGAAAAACCCGAGGAGGCCAATGAAAATCTGAGATTGCAATATCGATTTATAGATTTGAGAAGACCGGAGTTGCAAAAGCTTTTAATATTGAAAGACAAATACATCCAACATATGCGAGATTATTTCCATAAGTTGGGATTCACTGAAATTCAAACTCCAATCTTGGCTAACTCTTCTCCAGAGGGGGCGCGAGACTTTTTGATTCCTTCCAGACTTCATCCGGGAAAATTTTATGCTCTTCCTCAGGCACCGCAACAATTCAAGCAACTTTTGATGGTAGGAGGAATAGATAAATATTTTCAGATCGCCCCTTGCTTTAGAGATGAGGATCCACGGATGGACAGACATTACGGAGAATTTTATCAGCTTGATATGGAGATGAGTTTTGTAACTCAAGAAGATGTACTGGCTGTTATAGAGCCGTTAATGTTTGAACTTACAGAAAAATTTTCTAACAAGAAAATAGTTAACTTAGGGAAAGACGGAAAATTTATTCGTTTGCCCTGGAAAGAAGCAATGACCAGATATGGAAGCGATAAGCCTGATTTGAGATTTGATCTGGAAATTAAACCGATTACAGAAATGGTCAGAGATTGTGGTTTTTCAGTTTTTGCGGGAGTGGTAAAAAATGAAGGAGTGGTGCACGCGATGAAAGTTGACGGAGGGGCAAAATTAACCAGAAAAGAAATTGATGAACTAACTCAATCAGCTATAAGCAAAGAAGCCAAAGGTTTGGCTTATATTGTTTTAAGGGAAGGGGTAAGACCATCACTTGGTCCCGATGATGTCGGAGGGAAAATACTAGAATTGCAATCGCCGATTGTAAAATTCTTGGGAGATGATCTAGCAAATAAAATTGTTAAAGAGATGGAGGCCAAGGAGGGAGATATTATTTTCTTTGGAGCAGATACTTGGAAAACAGTGTGCGCCAGTTTGGGGGCGGTGAGAAATGAATGCGCATCAAAATTGGGACTTAAAGATAATACTAAAGCTGCCTGGTGCTGGGTTGTGGATTTCCCAATGTATTCTTATTCAGAAATTGAGCCGGACAGAATTGATTTTGAGCACAATCCTTTTTCGATGGTTCAGGGAGGGATGAAAGCATTGGAAGAAAAAAATCCATTGGAGATTTTGGCCTACAACTACGATTTGATAATTAATGGATTTGAAGCTTCCAGTGGGGCGATTCGAAATAGCAGTCCTGAAATAATGTACAAGGCTTTTGAAATTGCGGGTTACACGAAAGAAGACGTGGATGCTCGTTTTGGGGGAATGATTCGCGCTTTCAAATATGGAGCACCGCCACATGGAGGAAGTGCGCCTGGGATTGATCGAATATTGATGGTGCTTCAAGACGTTAATTCTATTCGTGATATTTATGCTTTTCCCAAAGATGGCAGAGGGCGAGATTTGATGATGGATAGCCCTAGCGAAGTGGATACTAAATTACTTAGAGAAGTGAATATAAAAACAATTAAACATCTAACATCTTAGTATTTTAAAACATTAGCATTTTAACAGAGATAGATTTACGATGTATGATTTAAGATTTAAGATTTGAAGGTTGAATAAAATTTTTCATAAATCATAAATCTTAAATCATACATCTCACCTTATAAACTTTATAACTTTTACCGTCTATTTGCCTTTTGGCTTAAAGATAGTATATAATTAAGTGTAAGGAGTTTAACTTTTTACAAAAATTATTTTATGGAACAAATCCAAAATAAAAAAATATTAATGATAGAAGATGAGGATGTTTTCATTGATATGTTTGGAGGCAAATTAGCTCAAGACGGATATGATATGACTTTTGCTAAAAATGGAGCTTGGGGAATTCGAGAAGCGCTAGAAAATAAGTTTGATTTGATTATGATAGATATGGTAATGCCGGCTATGGGCGGAGAGGAAATTATCAATAAACTGAAATTGGAGGAGTCAACTAAAGATACCCCGATTGTGGTTTTGTCTGCTTCGGTAGATGACGAGACAAAAGAAAAGATAGAACAAATGGGAATAACCGCTTTTTTCGTAAAAACTCATATAATCCCCAGTGAACTATCACAAAAGATTAAAGAAATATTATTTTAGAAATATTTTAAAAATACCATTTTCAAAAGTGGTGTTTTTTATTTTTTTAGTGTAATATTGAAGTATGATTTTCTTTTTAAAGGGAGTAGATGAAAATAAAACAAATAGTAAAAAATAAAATTAAATATTATCCCAAAGGTGTTTCTATTATTGAGGCGCTGGTTTTGATATTCATTTTTTCAGTAGTAACGATGTCTTTTTATTCTGTTTTTGCTGTGGGCACGAAATACATTTTAAATTCTAAAAATAAAATTATTGCTATTTCTCTAGCCAATGAGAGAATGGAGATGCTTAGAAATCTAGCCTATGACAATGTAGCAGTTGTAGGTGGAATACCCAATGGATTAATTGACCCGGATGAAAACGTAGCCGTGGGTGATAAAACTTTCCATGTAATTACGGATATAACTTATAAAGATGATCCGGATGACGGTGTCGCTTTGGGCTCGCCGCTAGATAATGTTCCTACTGATTATAAGACTGCGAAAATAATAGTTAAATGGGGAGAGGAAACTGAAGGTGAGCGAGCTACTCTTGTATCCAGATTTGTGCCACCTGGAGTGGAAACCAGTGTTGGCGGAGGAACGTTTTCAATTAATTCTATCGATTATGCCGGCAATCCAGTTTCCAATGTAAATATTAATATTTTCAATGACCAAGTTTCCCCAATAGTTAATTATTCCACGACCATGGATAGCAACGGCAATCTTTTGCTGCAAGGAGTGCCATCTGATTTGGTACAAAATTACAAAATTACTATGAGCAAGGCGGGCTACGAAACGGTAGTAACTTATTCTCCATTAACAGCGGGGTTTATTCCTGAAGACGCTCATAATAATATTATTGAAGGAGTGTTGAATGAAAAAACTATTATAATTGATTTGCTTTCTGACATAGCGATTAGTTCTAAAGATTCGTTGGGAGATGATTTGCCGAATGTTACTTTTGATATATATGGTGGCAGACGCTTAGACGACGGCACAGTTGATCCTAGTATCAGCTTGGGTACATTTAGTTATACAGATACAATTACTACCGACGGAGATGGAGAATTTTCTGATAACGATGTTAACGCTGGTAAATATACATTAGGCGGTTTCACTTTCGCCAGTGGCGACTATCAATTCAGAAAAGTTGATCTAGGTAGTGATTCGGATCCGGCTGTTTTTGATGTTGTTGCCGGGACGGCATTCAATACAAATGTTATCTTTATGGATAAAAATTTAGATTCCGCATATATATGCATAAAAGATTCTGTCAGTGCGGCAGTTGTTGCAGGAGCGGAAGTTAAACTTAGAAATACTACTTTGGGATATGAAACAACTATTCTGACTACTGATAAATACGGCTATGTTTATTTTCCGGAAGCGATTGCTACGCCACTTCAAAATGGGGAAACTTACGAGGTGCTTGTTTCAGCTACAAATTATCAAGACAAAACAGACAGTATTGTTATAAATAAATTTACCGATAGGACAGTAAATTTAGATAGTATTTAAATTTAAAAAAAGTGATTGATATTAATTTCAAAAAAAAATATAAAAGGAAAGTTATCTCAACTAGGTCTGGCATGACTTTTTCGGAAGTGATAGTTACAATTGGAATATTTTCTATTATTATGGTTGGAGTGAATCAACTCTTCATCAAATCCTGGCAGAATTATAATTTAGTTATGCACACCAATGAAGCCTCAATAGCGGCCAATCGAGGAATGAGTGATATCATAAATGTTTTAAGGAGAATAAGAGAGGCAGATAATGGAGGCCACCCAATATTGGGTGTCGGAGATTTTGATTTGAAGGTTTTTAGCGATATAGATAAAGATGGAATAACGGAGAAAGTTCATTATTATTTGAATGGAACAGATTTGATGGTAGGGAAAAGTAATCCCAGTGGTTTTCCATTAACCTATCCAGTTGGAGATGATGAAGTTTCAGTTTTGATTAAAAATGTGGTCAATAGTTCAGCACAACCATTGTTTTTTTATTACAATCGAGAGAATGAAATCATAAATGCGCCTGCTGGCAGTATAAATGAAATAAGGATGATAGAAGTAAATCTTTTTGTGGATAGAAGAGAAGGGGATTTAAGTATAAAATCCTACGCATCTCTCCGTAATTTGAGTGATTATGATACGCTAAATTAAATTTTTATGAAAAATTTTAAAAAAAGAAATGGTTCAATATTGGCCTATACTTTAATAATAATTACAATCGTTTCTATATTTTTAACAGCGTCCTTGAAAGTGGTTGTGAGCAATATGCAATTCGGAATCAATCGAGAGTCGAAAGAAGAATCTTTGCAAGTTGCTGAAGCGGGAGTATATTTTTATAGATGGTATTTGGCTCATAAAGTGGCGGGGTTGACTAAAAAACAGATAAGGCAATTTTGGGCTTCGGGCACAGCCTATGGCGTTGACAGTGTATATGAAGATGATTTTAATGGAATAGGGACTTACCAGATAAGAGTTATTGCGCCTATAGCAAACTCTACTATCGTTATGACTGAAGTAACAGGCTGGACTTACAAAAATCCAGGTTTAAAAAGAATTGTTAAGGTTCGATTTAGACAACCAGCTTGGAGTGAATATGTGGTACTTTGCGATTCAGATATCAGATTTGGAGCAGATACCAATGTAATTGGTTTGATTCATTCAAATAGAGGAGTGCGATTTGATGCGGTAGCCCATAATATAGTGAGTAGTTCAGTAGCAACATATAATGATCCTGATCATGGTGGCTCGGATGAGTTTGGGGTGCATACTCATAATGCTCCAACTGATCCACTTCCCCCAAATGCAGTTCCGGCTCGCACCGATGTATTTATGGCTGGAAGAGAATTTCCTGTGCCTGAAAAAGATTTTGATAGTATTTTAGCAGATATAGCTGACATGAAAAGCGAGGCAGGTTGTAGCAATGTAGGAAGTTATTGTTCGGGTAATTCAAATGGAGCAATCATTTCAACTCATGGAATTTATTTTAATAATGCTAATCATGGAAGGCATATAATTTTGCAAACAGACGGAACTATGCGAGTCTCAAGAGTTACCAGTATGTCCAATAACGAAGTCAATAATCAATCAGTCTATATTACTTATAATATTCCGAATGAGGGTGTGATTTTTGTGGAGGACGATGTTTGGGTTGAAGGAGCTATAAACAATAATCGTGTAACTGTAGTAGCGGCTGATTTAACTGGCGCCGCTTCCAATAAGAATATTTACTTGAAAAAAGATTTGACCTATACTAATTACGATGGAAGTGATATTATTGGATTAGTAGCGCAAAATGATGTGGAGGTTACGAAGGAGAGCGAAAGTGATTTGGATATTGACGGTGTGTTGCTTGCTACCACCGGAAGAGTAGGGAGAGAGCAATATAATAATGTTAAAGATTCCATAACAATCTATGGGGCAATTGTAACAAAGCAAAGATATGGCTTTGCTTATGTTCATAGTAATGGAACCTTTGCTGAGGGATATATTAATAGAGATATTATTTTTGATAATAACTTATTGTATTATCCGCCTCCTTATTTCCCCACAGGAACGGACTATGCCATAGATTCTTGGGAAGAATTGTAGATAATATGGACGACAAAAAATAAAATTAAAACTAAAAATAACTTCAGCTAAATAATATAGAAATGCTGCAATTTAGCGGGGTAAATAAAAATAAAAAATGGGATTTTTAATGAAAAAAATAATTGATTTTAAAGATGATGCTTTCGGATTAAGTATTGAGGATGATGTTTTGAGAATCGTTAGAATCGAAGATAAAAAGATAAAGAGTTATTCCTCGGAAGCTATACCCAAGGGCGTTGTTTTGGATGGAGAAATTGCAAATAAAGATGAATTCTTTAGAGTTTTAGATAAATTAATAAAAAATGCTAAACCTAAAAAAATAAAAACAAAGAAAGTTAGAATAGCTCTTTCTGAATCCAAATCTTTCTTAAGGTTAATATCCATACCTACTATGAGCGAGAAGGAAATCAATGAAGCTATAAAATGGGAAATAGAAGCCAATATTCCCCTTTCTTTGGATCAAGTTTATTATGATTGGCAGTTAGCGGGGGATATTTTTGGCAGTAACGACACGGGTGAAATTAAAGTTTTAGTTTTGGCGGCGGCTAAACGGGTAGTCGATCAGTACATAGAATTTTTAGAAGAATTTGGATTGGAAGTTATTGGTATTGAATCTGAGACGACAGCTATTGTCAGAAGTTTGTTGAATGAAAATAGTGTTTCGAAGACGGCGCTGATAATAAATATGGATAAAAATAAGACTAGTTTTATTTTTGCTATTGAAAACATTCCGTGTTTTGCATCCAGTGTTCCAATTTCAGAAAAAAATATAATCGGAGCAATTGCGAAAAAATTTAATATTTCAGATAAAAAAGCCCAGGAAATTGAAGAAAAAGACGGCATTGGATCATTTTTTGAGGATGATGCTTTATTTGAAGCGATTAAGCCGATTTTAAGTGGTTTGGTCGACGAAGTGAAAAAGACAATTGATTTTTATTTGGAGGGGCTAAAATATTCTTCTTCAATTGATAAGATTATTATTTGCGGAAGACTGTCTAAGGCCAAAGGTTTAATACCTTATTTATCAAGAAATCTGGGGATTGAGGTGGTGGAGGGAGACGTCAGAAATGGCATGACTTCCAGTATCAAAAGTGTCCCAATAATTAAGCAAGAAAATGTCATTAAATATGTGGTGGCAATCGGCCTGGCGCTAGGCAATAAATAAAAAATACTTTTTTACATACATTGTTTCATATGAAAATAAAATTAAGTCTTTTGCCTAAAAGCAAAGAGAAAAGAATAAAAAATAATAAAATATTGAAGTTTGTAATTCTGCAAGAGATTATGATAATTGTTATCACGCTTCTTTTTTTTGGTGCGATAAAAGGAGTCGATGCTGTAGTAAAATATCAGTTGAGTAGCATTAATCAGCAACTTGCTTCGAAAGAATTAAATGAAAACTATATAGAGATAAAGAAATATGAGGAAAACTTGAAAGAAGCCGGTGCAAAAGTCGGTTTTATAAAGAATATCCAAAATTTTGATATAAATTGGGTGTTTGTATTAAATAAATTGTCATTGCTATTGCCCACGGAAGTAGTATTGAATTCTATGAGTGGAAATGGATTAAATCTGACATTGAAAGGAATTGCCCAGGATAGAGATATTTTAATAAAAATGAAAGAAGACATCCAGAGCGATAATTGTTTTGAGGGTGTTAATATTCCTTTAAACAATATAGTGTTAAAAGAAAATATAGAATTTGAGTTAAAATTTGTAGTTAATATAAAATGTTTAAATGGTCATGAAAAAAAATAATAGTTTTTTCCAAAAAAATAAAACATATTTAATTATCGGAATTCTCCTGATTATTTGGATTTGTTTTTTTATTTTTATAATTTCTCCTTCTGTGGGGTTGTTAAAAGATGATTTCGACTCCGTTCAGATGAAGTTGATTGACGGTAAGAATAATGATGACAAATTAAGCAAGCTGGATAATCTAAAAAATAATTTCGAAAAGGTAGCTAGCGAAAAAGACAATTTAAATGTTATTTTTTCCAAGGATAATATCGTTGGATTGGTCGAAGAACTGGAGTTGATAGCGCAGAAAACCGGAAATGATATAACAATATCGGTAGATGAAGGAAATAAAAAAATACTGGAACCGAATAAAGGCAAGCCCAATAGCCAGGAAAACGAAATATTGAAGTTGTCGCCAGTAAAAGATTATTTTGCAATAAAAATTATTTTAGCTGGAGATTATAACGGACTGGCCAAATTTATAGATAAATTAGATAACATTAAATATTATAATAGTGTGGTTTCTTTTAAAATTGAATCCAAGAAAATTATTTTGGAAAAAGAAACAGATAATAAAAAAAGTAACCCTAACGGCGGAATTAGCGTTTTGGGCGATGGTAATGGAGCTGATTTAAGCGAAGAAGAAAAGGAAAAATTGGTACTTAATTCCGAATTGGATGTAATATTTTATTCATTAGAAAAAAACGATGGGAAAAAATAATTTATTTTTAAAATTTAATAAGGAAAATTTTAATTTTTTTAAAATGAAAAATTCTATTATTGAATTTTTCTTGAATCATTCAGAATTATTATTTATGCTATTTTTTGCCGTAATGGCAGTGTTTAGCAGCATGCTTATTTATAAGTATATTTATTCTTCAGTTTGGAGTGATAAGAAAAAAGAAGTTTATCTGCAGGATTTAAAAAAGGGAGAAATTGAATTTAATGTAAAAGATTTTAATGCGGTAGTAGAAAAAGTAAAAGAAAGAAACACTCTTTATGTTAAAGATAGCGCCGAAGAAGTGCGTGATATTTTTGGCATAGAAAAATAGAAGATAAAATATTTTATGTAACTGTGTTATTAAAGTAACTTTAATAAGAAGTTCTGCATTGCCGGGAGACATGAAATATTTTATTAACAAAAAAACACCACAACGATGGTGTTTTTTTGATAAATTTTTAGGGGTGCTCTTGCCAGGACTCGAACCTGAAACGCTTGGTCTCCCGCACAATGTGCGCCCACTAGGACTCGAACCTAGAACCTTCTGGTCCGAAGCCAGACACTCTATCCATTGAGCTATGGGCGCACGTTATGCGGGATAAACTCCGCCAAGTGTGATATTCTATCCCGTGCTAAAGTAATCTTTAGTTTACGGGACCATTTCACCACAAGAGCTAACTTGAAGCAATAAAATTGATTTAAAATCTACACAGGGGCGATCACAGGGAATCGGACCCTGATACTCGGTACCACAAACCGATGTTCTACCACTGAACTATGATCGCCACTCTATAGACTTTTAATTTTCACTAATACTTAAAAATAATAGCACAGAGAAATGGAGAAATCAAGGGGTGGTAAATCATTTTAGCACTTTAACATATTAACATCTCTCTTAAGCTAACGTTCCGGATGTCTCATTCGGTTAAATGCTAATATGCTAACATATTAAGGATGAATTAAGCTTGACTTTTATTTTGAAAAAGCTATAATTTTATAGTATTCTATATTTGTCCTAAATCAATATAAAATATAGGAAATAAATAAACCCAGTCTTGGGCAATGTTTTATTTTTGCGCCCAGTTTGAGTCAGTCTCAGTTGGAGAATTATAGAGTTAGTTGCTAAGGAGAAGAAAAAAGTAAAATTAAAAACTATATGCGCCGTTAGCTCAGTTGGTAGAGCAACAGCCTTTTAAGCTGATGGTCGAGGGTTCGAATCCCCCACGGCGCACATATTGAAAATTACAAAACGCATCAATCTACGCAGGTTGATGTTTTTATTTGAGAGACTCAGTCGGGAGAGCTGGAGGTTATATCAAATCAATTTAAATACTGCGATGGTGTCATTCCGAGTGAAGCGAATCCGACACCAAGGAGGATGAACGAAATCGAGGAATCTAAACCCAGATCTTTGCGCCACCGCTAAAG
>DOKP01000048.1:1363-8633 GCA_003510795.1 Candidatus Moraniibacteriota bacterium | reverse complement strand
ATTTTCAATTCACAATTTTCAATAAATTTACAATTTTAAAATTTCCATTGATAATTTATATATTGATCATTGAATGAAAATTGATTATTGATTATTGAAAATTAAACTCTAATATATCTCGCTGTATTCATTACACTCTCTTAAATTATACGTAAAGCAACTCAACTATTATGCAACGCTTTCTATTTTTCCACTACTTCCAAACATATCCATTTTTTTCTTCACCACTTCTGTCACTGCATCTCTGGCAAGTCCCAAATGCTCTCTAACATCAAAAGAAACTGATTTATTACCATCAATCGTTTTGCCCAAGCTGGTGATAAAAGCTACTCTTGAAGCTGTATCCACATTAAAACAGTTTATTCCCCTTCTCACTGCTTCTACGGTTTTTTCTGTTTCCCAATCTGAAGCGCCGTGCATAATCAAAGGCATATTCAAACGTCTATTAATCTCTCCCAATCTTTCATAATCAGGCTCAGGTCGTTCTTTGGCAAAATCATGGGCATTACCTACGGCTACTGCTAGCGCGTCTATTCCGGTTTCTCGTACAAATTCTTCGGCTTGGGCAGGGTCCGTCATATAATCATCCCAATTAATTTCCGTCGAACCCACCTCTTTCAGATAAGGGACATTTCCCAATTCACCTTGTAAATTTATTCCCCGCTCATGGCAAAATTGGGCAATTTTTTTGGTAGTCATTAAATTGTCCGAATATTTTTTTCGAGATCCATCATACATCACGGAAGTGAAACCAATTTCTATCGCTCTTTGCACCACCTCGAAATCCTTGCCGTGATCCAAATGAACTCCTACCGGAATCTCTGGATAATAGTTTTCCACTAAATTCTTAATTAATCCGTAAATCGCCCTTCCTCCGGCATAATCCATAGTTTTTTCCGTTACTTGAATTATCACCGGCGATCTTTTCTCGCTAGCCGCCTCCAAGATAGCCATGGTAAATTCCAAATTTATCGTGTTAAAAGCCCCCACTGCATAATTACCCTCGTTGGCATCGTCTAATATTTTTTTTACTTCTGTTATCATATTTTATACCGCAAATCTACAAATCTTTTTACAAATTTACAAATGAGCACCCTGCATTTTTTTATCTGTATATTTGTACTAGATTTGTATATATGTAGTTTTAATTATTTTTCTAAAACCTCTCCTATTTTGATAAAATCTATCGGATGCAGCGACTCTCCGCCTACTAACACCCCATCCATGCCGGAGTCTTCGCAAACTGAGCCGATATTCTTGAAATCCACCGAACCTCCATAAACAATCTTTGGCAATTCATCAAAACCTAAATTAAATTTATCAGTTAATATTTTCTGCATCAAAATTCGCACTTCCATAATTTCATCTCCCGTGGGAACTTTGCCACTACCGATTGCCCAAATTGGCTCGTAGGCGATGATAATTTGAGAAATTTTTTTCTCAGAGATGTCTTTCAAACCTTCTAAAATTTGTCTCAGCATAACGGTTTTAATTTCTCCGCGAGCTCTCTCTTCTTTGGTTTCTCCCATACAAACTATTGGAATCAAATTATTTTTCAAAGCTGCTTTTATTTTTTTATTAATAATTTCGTCGCTTTCATCAAAGCATCTGCGTCTCTCGCTGTGTCCGATTATCACATAATCTCCTCCAAAATTTTTGACCATCGGAGCCGAAATTTCTCCGGTAAATCTTCCCAACTCTTCTTCATGAATATTTTGGGCGCCAAAAAAAATAGCCTTATTTTTGATTTCATTTCTGAAAGCCTCTAAATGAATAAATGGCGGACACAAAACTATCTGAACATTTTTAAAATCCTTATTAGCCAAACCATTTTCTAAACCTTTAAAATAATTATCCCGCTCAACCTGGGAGATAATATTCATTTTTATGTTTCCAATTAATATTTTCATATTTTTGTTTACTGGTCTCTGCGAGTAATTTGAGTACTCTCAAATTGCGTGGCAGTCCAGAAGTTCACCCGTCTTCGCGAGAAAATATTGTACACAATGTTTTCGTGGCGATCTAGGAATAATATTTAAACATAATACTGGATTGCCACGTCGGGAGTACCCTCCTCGCAAAGACAGACCAGGATTGCTTTACTAGGAGTTTAAAATCATCCACAGGGATAATTTCAACCCTCGCAAAGACAGACCTACTTTTGCCATTAAAAAATTATTGTGAAGTTAAATTCCAATTACTATAATCACCTTGCGTAAAAAATTTATAAATCAAATAAAACGGTTATCGCCGTAACAATTATTCCTGCAATCAAACAGCCTAAAAAAATATAAGTACTGGCTTT
The DNA here is from genome assembly GCA_003510795.1 of Candidatus Moraniibacteriota bacterium. Classification (GTDB taxonomy): domain Bacteria; phylum Patescibacteriota; class Minisyncoccia; order Moranbacterales; family UBA9337; genus UBA9337. Next base: position 6,328 of record DOKP01000048.1, on the reverse strand, counting down.
TTTGGGCGGGATTTGAAAAATAGAAGCGGCTACCGCACCACTAAAAGCACCCGTCATCGGAAGAGGAATGGCGATAAAAATTATCAAAGCCAAAGCCTCCCATTTTTCAAAACTCTCCTTGTGCTTTTTGTGCAGCCTATCGATGTACTTCGTCCAGATTTTATGAATAAATGGCACTTTTTCGATAATTATTTTAGTGATTGGTTCAACTAAAAGTAATACCAAAACTCCCATCAGAGCATTTCCTAAAACTGAATATGTCAGAGCCAGCCACGGAGACATATTGTATTTTAAAATCGCTACGGGAATAGCGGCGCGCAGTTCCGTAACCGGAAGCATCGCCATCAAAAAAGTAGCCAACTCTTTGGGTATATTAGCTAAAGCGTTTATAATTATTTCTTGCATTTTATTTTTTGTAGCGACTCGAATAATTCAAATCTGCACCCGAATAACTCAAATAATGTATTTAAATAGATTTTATTTAACTTTCTTTTATTATATAGATAATTTAAGAAGATGTAAAACAGATAAATTCTATCTTCAGGTTCAATCTTTATTTACTGTCTTTGCGAGTAAATTTTGTACTCAAAATTTACGTGGCAATCCCATTATATTTCTCACAAAGCTAATGGTTATGTGAATCCTATTAATTACGCAATTCTCCCTCAATAAACACAGGAAGCAGTTATTTAACCTGCTTCCTGTTTGTGTCTAAGATAAAAAAACTAATCCAAAAGAATAAACCGACTTTTGCACCAGACCTTGCGTCTAGCTTCATCAAATTGCGCAAACGCGTTCCTCGTCGCTTCTTCTAAACTTTTTCGCATTTGCCGCACTTCTTTTCTCGAAACTTTTATCCTAGTCATTTTTAGTTTTTGCAAAGATATCACAATCAAGTCATCCCTTTTGACTTTAAATTTATTTTTTTCTTACTTTCTGATTTTAATATATAATTCTTACTTGTTGAAACTTTTTTACCACTCTTTTTTTCTAGATCCTTTCTTGCTTTTCCAGCCACACTGCCACCTTCTCGCGCCGCTAACTTATTCTCATTGAAACCAATTGCATTTTTATTTTTTGCAATTTCTGTTGTTGATGCTTCGCCCAGCATTGTAAAAATAAGCTCCAAATCATTCATATGATCCCGCAAATTTTCTCGCTTTAATCCCTTAAAGTTTTGATATTCACTCGGAGTCATTCCAAAAGTTGCCTTGGAAATTTCAGCGGTTAAAATTGCATATTCTAAACCTTCTTTGACTTCCCTACTTTTCCATTCATTTGTCAGAGTTTCTCTAACTTCAATGCCTCGCATTCTTTTTTCTATCCAAGCGTTAGAATATCCCTTAGCTTCATACAGCGCTCGCGTTCTTTTGGTCGCTAATTCAGGATCTTCTATTTCCTGTACTCTTTCATATCCAACCTTTGCCAACCAGCGCTTGAAAGGTTCAGCGTTAGGTGAAGGTATAGTTTGAATAATACGAAAAATCGTTTCGGTGTTGGCACAGTCAGTTTCTCTCATTTTACCATCCTGAGATACTAATTTCAACTGTCCGATTTTCTCGGACACTTCAAAAAATCCTTCTTTTATCAGCTTTTTCTTTAAATCACTCCAATATTTTCTTGATCTGTCAGTCTTAGTCAAAGCTTCGATAATATCTACTATCGAAAACCACCATTCATTTTTATAAATAATTTTTCTAACTTCTTTTTTTTGAAAAATAGCAATTTTAGTTGTGATCATTTTTGTAGCTTTAAATATGAAAATAAAAAATTATTTTTTAAAACCCAAAATCTCTTCCATAAACAATATTTCTAAACTTTTTAATATAAATCATTCTTTCATCTTCGTTCATTGTTTCTGTTTTTTCATTAAACTCCTTGGCCAGTTCATTAAAAATTTTAATTTTTTCAGGATCACTTTTTGACATAACATAATCTAATATATCAGGATATTTCTCTCTAAAATAAACATCATATAGCTTTATCTTCCTATTAGAATCATTCGGCATAGGCAGAACATTCAACACATCCTCATATAAACCATGATCCGTACAACTATCAATACTTTTTTTATATCTCTCAATATCTTGCTCTGTGAGTTTCCATGGCTGTTGTGGATAATTACCATTTTCAATTCCCATATTTTTTAATTTTACAAAAAATAAGTATACAGATTCTATCCTTAATTATTGTAATTGTTATTTCATTTTTTTATTTTCCCTAAAATTTCTTCAACTTTCACAATCTCGCTTTCGGCGCTGTTTCTTTTTTTGAATTCCACTCCGCCGGCTTGAATTGATCTGTCGCTTACCACGATTCGATATGGGATGCCGATTAAATCGCTGTCGGCAAATTTTTCTCCGGCGCGAGCGTCTCGGTCGTCAAAGAGAACTTCTATATTTTGCGCAGTTAAATCAGCATAAATTTTATCCGCCTGACTGCGAACTGTGGACTCGCTACCAAGAACTAATAAATGAACCGCAAAAGGCGCGATACTCTCGGGCCAAATAATTCCTTTTTCATCTGAAAATATTTCCGCCACTACGCCCATTAATCTCGTCACTCCAATACCGTATGATCCTAGATAAATTGATATTTGTTTTCCTTCTTCATTGGTAACAAAAAAATTCATATCATCACACTTAGATGTTCCAAAATTAAATATGTTTCCTACCTCAGCCGATTTTACTTTAGTCATTTCGTCTTTTGAAACTCCTAGCTCTTTCAGCACTGCGTCATCCATAACTTCTTCATTAACCGCTATGCCCTTTTCCTTGTTAATATAAATAAAATCCTCCCCTGCTTCGGTAATCGTTTGAAATTCATGACTATATTTAGTAAAAGCTCCACCCGCTGCAAAAGTTATATAAGTAATATCACCTAGGCCCACTCGCTTAAAAACATTCATATAAGCAGTTTTTACGCTTTCATAAAAAGCTAAGTGCCTTTTTTCATCGACATCATAACTATATAAATCTTTCATCACAAATTCGCGTCCGCGCATAATTCCACTTTTAGCTCGGAGCTCATTTCGAAGTTTAGTTTGAAATTGATAAGTGTAAGCAGGAAAATCTCGATAGCTGGACAAAAATCTTTTCATCATTTTAGTAATAGGTTCTTCATGCGACCAGCCAAACCCAACTTCCGTTTCATTTTTAAGTTTTGATTTAAACCAGACATCCACCACTTCATCACTCCACCTGCCAGTTGATTCCCAAACTTCCTTGGGCTGTAAAGATGACATAATGATTTCCTGTCCGCCAATCACGTTCATTTCTTCTCGAACAATTGTTTTTATTTTTTCAATAACACGCAGTCCCAATGGCAAGTAAGCATACACTCCCGCCATTTCTTTGTTTATAAAACCAGCCTTGATTAAAAGCTGCGCATTTTTGGACACTTCATCCTTGGGAAAATCCTTAGATGTTTTGGTAAATAATTTTGATTGTTTCATATGTTTTTTGATGAATTTTGAATTATGAATTATGAATTTCGAATGAATTTTTAATGATTAAAATTATAATGCTAAAAAATAATTCAGAAAATAAATTTTAAATGTTTGAAAAATTAAGAAATTAGGGCTTGAATCAAAATTCGAAATTAGAAATTTGAAATTATTTCTAAAATATTCCTCTTATTTTTTCCACAATCTCAAACTGGATAAAATCATGAAAGGTTACTACTACCATTAAGAGTAAAAGTAGTAACATTCCGATAGAATTCGCCATGTTTTCGAATTTGTGATTAACCGGTGAACCTTTTAATTTTTCAATCAAGATAAAAAATATTCTTCCGCCGTCCAGCGCCGGAAACGGTAAGATATTTATAATCGCCAGATTAATGCTAAGCATAGCGGCAAATTGTAAAACATAGGTAAATCCGAGAGCGCTCACTTGCTTAGTCATGATAGCAATTCCAATCGGTCCGGCCACATCCATCGCGGGCTTAGTGCCCGAAAGAAATTGAGCGAGAAGAGAGCCCAACGTAGTTATAATAAGAATAGTTATAGTAAAAACTGCTTCTAATCCTCGGCCGATTGCTTCATACCAAGGATATTGGATAAGAGCGGTTCTTGCCAAGCCCACGCCCAGCGCGCCTTGATCATCTGGAAATTTGACGCGAGGAATTCCTTTTAGTTCCAAAGTATCAGTACCCCGCACTACAGTTAAAATAATTTCTCGCCCTTTATTTTTATTGATATAATTTTTTAATTCCTCAACCTTTGTTATAGATTGACATTCCTGACCACTGGCACAAATTTTTGTTACCTGATCTCCGATTGAAAGCCCCATCTCTTTGGCGGGGGTGCCATCTGCTACCTGAGAAATTTGCACTTTAGCATCTTTTACTTTTTGTGTATCTTCAATTGCCTCAGGCGCTCCTTGAGCAAAAACAATCGCTAGTAAAAACCACGCTAAAATAAAATTCATTGTCACCCCAGCTGCTAAAACTTTTATTCTTACCCAAGCTGATTTACTTACAAAACTATCTTTTTCTTTTACAGCGCTTCCGTTTTCACCTTTGATATTTACAAATCCTCCCAGCGGAATCCAGTTGAGAGAGAAAATTGTATTTTTGGATTTGACTTCTCGGCTGCCCCAAATAATTTCATACTTTCCAGTCTCGTCGTTTTTTACCGCGCCCACAATTCGCGGTGGGAAACCAAAACCAAATTCCTCGGCCTTGATGCCGTTTCGAATCGCTATCAAATAATGTCCGAGCTCATGGACAAAAATTAAAACTCCCAAGATCAAAATAAAAATAATAGCTGTTGTCATAGTAAAAAAATATAATATTTAAAATCTGAACGCGCCACGGCGCATTCCTACTGTATTTAAAAAAATACAGTTATACCAAATCAACTTAAATATTATTAGTGTGTCATTCCGAGTGAAGTGAGTCCGACCCCAAGGAGGATGAACGAAATCGAGGAATCTAATCTTAGATCTTTGCGCCACCGCTAAA
>DOKP01000048.1:1110-1263 GCA_003510795.1 Candidatus Moraniibacteriota bacterium | reverse complement strand
GACTTCATTTCGCTCTGCTGAGCCAATTCCGCTCAAGATGACAAGTGCTATAAAATATTTAGTAAATTGTTATTAGTAACCACTTTCTATAATACCGCAAATTCGCCGATAAGCCAATCATTGACTTTTAGGTGGTTTTGGTGTATAATTAAA
>DOKP01000048.1:791-964 GCA_003510795.1 Candidatus Moraniibacteriota bacterium | reverse complement strand
CAAAAACCTTTCGATGAAACCATTTTTCCTGCCGCTAACCTTAACTGGGATGTGACCACGCTTAATTTTTTGCTGACTCTCATCCGCAAAACTGTCATACAAAAAAATCATGAGATAATAATTGACACCCTCAAACAAATGCTCACCCGTTTAACCGATCAAGAACGTTGGGA
>DOKP01000048.1:0-703 GCA_003510795.1 Candidatus Moraniibacteriota bacterium | reverse complement strand
CGAAAAAACGATTTTGTCCGTCCTCGCCCAAAAAGAAGCGGCGGAAAAGGTTGTGAAGTATGAGGGATTATTAGGCTTCGACGAACTGGAAGAATTTAAAGAATATTCTTTCTATAATTTTCTGTACCCTGGAAATCCAGTGAGATTATCCATAAATTCTCCAGAGAAAAATTCAACATTGTGTCGCGTCACAATTTCGTCAGATTCACATGAATACCTCCCCATTGGTTTATTTGAGAAATTCAAAAACGGGTGGTTCAAAAAATTCCATCAGATTTCCGGCCCGCCACTCCCACAAGCAAGGGCAGAAAAAACCAATATTCTTGCCCTGCCCAACAATTGTATTTTATCATTCGAAAAAGACCGGTGGTGGCATAGGATTAAAGGCGTACAAGGCAGCAAACATGAATGTTACCGCCACGAAGCGCTCGAAATGGTGACGATAAACAATATGAAAGCCTTCTTGACCGAGGAAGCCTGGGCCGACATCATCAAGTCCGATCAACCAATCCTCGAAGATTAACCCTCCTGAGAAAACATTCAGGGAAAAACGGGAATCAATGCAATTCATTGAATCCCGTTTTTAATTTTAAAAAAAATCTCGGCGCAATACCATGAGATTGCCACAGCGGAGTACCGCTTCGCAATGACGAAACCTACATCCTCGCAATGACACGTTTTATTTTAGTCATTTTGTCATTTG
>DOKP01000021.1:21286-22353 GCA_003510795.1 Candidatus Moraniibacteriota bacterium | reverse complement strand
AATTAAGAATTAAGAATTATGAATTAAGTCTTGATAATTCAATTTCCAATGACAAAAAATTAGCTGAAAAAAATATTAAAAAACCGGTTTTTCCTCGACCGATGTTGCACAGTCATGATTTTAATTTTTCTTTTTCGGGTCTAAAAACTTCAGTGCTTTATTATGTAAAAAATTATAGAAAAGAAAACAATTTAGCAGAAAATTCCAAGTTGCCGCTGAAATTTGTCCGAGAAACGGCTTATGAATTTCAAGAAGCCGCTACTGATATCTTGGTTATTAAAACTATTCAAGCCGCCCAAAAATATAATCCCAAAACTATTTTTATCGCTGGAGGAGTTTCAGCCAACAGCAACCTCCGCGAAAAAATGGGCCAAGCTATTTGCGAAAAAGTACCCCATATAAATTATCAGCCCCAGTCTGCCGCCTACTCTACCGATAACGCTGCTATGATTGCAATAGCGGCTAATTACCGCTGGAAAAAAATGACTGCCGTCAAAAAGAAACAAGCTCTCAAAAATTGGCGCACTCTCCAAGCCAATGCTCAATTAAAAATTTAAAAAAAATAAAAAGTGGACATTTTGAGAAAAATAGAATAGTATGAGTTTTAGTTATTTTGAGTTCTCTTCTTTTTAAATGGCAATAGCCTGCTCTTAACTTTTTCTAACTATATTTTGGAGGATAGCGCCATGACAAAAAATCTAGCTCATCCAGTCATTGCCTACACTTGTGGACATTGCAAAAAACTCTACATAAAAAATAACCAGGGAGAGCAATTTTATCTTCCAACCACAAATACTGATCCTAGAATAGGATTGCTCTATGGGGTCTGCAATGACTGCGCAAACAAAACAACCGCAGAACCGATAACGGGCTACAATATTTTTTGTTCGTATTGCGAAATGTTTTACGGAAAGTTTCTCAATGGAGAAAAAACGTATTCTCAACCCCAAAAAGAAGCACCCCTTATTATTGAAGAAACTAGTCATGGAATATGTCCTCAATGTTACGAGGAGGGTGCGTTTGAGAAATCTCAGAAGTAAAACTTGCGAGGCTGGCAATCAATGATT
>DOKP01000021.1:11624-21215 GCA_003510795.1 Candidatus Moraniibacteriota bacterium | reverse complement strand
ATCAATGATTGCCAGCCTCTTTAAATTTATTTCTTATTTTAAAAAAATTTGTAGCTTCTCAAAATTCGTAATTTCGTATAGTTCGTAATTAGTAGAAATTTTCCTTGAAAGTTATCCCCTCTTCTGCTAAACTAAGCACATAATGTTTCTTATTCAAAATATGAAATCAAAAGAACTGCCAAAAATATATGATCCCAAAAAAGTTGAAGATAAAATATACAAAATCTGGGAAGATTCCGGATTTTTTAATCCGGATAATTTAGATTTACCAGAAAATGCTCCATCTTATACAATTGTCCTGCCTCCACCCAATATCACTGCCAAATTACATCTCGGACATAGCGCGATGCTAGCCATTGAAGATCTAATGATTCGCTTTCACCGCATGCAAGGCTATCGTACTCTATGGATCCCAGGCACTGACCACGCCGCTATTGCTACTCAAAACGTAGTTGAGAAAAAAATCTTTACCGAATCCGCCCTTACTCGGCACGATCTGGGAAAAGAGGAATTTTTAAAAAAAGTTTGGGAATTTCTTCGAGAGACTCAATCCACTATTCTTCATCAAACTCGAAAAATGGGTTCTTCTTTGGATTGGTCCAGAGAAGCTTTTACTTTAGATGATGAAAGGGGAAAAGCAGTCACTAAAATGTTTATTGATATGTATGCAGCAGGAGTTATCTATCGAGGTGAACGCATTGTTAATTGGTGCCCGCGTTGCCAGAGCACTTTAGCTGACGATGAAGTAGAACACCAACATCAAGAAGCTAAACTATACACTTTTCGCTATTGGAAAGATTTTCCTATCTCTATCTCCACTACTCGCCCTGAAACAAAATTAGGCGACACAGCTGTGGCAGTTAATCCCAAAGATGAAAGATATAAAAAATATATCGGCCAAGAATTTGAAGGGAAATTTTGCGGTATTGATTTAAAAATAAAAATTATTGCCGACCGTGAAGTAGAAATGGACTTTGGCACAGGTGCTCTGGGAGTTACTCCGGCCCACTCTATGATAGATTGGAAAATGGCCGAAAATAATAATCTAAAAATTATAAAAGTTATCAATGAATCAGGCAAGATTCACCCTGGTTTTGAAAAATATTCAAATTTAACAGTTCTTGAGGCAAGAGCAATGATAGTTTCTGATTTAAAAAAAGAAAATTTAATTGAAAAAGAAGAGGACATTGTTAATAATCTTTCTATTTGCTATCGCTGTGATACGGCTATTGAACCCCTGCCGTCCAAACAATGGTTTGTGTCCGTTGATAAACCAGTTAAAAAATTATCCGATAAATCTCTTAAAGAAAAATCTATCGAAGTGGCCACCAATGGAGAAATAAATTTTGTCCCCGCCAGATTTACTAAAATATATTTAAACTGGATGGAAAATCTTCACGACTGGTGCATTAGCCGTCAAATTTGGTTTGGGCACAGTATTCCAGCCTATTATTGTGAGTGCGGAGAAATCATCGTGTCTGAAAAAAAGCCTCAAAAATGTCCAGCTTGCGATTCTACAAATTTAACTCAAGATGAAGATTCGCTAGATACTTGGTTTTCTTCCGGTATGTGGACTTTTTCAACTTTAGGTTGGCCTGACAATTTCAAAAATAATATTAAATCAGGTGATTTAAAAAAATTCCATCCCACCCAAGTATTAGAAACCGGCCATGAAATAATCACTCTGTGGGTAAGTCGAATGGTTATGATGAGCTTGTTTGCTCTCGGTGAAATCCCTTTTGAAAATGTTTATTTACATGGAATGATATTAGATAAAGATGGGAAAAAAATGAGTAAATCAAAAGGCAACGGAATTGATCCTCTTGATATTATAGATAAATTTGGGACCGACGCAGTTCGTCTTTCTATTCTTATGGGTAGTACTCCGGGAAATGATATGCGTATCGGTGAAGAAAAAATCGAAAGCTATCGCAATTTTATTAATAAACTTTGGAATATTAGCCGCTTTGTTATTTCTAAAACCCAAACTACTGACACTCAAAGTAAGATTGAAGAAAAAAATCTGACCTCTGCCGATAAATGGATTTTAAACAAAATCAAAAATCTGATTCAAGAAATTACTTCAGATTTAGAAAAATATAATTTCTTCTTAGCGGGCGAAAAGCTTCAAGATTTCACTAAAAATGATTTTGCCGATTGGTACCTTGAAGTAGCTAAATTTGAAACTAACCAAACTGAAAAAAATATTATTCTAGGAAAAATTTTAAAAGACATTCTAAAACTTTGGCATCCTTTCATCCCATTTGTAACCGAGGAAATCTGGTCCAATCTTAATCAAGATAAATTACTCTTGATTGAAGCTTGGCCCACTTTGAAAAACTGGGATGAGGTTACAAACGAAGATATCGAAACCGAACGTTATATATTTACAAAAACTCAAGCTATCATAACTGCTATTCGAAATTTGCGCGCCGAAAATAAAATTGAGCCTACCAAAAAATTAACCACCATCATTTATGCCGGGGATGACTTTGAAAAAATAAAAAATGAAGAAGTATTGATTAAAAATCTCCGCACTGGAGTTGGCGAATTAATTTTAGAAAAAAATGGGGACAAGCCATCTGAAGCTCTCTACGTTATTGTTGGAGGAATTGAAATTTATTTAATTAACGAAATAGACAAAGACGTTGAGAAAAAAAGAATTTCAGCAGAATTAGAAAATTTGAAGAAATATACCGCCAATCTTACCCAAAGACTTTCTAATAAAGAATTCGCTAAGAAAGCTCCTCCTCAAATAGTCGCTCAAGAAAAAGAAAAATTAGTTAAAGCCCAGGCAGATATTTTAGAAATGGAAAAACATCTGGAAAAATTGTAGCTACGCCCACTTTAACTCTCATTACAAAAAGTGGGGTTGTCTTTGCGAGGAGGGTACTCCTGACGTGGCAATCTAGGAATATATTTATATCAAAATTTATTTTTCTGGACTGCCACGCAATTTGAGAGTACTCAAATTACTCGCAGAGACAAACAAAAAATAATATTAAAACGCGTAAGTCCTAAAAACCAAAATGTATCTAAAAAATGCTATTCAATCAGTCTTTTGGGGAATAATTACAGCTGGAATGTCTTTAATTTTTCAATTAGTTATCATCTCCTTATCCATATCCCAGACAAATTTATCTGAAATCGATAAAGATTTCTTTGGAACCATATTTTTTCTTTTTCTATATGCGTTTAGCGAAGAAGCCTTTAAATATTTTATTGTAGTCAAGAAAATAATCCCCCTTTCTTATGGCCGAAGCTTTATAATAAATGCTTGGCTGGCTGGAATTGGTTTCTCTCTAATTGAGGCTTTTATAATCTATCAAAAAAATATTGCCGAAAAAATAAATTTTTCCCTTGAAGATGTATTTACAACTGCTCCTCTTCACATCCTCACTTTCGGAATTTTGGGATATTTTTTAGCTATTTCAGAAAAAAAGAAAATAAATATAAATATTCTCCTTTTTAACGTTATTATTCATTTTATTTACAATTATTCCATCCTCCATTTGGATTATTACAGCTCTGCGATAAAATCTGCAATAATAATCCTTCTTTTGGCTATAAATGTCTACAGTTTATTGATTGTGAATAAAAAACTTGCTTCAGATTAATAAATATCCTATAATTTAAGTGTATTAACCTTCACCCATAAATCAATCTAAATTAATTAATAATTAAATGCTTATTTAGATAAAAATAAAAAAATATGACAAAAGAAAAAAAATCGTTCATGGAAAAACTTATCGGTTCAAAAAGAGTAACCGATGAAGATAATGATATATCTGCGCCTATTCGAACCATGAATATAACCACTGAAGATGAAATGGATAATATCTCCATTCCCAGCTCTAACTTAGAGAACAATAGCGATAGTTTTTCTGATAGCTGGGGATCTTCCGAAAGCACCGACGAATCTGGAGATGGGCAATTGACCATAGACGTTTTTCAAACAGATGAAGATATTGTTATCAAATCCACTATTGCCGGAGTTAATCCCGAGGATTTGGATGTTTCAATTAATAACGACATGATCACTATCAAAGGAGAAAGAAAGTTTGAAGAAAATGTAAGCGAGGATAATTTTTATTATCAAGAATGCTATTGGGGAAGTTTTTCCCGTTCGGTAGTTTTGCCAGTTGATGTCATTGCCGAAAAGATAGAAGCCTCTTTAAAAAATGGAATTTTAACCATCAAATTGCCTAAGGCTGACACTAATAAAACCAAAAGAATTAAAGTTAGAGGTTTTTAAAAGACCTTGGCAAAAAATATTCTAAAAAAATAAACAAAACTGCTAAATGTATTTCCTAGCAGTTTTGTGTTAGAATCTGTCTAAAATCTCGCGTCCTGATAAAACGCTAAAATTCTAAGCGAAAAACGAGCTGGAAGCCGAGACGTATCAGGATACGCCGAGACTGAAGCGAAGTTTTGTAGCTAGAATTTCGGTGTTTTAGCGGACGAGCACGTCCTTTCTGTAGTTATTTTGCGTTGAGATTTTAGACAGTTTCTTACAATACTTGTCTAGAAAAACATTTCAATTTAAAGTCCTGAAAAATGAAAAATAAATTAATTCCAATTAAATATTTCACCTTAATAATCTTTTTCCTTTTAATTAGTGGGAATGCAGCTTTAGCTTTTTCAAGTAATCTCGAAGATATAACTCTAAAAATGCCCACAGAGGATTTAGTTGTTGATAAAAATGATTTCAAGAAATGGTTTATAAATAAACCTTCCATGACTTACGATTCTTCCTACAATTCAGAAATAGAAAATATCCAATATTGCCCGGTATCAAAAATATTTTGTGCATTAACTAAGACAGAAAAAGTTAAATACACCCTCAAAAAAGTAGAAACCATCACCTTGGATAAAAAAGCTGTAACTATTTTTCTAGAAGATTTATCTAAAAAATATAACAGAGCTCCTCAAGATGCTACTTTTACAGTAACCGATAGTAGAGTCTCCAATTTTTCCCTTAGCCAAAATGGATATCAATTAGACATCGAAAAAAGTCTCCAAAATATTGATAATTTCTTCTCTCAAACGCCCGCGTCCAATACTCTAAAAATATCTTTCAATACACTGGAACCCAGCATTAAGGATAACAATGCGGATAAACTTGGCATCGAAACCCTTATCGGTGAAGGTAAGTCAAATTTTACCGGCTCCACGTTGAGCCGAATTCATAATATAAAAGTGGCCACCAAGCGCTTTGATGGACTTCTCATAAAGCCTGGAGAAGAGTTCTCTTTTGTAAAAAATTTAGGCGAGGTTGACGGCGAGCATGGTTACAAACAAGAATTGGTGATTAAAAAAGGAGTAACTGAGCCAGAGTTTGGTGGCGGAGTTTGCCAAGTTTCCACTACCGCCTTTAGGGCAGCTATTTATAGCGGACTAGAAATAACCGCCCGTCGAAACCATGCCTATGCAGTCCATTACTATGCCCCGCAAGGAATGGATAGCACTGTTTATATTCCCAATCCTGATCTACGCTTTAAAAATAATACCCCTGGACATATTTTAATCAAAACTGAACTTGATGTTGAAAAGAAAACTTTAATTTTTAGATTTTATGGCACCAATGATGGCAGGAAAACAGAAATAGATGGTCCGCATGTTTTATCCAGAGAACCCGATGGAGCGATGAAGACAGTTTTCTATCAGAAAGTTACTGATGCTAAAGGAAATACTTTCATTAATGAAGATTTTAAGAGCAGTTACAATTCTCCCAACGATTATCCAAAGCCCGGAGAAATTTTAACATCCAAACCAAAGAATTGGTCCGATAAAGAATGGAAGGAATATAGGAAAGATAATAAGATCTAAAATAAAAAAAGTCATCAAATCATCGGCAATCAGTCATCACTAAAGATATACTTAAATTGAAAAGATGACTGATGACTCGTTGACTGATGACAAAGAATTAATTTGAAAAAACACTATATATCTAATTTCATAATAATAAGCTAGCTTAACCCGACAATCGCCATCATTACTTCCACTACCTCCGGCTTATCCCTTCTATAGGAAAAAAACTTTTCTTTATTTTCAAAAGTGCATTCTTTGCTATCAAAAATATTTTCAGCTTTCATTCCAAAGATTAAAGCTTCTTTTTTAATAATTCCAAAAAGATCAATAAAAATTTTAGCATTCTTTCTTATTACAAATTCCGGATATTCTCTAAATTTATCAAGCACATCTTCTTTTATTTCAAAGTGGCACTTTCTTATCCCAGGACCCATCTCTAGTTCAATTTCTTTTATATTTGCTCCTAGTAGAATCATTTTATCTAGAGTGTTTTTAATTATTCCGCTAGCAATCCCTCTCCAACCGGCATGCGCCAAACCAATTATTTTATTTTTCTCATCATAAAAATAAACAGGAACGCAGTCGGCTACTGTTATAGCTAAAAATAAATTATCTTTTGACACTAGCGCATCTACTCCTGCGATTATCTGGGGTGATTTTTTATCAGCTACCGCCACTTCACTCCCATGAATCATATTCGCAAAAATAATCCTCTCTTTATTAATTTTATTTTTTTGAAAAAATTTATTCCGATTCTCATTATCAAAATCATTGCCCAATAATTTCATAGAGCCATCTTTTCTTTCTGACATCACCGCTAAAATATCTATTTTATCTTCAAAAAATTTTATCATAAATTTAAATAAAAAACACATCAACTCATATCTAAATTCTACTCCACATCAGCACAAAATAAAACAGATCTGCTTATGTTAGTAACTATTCAGTTCCCTCCAGAGACAGAGTGGGGTTTGTCTTTGCGAGTCGGTACTCCGACGTGGCAATCCAGGATATTTGCATTAAGACCTAGATTGCCACGCAATTTCTGAGTACAGAAATTACTCGCAAAGACGATAGAAAAGATTGGTTTTGGAGAAGACTGAATACTTACTTATGTTATTATTGACTAACTCTTTCTTTATTGCTACTATTTACCATGTTATTGGATTTATCATGTTCCGTTGTTTTGGCATTAAATTAAATATCATGCGCTATTAGCTCAGCTGGGTGATTTGCCAGTTAGGCGCAAAACCAATAAGCGAAAAATTAATAAAATGCGCTGTTAGCTCAGTTGGTAGAGCAGTTGCCTCTTAAGCAAACGGTCGAGGGTTCGAATCCCCCACGGCGCACATAATCGATAAATGTCCCCATAGCTCAACGAATAGCGCTGGAAAGGTCAGTTTCCAGGACTTCTGCTGAAGAATCTAATAGTAGCAGAACAATTTAATATATGCCCCCATAGCTCAACGGATAGAGCAATAGCCTTCTAAGCTAAAGATCTAGGTTCGATTCCTGGTGGGGGTACATAAATAATTTTAAATTCTAAATTTAAAATTTTAAAACAAAGCTCTTGAAAAAACTTTCAATAAGATAAATACGCTGAACTGAACTAGGGTTGAAAGTGCTTAATTTTCAAGCCTTCTAAACTAAAGTTCTAGGTTCTCAACCAGAGATTGATCAGCCTCTGGCTGAGATTCCTGGTGGGGGCACAAGACGAATTTCAAATATCAAATTTAAAATTTTAAAACTAAAAACTATAACCTAACAACTAATAAACTAATTGACTATTTACCTATTTTAATTTTCTCATCATGATAATAACTATCTTTTCTGGAACTCTTACGATGAATAGCCATTTTTATAAAAAATTTAACCAAGATATTTCCGATAGGAAAATAATTCCATATTTTTCCAATATGAAAGAAAACAGACCAAAAAGTAATAGTAAAAATTTTAGGCGGAACATAAGGTGTTAAAAATGTATCCCAAAACAATGGCTTTATTTTTTTCTTATATCTTTTCTTGATATCTTTTTGGCTTTCGGTCAAAGTTTGTCCAGCGGCTTTACCACTTTTCATCGCATAATAAATCCCTTCTCCAGTTAAAAGCTTAACTAATCCCATCGCATCTCCGCAAAGAAGGATATTGTCTGTGCAATAATTTTTTACCACTTTAAGTGGCAAAGCTCCGCCAAATCTTTTTTCGATAACATATTCTTTTGGAATTAGTTCTTTCTCCGAAGACCAGGCCAAAAAATCATCCAAATAATAATTTAAACTTTTTCTCGGTTTCCTTATAATCCCAATTCCCACCTGATAGCCATTGAGAGTGGGGAAAATCCAGCCATATCCTATTTCCCATTTATACCCAGCTACCACATGCACATTTAAATCTTTTTTCTCACAAGTTATTTCATATTCCATACAATATCCAAACTGGTGCCTTTTGTGATTTTTATTTCCCAGAAATTTTGAAACCTTACTATACATGCCATCCGCTCCGATAATATAATCGGTTTCTATCTCCACTTGACCATCTGAAAGTTTAAACACGTCTTTGCCATTTAACCTTTTCTTCTCAATCGTTTGCAAATCGAATTTCAAGAATTTAACATTTTCTTTTTTTAAGGCTTCTTTTAAAAGTAAATTATCAAATTCATATCTGTCCACCTGATCAAATAGATGTTTAAAATCACATTTAGCCACAAACATCTTATTCCAATACATTTTTATTGAACGACATGAATAAGATTTTAATTCATCCTTTATTCTTTTATAATTTTCGAGTTCCAAACTCCAGTCTTTGCTACTCATTAACCCTCCCCCACAGGCTTTGTGCCTAGGAAAATCAAATTTATCTACAATTAAAACTTTTAAATTTTCCGTGTAAAAAGCCGCAGTACTTCCCGCTGGACCCGCTCCCACAATAACTACATCGTATTTTTCCGTATTTTTTATATTATTATTCATAATAAACTTTAACAAATTTAACTTACTTTTTTATCTTTTATAAATTATACCATAAAAAATTACCATAAAACAAAAATCTCTAAGGAGAGAAAAATTTAAAAGATAGCTTTAGAATTTAAAAAGTTCAGGCGGTGACACCTGAACTTTTAAGAGAATGATGATTTATTATTCTTATTTATACGTTTGAGTTCAATCTGTTAATTGCTGCCCGAAGAAATTCCGAAAAATATTTGGGCAATCTAGAGCTATTATTATTTATTGATTGCAACTCTTCCTCAAGTACGGGTATGCTTTTTGTTATATGCAAATCGGAGCATAATGCAATGGCATAATCAACTTTTATTATATCTCCAATCCTAATCCATTCTATTAATAAGTCATCGATTTCATTTTTTACAGAAATAGACTGCGAAAGATAGAAGTCAGAAAGTAGCCCAACTGCATATTCCCCAGATTTTTCTTGCTGACAGTCTATAATTATATCTTCCATTTTTATACAAACCTCGGAAGTATTCATATTTTAAATATTATAAAAATATTATTTCTTCTCTTCTACTTTCTCCTCGTCAGTTGCTTTTTCTTTAACGCCTGCTACTTTAGACACATCTTCTTCCACTTTCTCATTCAACTCAGACAATTCTTCTTCGCTTCTAGGCGCGCTAACAGAAGCAATGATTGTTTCTAAATTATCCAAAACTTCTACGTCCGCAGGAACCGCCAAGTCTCCAACTGTTATTCTGTCTTCAAAAGTAACCAACTTGGATAAATCAATCGTAAAGTCATGAGGCATATTGCCTGGCAAACATTTTAC
>DOKP01000021.1:6875-11477 GCA_003510795.1 Candidatus Moraniibacteriota bacterium | reverse complement strand
AAAACTAAAGGAATTTTTGTTTCAACTTCTTCTTTCATATTAACTCGCAAAAGATCAATATGAGTAACCCTGCCGGAAAGAGAATCCATTTGATAATCGTAAATTATAACGTTTTCTTTTTCTCCGCCAGCAATTTCCAAAGTAACCACTGTGTTTTCACCGGCTTCTTGGAAAACTTTACCAAATTCTAAACCATTTATCCAAACGTTTTTATTTTCTTTGGATTGCCCGTACAAAACAGCTGGGATTATTCCTTCTTTTCTTTTAGTATTAAGATTTTCTTTTTCCAAATCTCTTAACTCTCCCTTTAAAATTACACTTTTCATAATTCTTTTTACCGAAATACATTCACAGAAAAACCACACCGCTATCTTCTCTGTAAATTCAATTTCATTCTTTACTTATTATTTAAATATTTATACACTTCCAAAACATCTTCTTTGTTGATAGGATTTTTTTTAAACATTTCCCGCGCCTCCTGAACGCTCAAATCCGTTGCCATCCCCAGGCTAACCACTCCCTGCTTGCCTTCTGTAATAAAAGCCAGCACCGCGCTCTGACATTTGCTACAAGTCAGATGGAATATAGTCCTACTGCTGCCCTCCTCCAAAACAAAAGTCTGCGAATTATCATACTTAGCTTTACATAGCGGACATTTGGTCAGATTTTTTAAGTTATATTCTTGTTCTCTCATAATAACTATTATACATATTAATAGATAAAAATCAACCCCACATTCATTTCAGTATATTAGCATGTTAGCATTTTAACATAAAAACAAGCCAGCAGCCATCAGTCAAAGGTCATCTTTAAAGTATTTTGCATTTAGTATCTGGTATTATGTGTAAATACTTTACAAACCTTATAAACTTTAAAAACTTTAAAAACTGTTCTTCTATTCGTAATTTCGTAAGGTTCGTACTTCGTAATGATTTCGTAATTCGTAGAGAACACTAGAAATCATCCCCTGTCTTAATCCTGGTTTCCAAATTTCTTCGACTAACCAAAAAAATATTATTAACAATTCCTATAGTCATAAAAGATACCACCAACGAACTCCCTCCATAACTAAGAAATATGAGAGGTATCCCTGTTACAGGCATCACTCCTATGTTCATCCCAATATTAACTACAACCTGCACAAAAAACATTGCCATACTTCCCGCTACTATCAGATAGCCCAAATTATCCATGGCTATTTGAGCTATTTTTTTTAATCTATAAAAAATAATTACCAGAAGAATAATCACTACTCCACTTCCCAAAACTCCAAACTCCTCCACAATAACTG
This sequence comes from Candidatus Moraniibacteriota bacterium, assembly GCA_003510795.1. Classification (GTDB taxonomy): domain Bacteria; phylum Patescibacteriota; class Minisyncoccia; order Moranbacterales; family UBA9337; genus UBA9337. The sequence goes on along the minus strand of DOKP01000021.1, from coordinate 10,186 downwards.
CAAAAATAAAGTCTGTATGATTTTCTGGCAAAAAATTAAGCTGTGATTGCGAACCGTGTCCTAATCCTTTGCCGGTAAGTCCTCCCGAACCCACAGCCACCATTGATTGAATCACGTTGTAACCGCTGCCCTTGGGATCATTTTCTGGGTTAATAAAGTTTATTATTCTATTTTTTTGATAATCCGCTAAAAGAAACCAAATCACTATCAAACTGAACAAACCCAAACAAAAAATTACCGCTAAATATTTCCATTCTATCCCCGAAAGAAAAAGCATTGTTATTAATATTGCCATCAAAACCAAGGCGCTTCCAAAATCTGGCTGCAATAAAACCAGAAGTATAACCACTCCAGTTATAAAAAAAGAGGCCACCAATCTAGTTATCTCGCTCAACATCGCTTTGCTTTTGGTGATAAAACTAGCTAGCGATAAAATTAATAGAACTTTGGCCATCTCTACTGGTTGAAAATTGAAAAATCCGATAGATATCCAGCCTGTGGTTCCGCGCACCAAAGACCCCTTTACCAACACTAGCAACAGCACGACAATCATTAGAAAATATATTATCTTGCTATGGGATTTAAAATTATGATAGTCTACCAAGGAAAAAACAAACATAACTATAATTCCCACCGCAAAAGCCGCTAACTGTTTTCCGAAAAAAGTCATCTCTCCAGCACTGATTTTTTCCGAAACAGAAATACTATAAAGAGCCAATAGCCCCACGCCCAAAAGCAACAACACCGCCGTTATTAAAATCCAATCTAATCTGAATATTTTTCCCAGCATAAAAAAAATTATAAAATAAGCACCCCTATCTCATATCATAGTTTAATCTAAAAAACGACATTTGCCAACTACAATCACGCTAACATATTAGCATGTTAACATACTAGCATTAAAACAATCAGTAATATATGAGAAATGAAATGTTAAAATGATAATATGTTAAAATGATAACGTGTTTTGCATTGCTAAAATCCTTATTTTACGCTAATATTGTAGTAAGTTAAATTCCTATTATAAACATTTAAATTATGAAATTAATTGTAAACCTGCCCGCCTATAATGAAGAAGAAAAAATTGGGCAAACTATCAAAAGAATTCCTCGAAAATTTGAAGGAATCGACGAAGTTTTGGTTCAAGTTGTCAATGACGGCTCCAAAGACAAAACCGTTGAAGTTTCCCGTGTAGCTGGAGCAGATATAGTCGTCTCACATAACACCAATCGAGGAATCGGGGTAGTTTTTAAAACGGCTGTTACAAACGCGCTGGAAAATGGAGCAGACATTATGGTCAACATTGATGCCGATGGGCAATTTAATCCCGATGATATTGCAAAAATGATTAACCCTATTTTAAAAGGAGAGGCTGATATGGTTATTGCCGACAGATTTGGCGAGCATAAAGCTAAAAACATTCCTTGGATAAAAGATTTTCTCAACAGACTTGCCTCCAAAATGGTGGGGAAATTTATGCGATACAACATTAAAGACTTGACTTGTGGATTTCGCGCGATGAATAGTGAAACAATGCTTAAGCTAAATCTACCAGGAGGATTTACCTACACTCAAGAAACTATTATCGATGCTTTAGGAAAAAATCTTAAACTAAAATGGGTTCCGGTTGAAGTTACTTATTTTGCCGACCGCAAATCCCGAGTAGTCAAAAGTGTTTACCAATTCGTAAGTGACAGTTTTAAAATTATTCTCAAAGCCATTCGGGATGTTAGACCGATGAAATTTTTTGGAATTCCTGGTTTAGTTCTTATTATTATTTCTTTAATTATCTTAATAATTTTTCTGATCTCTTATTTTCAAGATTTGAAAATATCCCCCTACCGCAACTATTTGCTTCTTTCTGTATCATTATTCCTCATTGGGCTTCAGGCTATAATTTTTGCACTGATTGCTGACATGATAAAAAATAGCCGCAAGCTAACTGAAGATGAAATGTATTTACTAAAATCTTATTTCTATAACAAAAAGAAGAATGAAACAATACCAAATCCAACTAACCATTCCTCACAAATCTAATAATTTCGGCTACGACAAGCAAAAAAATATTTCATCATATATCGATATGCCTCAAAATTTTTTCTTTGTCTCGCTCTAAATTATAAAATTTGCTCATGAGGAAGCGTTAATTGAATTTGGTATAAAAAATATGAGTAAAAATCCAAAAATATTATTCATTTCTAGAGCTTATCCGCCAACTATTGGAGGAATTGAAAACCAAAATTATGGAATCGCGACCGAACTTTCTCGACTAACCTCTGTAAAAATAATCGCCAACACGCGCGGCAAAAAGTTTTTGCCTATTTTTCTTGTACAAGCTTTTTTTATCGCCCTTTTTTCTCTTTGGAAATATGACGTGGTTCTTTTTGGCGATGGCGTCCCCACTCCTTTGGGAGTATTTTTAAAATTTTTTCATCCCAAGAAAAAATTTGCCTCTATTGTTCACGGATTGGATATAACTTTCGCGCATAAAAAATCCCTAATGGGAAAACTTTATAGACTTGCCAATGTTCCCGCTCTGAAAAAAATGAACAAATTAATAATGGTCGGCAACCACACTATTTCCGAGGCTACTAAACTCGGCATAGCCCGAGAAAAATGCGTCTTTATTCCTAATGGATTTGATGAGGATAAAGTTTGTGATAACTTTAACAGAAAAAATTTGGAAGAATTTCTGGACATGGATTTATCTGATAAAAAAGTTATTTTGCGCGTAGGCAGGTTCGTGAAACACAAGGGCTTAGATTGGTTTATTGACAAAGTAATGCCACAACTGCCCGAAAATTATATCCTTCTGGGTGCTGGGGGACGCGTGGCCAAAAGAACCGTTGGCGACAGCGATACTTTTCCCATTTGTGAAGAAAATATCAAAAAAAACAATCTGGAAGCACGAGTAAAATTATTTCCCAATATTGCCCAAGAAAAAATGAATCTGCTTTTTAATACAGTAGACATGCTTGTTTCTCCCAATGTTTCTGTACCTGGCTCAATGGAAGGTTTTGGAATAAATGCTATTGAAGGTACTGCTTGCGCTAAGGTAGTTGTAGCATCCGATTTGGAAGGACTCAAAGATGCTATTATCAACGGTCAGAATGGGTTTATGGTGGAACCTGGCAATGCTGACAAATATGCCCAAAAAATAAAAGCCATCCTCCAAGATGACAACTTCCGCGTGGCTTTTGGCAAACGCGCCCAAACTTATTCTTTTGCCAATTTTTCTTGGGAAGTAGTTGGCAAAAAATATCTCGAAGAACTTAAAAATATATGATATAAAATGTCAACCTGCCTGCCGG
>DOKP01000021.1:0-6736 GCA_003510795.1 Candidatus Moraniibacteriota bacterium | reverse complement strand
ATTTACGTACATATTTACGTAAATTTTTTATTTTTTAAACTCAAGTCTTCCTAGCTCAAGGTGCCTTTTCTTGACAGAATCGCTAACTAGTGCCAGACTTTTAATAAATAGGAGGGGCTCTTTGAAAACTCATTGAGAAAACCCTACAATTCAAACATCGTTCAAGGGGGAAATTATGAAAGGTTACTCTGCTGGATTTTCCAACGTCCTAAACACACAAGCGGCCTTATTTTTTGCAGGCATCAACCAAATGAATGGTTTTAATTCATTAATGATGCAGTCATTTCAACCGTTTCTGGTGGCTGAAGCAACCAAAGAAAGCGACCCGATGGCAGCGTTGAGTCTTTTCATGGGAAACCTTAACTCCGGTCTGACCGGACTAGGAAATGGCTTCACAGCCATTGGAAAAATGCAAAGAAGTTTGTTTGACGATCAGCTTACCGCCTGGGCAAAAGGAGGAAACGCTTACGCGGATGTTGCCAAACGGCAGTTGACAGCGATACAAGCAGTTAGCACAACATACCCAGCAGCTATCAAAGCTATTGCACCCGAGTTTGGGCTTAATTATGGTGGTGGATTAGGGTTTCCGAGAAAAGCCCAAACTCCACGGTTCGAACTTCGTCAAATACTGCCATCTATTCCCGGAGTTGTGACCAGGCTCAACTCCAAACCGATTTTACATATCCCGCCCTTTGTTCTTGGAGCAAACATCCTGGCGCTTCTGCCAGGAGAAGGCCGAAGTTATTTACATGCTTTTGCCAACGCAGGCATCTCGACGTACATTTTGATTATGAAACCCATCGCCAGTACACCAGCGGTCAGGAAAATGACACTGGAAAATATCGCTATGGACGTGAAATATTTCTGCCAGTATCTGAAGAATCTTCACTACAACGAAGTAACGATCAACGGATACTGTCAAGGCGGAACTGTAGCTGCCATAATATTCATGTCTGGGATATTAAAGGGACTGGCAAACAAGTTTATCACCTGTGTCGCACCGATGGACGGCACCCTGTCAAAAAGCCTAACTGCATTCCTATTTGGCCTGCCAGAACGATTCCGGGACCTGGCTTACGGAACCATCTTGATAGAAGGAGATCCAGTCGCCAGTGGACAACTGATGAGCTACGTGTATAAAGCAGCTGCCCTGTCAGAAGGAGGAGACCCTCTTACGGAGTTATGTCAGACATTCGACATGCTTCATGGTATAGCCAAAAAAAATGGTGGAACAGTCGAAACTCATGACATTCCAAAGATAGTATTGGCCATTCAGTACTGGCTAAAAAACAATCGGACTGACATCCCAATGTCGGTGACGGATATGAGTTTTAAACTGTACACCATACCAACCCGAGACGATGGCACGTTGCCACTCCAGCTGTTCGGAAGACCGCTTAATTTCGGGTGGTTTAGAGAAGACGGAGTTCCATGGCAGATTTGCTATGGCGAGTCGGATGCCCTGGTTGAGCCGAAAGTTGCTCTAGTTCCTACGAAATGGCTTAACGGGTTCGTAGAAGTAACACCCTTTCCCAAAGGCCATGTAGCCATCGCCACCTCCTGGTCCGTTCCAGGGTCTAAATGTCCGCTGGATGGTGAATTTACCGTCAACGGACGAACTTATCGCGGACCGGTCAAGTTCCATCTGGATCTACCGGCCCACACCTCTGCACCTGCCCCTGCGTATGGTGCGCATCTACGAAATTAAAAGAGGGTTTCGCATGACTGACGAACAAAAGAATGCCTGATCTCATATCTATCGAGGTCAGGCATTATTTTTTTTAAAATCATATCTCCAATCTTATTCCTAAATTCTCAAATTGCCTCTTTGTATAATTCCATTCTGTGCTATTATATAAATAGCTTTAACATAACCGTGTGTCTGCATTTTATGTCTATTTTTAATGAACTTTTACTATTTTTCTCTAGCATAATATTCCTGCTTTTTTTACCGGGATATTTTTTATTGTTGGCAATTTTCAGAAAAAAAATTAATCAAAAATTCTCTCCGATTGAAATTGCAGTCATTGCTTTTGCCACCAGCCTAATAACTTTTGACTTTCTATTTATTATCTTTGGAAAAATTGGTTTTAATATCAACCGAAACTCAATTTTAGCCATAATCGCCTTTTTTATCCTATCTTGCTATGGAATATACAAACTTAAAGCCAAAAAAGAAACTGCATCCAACACAATGCCTAAGGAAAATAATTCTAAATTAGAATTCAATAAAATCCAAACTATTCTTATTATTTTAATTTTATTTCTAACCATCTTTTTAAAAACTTCTTATTTAGCCAATTCTATCTTCCCCACTTCTACCGATCTTGGACATCATATGTATTGGTCAAAATTAGTAGCTGAAACCGGACAATTGCCTCATTACCAGAAAAACGAAATAATTCAAACTGCCGATATTTATCAATTAAAAACTAATCCTATTGCTGATTTTATCATCGGCGAACACCTTATTTTTTCTGGAATTAATTTATTAAGCAAGATATCATTCATTTCTTATTTTCCTGCTCTTACGCTTTTTCTTATTAATATTTTCGGCATTTTGGCTATGTTTATTTTAAGCTTGAGAATTTTTGATCTTAATTTTAGAGACAATACTTTGAGCAAAAAAATATTCAATCCCGCCAATCTTGCCATATTGACCCTATTTTTAATTGGACCTTTCTACGCCATCACTTCCCCACAAGCCAAATTTATCAGTGGCGGGGTAATCGGCAACCTAATCGGCAACCTGCTCATACCGCTTTGCTTGTATTTTTATTTCCGCGCCGTAAAAGAAAAAGATTCCTGGATGTTATTTCTGGCAATATTTCTAAGCGCAGGCTTATTTTACACTCATCATTTAAGCGGATTTATTTTCATATTCATCCTTATATTCATAATTCTGATATTTAATTTCTTATTTATCCTAAAGAATATCCAAACAAACACTTCCTCTAAAATTAGAAACATTCTATCTAACTACAAAAATTTAGCTAAAGATTTTTTCCACTTATTTTTTTCTCCCCAGATAATTATTTTACTGATTTTCGCTCTGCTATTTTTATTTTTTGTTTACACCCCCAGCTATATTGTTACCGATGCCAAAACTACCGTAGTAGGAGCACCTAGCAAGTCTACCCGAGCGGGATTAACTTTGGAGCAATTTAAATATGCTGTAGGCGAAATGCGCTTAGCCTTCGGAATTATCGGATTTTTTATTATTAACGGATTAATTTTTATAAAGAAAAAACTATCTATAGAAAAAAATATAATTTACACCAGACTCCTGATGCCTTCTCTTTTGTTTGGTTGGGCGCTGGCTTTATTTATGATGACCACCAAACCTCAATGGATGCGCATCAATATTCCTTCTGACCGAGTAGCCAATTACGCCAATTTCCCCTTCATTATTTTAGCGGTGGCAGGAATTTTATATTTGCTATTTATCCTGAAAGAATTGAAAAATAATTTTATTATTTCCAAAAAAATACAGTATTTTCTATTTTTATTATTCTTTTCTACCATTATCTTTATGGGCTACTGCGATAATTCCTCATCGTTAGCCCAAGGACAAAAAAACCAAAAAGCCTTGCAAACATTCCACGCTTCAGAATTTCTAGCCAATCAAATAAAGTCCCGTGAAAATTTGCACTCTGCTAATATTATCAAAGACCATAATTATATATCTGCTGACTCTTGGATGAAATTATTTTTTATGACTGATTACAACTATCCTCTTTCTCGGGGATATTTCAAGCGCTACGAAGATATTACTAAGCCTAGAGAAATGTGCACCCTCTGGATGATTAGCGAACCCTCTTCCCAGCGAGCTCAAAACTGCTTTAGCTCTACTGGTACAAAATATATCATTGTAGATACCTCTGTCGATGGACCCCAATTTAAAGCTAGCTCTAATTTTTCAAAAATTTACGAAGGAAACAGCTTATCAATTTTTTCTAAAAATAACCGCTAAACTATATGTTTGATCAAAAATCTATTTTAATTTCACTGACAATTTTTATAATAATCAGCTTCTCTTTTTTAGCTATTTTAGAAAAGAAACAGCATCAAATTAAAGATAATTGGTTTTTGTATTTTGAAAATATAGAGGATACCTCTCCTAATTTCATAATAGAAAATTATTCTAAAACTGGTAATTTTACCTGGGAAATTTTCATAAACGATTCCAAAGTTAAGGAAGACTCTGCTCAGGTATTGAACAATAGCAAAAAAAATGTTAATATTGATAAACCTCTCGGAGTGAAATCAATTAAAATAGTAGTTTCTTACTCAAAAGACAAGCAAGAGATTTATAAAAACCTTGAGTGAAACTTTAGATAAATAAATGAAAATATTAACCTACCCCAATCCAATTTTGGATAAAAAAGCTCAAAATATAAAAGATCCTCTGAATTCAAAAATCCAAAAATTAATCCCTGAAATGCTCGCAACAATGCGAGAAAATAACGGGATGGGTTTAGCGGCTCCTCAGATAGGAAAGTCCATTAGATTGTGCGTTATAGAGCACCAAGGCGAAACCTATGTACTCATTAATCCTAAGATAACTTCCCATTCCAACATAAAGCTAAAAAACGAAGAGGGTTGTTTAAGCTTTCCAGGTAAATTTATCCCCGTCGAACGCTTTGAAACAGTTCAAGCCAGATATTTGGACGAAAAAGGAAAGAAGTGTAAAATAAAAGCGCAGAACCTATTGGCCAGAGCCCTTCAGCATGAGATTGATCATCTGGATGGAATTGTTTTTATAAACAGATAAAAAAATAAAAGCCACTTTAGTGGTAACCATATCTATGAACGAAATAAAAAAACCCACGATTGTCTTTATGGGAACACCCGAAATAGCTGAAATTGTATTGGAAAATCTTTACTTAAAAAATTATCCTATTTTGGCTGTGGTTACTCAGCCAGATTACCAGCCCAAAGGCAAACTAGATAATCTTATTAGCCCTGTAAAAAAACTTGCCCTTGAAAAAAACATTCCCATCTCCCAGCCTCAGAGATTAGATGTCGATTTCAAAAAATGGCTAGAAGGAATTAAGCCGGATTTAATTATAGTAACAGCCTTTGGAAAAATTATTCCCAAGGAAATACTAGCTATACCCAAACATAAATCGCTCAATGTCCATGCCTCTCTTTTGCCCAAATTAAGAGGAGCTTCCCCTATCCAAAACGCTCTTGCTAATGGGATGGCTGAAACCGGAATAACTATAATGCTTATGGATGAAGGCATAGATACGGGAGATATTCTCTCTCAAAAGAAAATATCCATTGAACTGGAAGACGACTACGTAACCTTGACTGGCAAATTAGCTGTGATTGCATCTCACTTACTCATAGAAACTATTCCTGATTGGATAAATAAATCCATAACTCCCAAAAAACAAGATGTTGCCCAAGCCACTATGTGCCAACTGATAGAAAAATCTGATGGCAAAATAAATTGGACTGAAGATGCTCAGGATATTTATAATAAATTCAGAGCTTTCCGCGTTTGGCCGGGAATATTTACGTTCTGGGAAAACAAAGGAAATTTACAAAAAGTATCCCTTAACGAGATATCCGTTGAAATAAATATATCTGGAAAAAGATACCATCTGGGCGAAATTTTCAGATATTCTGATTCAAAAATCGGGATACAAGCCAATAACGGTGTCATCATCCTCGGTAAAATCCAATTAGCCGGCAAAAATGAGACCGCTATTGATGACTTTCTCAATGGTTACCCTAACTTCATAGGAAGTATATTAAAGTAAATTATGAATTCACAAGACAAAAAAGAAAACAAAATAATTTTTATCGGAATGGGCCTGATTCTGGCAATCCTCTTATTTGCCGCAAGTAAAAATTTCTTAGATAAAAAAAATAATCCAGAAATTAAAAAAACAACTAAAGAAGAAGCTTACATAGACTACTCCTATATTACTTCCCTAGAATTGAATAACAAAATAATCGCTGGAGAGCCTGTAGCATTGCTTGACATTCGAGACTCCGTCAACTTTGAAAAAAATCATATCGAAAACTCCACCAACATATCTCCTGCTAATTTCGATCAAACTTTAGGAAAAATTGATAAAAACCAAATTGTTGTTATAATTGGCTATGACTATGCAAAAAAGAGCGATGTGGCTGCAATCATAAAAAAAATGAAAACTGATTTGGAATTCAAGAATGTCCTAGCTCTCTCTGGAGGAATTATCGGCTGGGCCGAAGAAGGCAACCAAATAATAAGCGGAGGCAACACGGAATCTGCCATAGATTGGTCGAAAATAGATTACATTATTCCAGAACAGCTAAAACTAGCCCTCGATAATAATTATCCGGTTTTTATTCTAGACACCCGATCGAGCTCTCAATACGCTACTGGGCACATTCCTGGAGCAATAAATATTCCTTTGGCTGAATTGGAAAAAAGGAGAACGGAAATTTCTTCATTAGATGAAATCTTGGTTTATGGCGCAAGCACCGAAGATGACTTCAAAGCCGGAGTCAAGCTTAATGATCTTGGTTTTTTGGCTACTTATACTCTTAAGGGTGGTTTTGCTTCTTGGAAGGAGAAGAATTTTGGGTTAGAGAGATAATAAACCATGTAGCATTAAAACAAAATAGCATTAAAACAATTTATTTTAGGAGTCATCTGTTATCAGTTATACCAAATCAAATAAATCAGTTCCGTAGTGTTTGTCATCTTGAGCGGAATTGAGCTCAGCAGAGCGAAATG
>DOKP01000001.1 GCA_003510795.1 Candidatus Moraniibacteriota bacterium | reverse complement strand
AAACCATATATTGCGTATGACCCCCGCTTATTAGCGCAAGAGAATTTCTAAATAACGGAAAACGCTGGTGTTTGTGGTTGATTGATGCTAAGCCCGAGGAAATAAAAAATGTTCCTGAAATAATGGAAAAAATTGAAAAAGTTAAACAATTTAGATTGGCAAGTAAACGGCCATCTACAATTAAAAATGCAAGTACGCCTATGCTTTTTGGCGAAATTAGAGATTTTGGAAATTCATTCGTTATTGTGCCAAGGGTTTCTAGTGAAAATAGAAAGTATATTCCAATGGGATTTTTTGATAGAAATTCAATTGTTGGTGATACTTGCATGACCATTCCCGATGCGACATTATATCATTTTGGAGTTTTGGAAAGTGAAATGCATATGACATGGGTGCGACATGTTTGCGGTAGATTAAAAAGTGATTTTCGTTATTCGAAAGATATTGTCTACAATAATTTCCCCTGGCCGGAAAATCCAACTGAGGAAAAGATAAAAAATATTGAAAAATTTGCCCAAGAAGTTCTAGGTGTGCGTTTGAAATACCCAACTAGTTCTCTGGCTGATTTATATGACCCACTCACAATGCCTATTGATCTTGTCAAAGCTCATCAAAATCTAGACCGAGCAGCAGACAGTGCCTACGGTAAAAAATCATTCAATTCTTCCGCCGAAAGAATGGAGTTTTTATTTGGATTATATGAGAAATATATTATCTCATTAACTTAAAATTATGCTAAGTGTTACCCGAACTTCAACAGATCAAGATTTCGAAAAAAGAGTGATTGACATCACTAAAGATTTTAACTTTTCAAATCTAGAGGTGAGACCTACGCATATAAATAAGTTTTATTTTTTTTACAATAAAATAGAAAGATGTTTTGGCGATACATTTATTTTAACGGATCAGATGACAATTCAAAGGAGGTGCACACTTACTTTGATTAAAAATGAAGACGGGAAATTACTTCCAAAGTTGGAATTTTTTATATGGAATAAAGAAGAAAATAGAAAGGTAAATAAGCAGGTCAATGAGACGGATAATATGTTAAAAATAAAGGCGAGAGTTGAACTTGAGAAAGATGGTAGTGAAAACTTTTGGAAACTTATCGGTTTTTTGGTTACGATTAAGGATATAGAGCTAAAAGACTTTGGAGTTTATAGGGTAACCAATTCTAATGCCTATATCTCTGAATTTAAAACAAAAAAAGAATTTGAAAAAATTGAAGAATTAAAAAAAATATTTTCAGATCCTAATTTAGATGAAAGTACAATAAGAAGAGCTCTTTCGGACACTAGGAAACAAACTATAGATGAATTTAGAAAACTATTAGAAGATGATTTATATATTGATGTTTATAGAAAAGAAAAACTAATTTTGGAATCTGGAGATGAAGTAGTTTGGCATCACTTTTTAAAAAATAATGATTGGATATTGGGATTAAATGTAGACATAAAATTTATAAAAGATTTTACAGATGAAGTTAATGTGGGTATACAAAATACAGCTGGAGCAGGAAGTCCAAAAACAGATCTTATGGGTATTTCTGATTATACTGTTTTAGTGGAGTTAAAAACAGCAAAAACAAATTTTTTTACACTGGTTAAAAAAAATACAAGTAGGACAAATACATGGTCATTTACAGATGATTTGATTGATGGAATAAGCCAATGCTTGGGTCAAAAGTTTGATTGGGAAGAAAGTCATGCAGCCAAAGATCTCATAGATAATAATAATATCTTAGATCAATATATACATGACACAGTCGATCCCAAGACGATTTTAATTGTTGGAAACAAACAAAAAGAGTTACCGATTGATAGTAAAGACACAGATGTTTTAAAAAAACGGAAAACATTAGAAAGATTTAGACGGAATAATAGAAATATCGAAATTATAAGTTTTGATGAGTTGTATGAGCGAGCGTATTTTATCGTTAACAATAAGCATGCTAAAAAATTGAATTTTAATAAAATTGAAATTAATTTGATTAAGGCACCATTTTAGGAGTGGTTTTTGGGTCAGATTTTAATTTAAATGAAGATATTATTTATAGATGAATCGGGCGATCATAATTTGGAAAAGATAGATTCTCAATATCCTGTTTTTGTGTTAGCTGGAGTTATCTTTGATAAGGATTATTACGATAAAACTGCCAAAGAAAGAATCAAGAAATTTAAAATGAAAATTTTTGGAACAGAGAAGATTATTTTGCACACAGCTGATATTTGTAGAAATAGAAATGGATTTGAATCTTTGGCTGATAAAAAATTCAGAGATAATTTTTTTGAAAAGTTTTATAAGTTAATTGAATCATTGCATTTTGAGATTGTTGCAACAGGAATTCAAAAAAAGAAACATTTATTACGTTATGGGATTGCTGCTATTGACCCTTATCTTTTATCGCTTGAATTTGTTGTGGAGAGATTTATTTTTTCTCTTGATGATTGTAAAGGGAAAGGGATGATTGTTGCAGAAAGTAGAGGGAATCAGTTAGATAATCAATTGGAATTGGCTTGGTTGAATTTAAAGATAAAGGGAACGCGATTTATCTCACCCACAAGAATTTCTGAAAAAATTACAGATTTTAAAATATTAAAAAAATCTAGGGCTGTCGGTGGTTTGGAGATTGCTGATTTTGTAGTTTCGCCTATTGGAAGAAAAATAATGGGAAAACCAATAAAAGATGATTTTAGAATTATAAATAAGAAATTTAGGAGAAATGGTTCAAATAAGATTATGGGGCATGGTTTAATAGTTTTTCCCAAGTAAAAACAGAGCCCGCTACGCAGTCTCTGTCTCTTAAATATAATATAGCATAATATAACAAGAAAATCAATAGGGTATATAATTGCGTAAAAACTTAATGAAAACAATTACTGGTTCAAAACTTTATGATTATATCCAATGTCCACACAGAGTGTGGCGAGATGCTTATGGACCAATGGAGGAAAAAATAATGGAAACTAATCCATTTGTGGAATTGCTTTGGAATAAAGGAGTGGCTCATGAGGAAAATGTGATTTCTAAATTGGGAGAGTATTTGGATTTACGAGAAGGAAAAATGCAAGATAGGTTCATGTTAACTATCGAAGCGATGCGCAGAGGTGTGCCTCTGATTTATCAAGGTGTTTTAGTTTATGGAAATTTAAAAGGTATTCCTGATTTATTGCGTAAAATGCCAGACGGAAGTTACAAACCAATTGAAATAAAATCGGGGATGGGATTTGAGGGAGTGGATGATTCTAATGAAGACGAAGAAGTTGGTAAGCCTAAGAAAACTTACGCCGTCCAACTTTGCTTATATATTGAGCTTTTGAACATCTTGGGTTTTAGCAAGTCAAAAAGAGGCTTTGTAATTGATTCAACTGGTAAAGAGATGGAATATCTTTTAGATCAAGCACTAGGAAAAAGAAATAAACAGACTTTTTGGGAATTTTATGAAGAAACTAAGGAACAAGTTGAAAACTTATTAAATAATAAAGCACAAAACAAGCCTGCGATGGCGGGGAGTTGCAAACTTTGCCCGTGGTATAAAAGTTGCAAAAATTGGTGCAAGGAAAATAAAGATTTAACTAATATTTTTTATCTTGGTCGCGCTAAGAGAGATATGCTTAATGAGGATTTATATATTTCTAAAGTGGGTGAGATTAGCCAATTGGATATGGCAGAAATTTTAGAAAGAAAAAAGAAAGATAAAAATTTTCTTAAAGGAGTAGCAGAAAAAACACTAAGTAAAATTATCGCGCGGGCAGAACTTTTGGAAAATGGAAGTGGGGCGGTGCTTTATCGAAAGCTGAATTTACCAAAGGTAAATTATGAATTATTTTTTGACATTGAAGATGACCCTACGCAAGAATTTGTTTATTTGCACGGGGTGTATGAAAGAAATGGTGAAGTGGAAAGATTTTTCGATTTTACCGCGCGAGATAATTCGTTAGAGGCAGAGGAAGACGCTTGGCAGAGATTTTGGAATTATATCCGATTGCTACCTAAAGATGATTTCGCAGTTTATTATTATTCTCATCATGAAAAAACCACTTATCATAAAATGCAAAGGAAATATCCCAGCGTCATATCTCTCGAAGAATTATCCGCATTTTTTGGTAATCCAAATGTAATTGATCTCTATAAAATAGTTTTGTCTGATACTGACTGGCCGCTAGGGAGTTATTCCCTTAAAGAAATCGCTCAATATTTAAAATTTAAATGGCGTGATGAAAGTCCATCAGGAGCATTGTCGATTCAATGGTTTAATCAATATCTAGAAACCAGGGAAGAGAAAGATTTACAAAGAATTTTGGATTACAATGAAGATGATTGCAAAGCCACAATGGTTTTGAAAGATGAATTGGAAAGATTGGATGATTTAAAAAATATTTAATTACATCCCTCCCCCCAGCCCTCTCCCATAGG
>DOKP01000013.1 GCA_003510795.1 Candidatus Moraniibacteriota bacterium | reverse complement strand
GATGAATCGCGTCTCTACGTTTTATATGTGAATTTTAATTTTCTACAAATTCTTTTTTCTTCCAAACCTTCGATTGCCGGCAAAGAACTTTGCTGGCATTTTCTGTTTCAGGAATTATTTTCTCAATCACTTTTTCCATCCTCATCCCTTGCGAACCTTTTACTAGAATCAGATCTCCTTCTTTAATAATACTTTTTATAATCTTCCCCGCTTGATTGGGATTGTCAAAAAATAAAACACTTTTGATATGGCTATTACTTCCCAATAAATTCTGCGCAGCTTTTTTCATCCTGCTACCCACCAAAATTAATTTATCAAATTTTCCCTCCAAGACACTTTTTACCACTTCCATATGCCCGCTTTCAGAGTCCTCCCCAAGCTCAAACATATCTCCCAAAATAAGTATCTTTCTCTTGGCATTTATTTGGTCCATCGTATCAATGGCTGCCAGAGTAGACGCAGGCGAAGCATTATAAGTATCATCAATTATTAAACTCTCATTAATACCAAAAATTAAATTCATTCTTCCTAGTGGAGACTGGAAATCTTCCAAATCCGCCAAGGCTTCAATCATGTTAACCTTGAAATACTCACCTACTCCTACTGCTACTAGCGCTGCGTAAAGCTGATGTTTGGCAATTATATGAGGAAGTCTCAATGGAATAATTTTTTTATCATAATTTAATTTAAAACTCAAACCTTTGGAGTTGCCATTCTCGTCATAATTAAAACGGACATCCGTTACTTTTATCTCTGCATTCTCATTGAATCCATAAGAAACGATTTTTGCTTTTATCCCTGCCATCTCTTCTCTGATAAAAGGATTATCAGTATTTAAAATAGCTACTCCATTTGCAGGAACTGCTTTTACTAAAATACTTTTTTCTTTAGCGATGGCTTTTATATTTTTAAAAAATTCCAAATGACTCGAAGATATATTGGTAAGTATTCCCACCTCCAAAGGAATAAAGCTCATAAAATATTTCATATCCCCAGCTCTATCAATCGCCATTTCCAAAATTAGAATTTTCGGATAACCCCACGGGCTAATCAGCCAAAAAATCCATTTCAAAAAAACCAACATCCATTTAAATGGATTTCTTCCTCCGGTTTTGGCGCCGATTATCGTAAGCGGGATGCCAATTTCATTGTTATAGTTCTCTTCGTTTTTTCTGACTTTAAAATTATTTTTTAAAACCAAAAAAATCGCTTCTTTAGCAGAACTTTTTCCAACTGAGCCTGTTATCCCCACAATTTTCGGCCGATGCCTCTTCAAAATAGCCTCCGCCATAAATCGCAGGATTTTTTCCAGATAAATTATTTTTCTTGGTTTCATAAAATTAAGCAGCTTCGCCTCAAAAAGCATTATTTAATATCTCCTTCTTTAATTTGTAATTTTACCGAATTGGCAAATTTAAGCAAGTCAGACCTAAACGTAGAAATTATCTTATTTTTTTCTCGATGTCGTTCTATGGCTAAATCCATAAGCTTTTCTATAAGAACTCCCACCTCTATCCCACTCGCCTTCCAGAGATGATGATAGAGCGTTCCTGGCATAGTATTTATTTCGTTAGCATATAATTCTCCGCTCACTCTATCATAAAGAAAATCAATCCTGGACGTCCCAGCACAATTAAATAATTTATAAATTTCCACTGCCATATTTTGGACTTCAATCGTAGTTTTTTCATCAATTTTAGCAGGAATTATAATATTATTTTGCGCATTTCCCAATTGGGCACCACCGCCTTCGATATATTTATCCTCATAACTAAAATGTTCCCCTTTGAAATTTGATTCTTGGACGAGCGAAGCTACTGGATCTGAATTCCCTAAAACTGCGCAAGTAATATCGGCTAAATTTTCAACGCTTTTCTCTACAATAATCCGATTGTCATAATGGAGGGCTACCTCACAAGCATTTATCAATTCCTCTTGATTGCTCGCCTTACTAATTCCAATAGAAGAGCCCAATCTGGATGGCTTCACAAATACTGGCCAATTTAATTTTTTAGTCTTTTCCAATACCGCGCTTCTGTCGCTATTCCAATCAATATCTGAAAAATATATAAATTCAGTCGTGGGAATATTTGAACTTTTATAAATTTGCTTAGTAATAATTTTATCCATAGTCATAGCCGAAGAAGCCACCTCGCAGCCCGCATAGGGAACATTGCTAAGTTCAAATATCCCTTGGACTGTGCCATCCTCTCCATTTATCCCATGAAAAGCCGGAAATGCTAAATCAATGCATATTTCTTTGGCTAATAATCCTTTATTTTTTATAACCAACTTATTTTTTGAAGCCTCCAGATTTATTCCACAAGGATTCAGTTTATCCAAATTATCCTCTAAATTTTTGTCAGTAAAGAATTTTAAGAAGCCTAAGTTTTCATTAGAAAACCAACATCCCTTCTTATTAATATAAACAGGGACAACTTTGTAGCCCATTTTTTTTAATTCGGAAATAATCATTTGTCCCGTTATAATCGAAACTTCGTGTTCTGGATTTCTACTCCCAAAAAACACTCCAATTGTCATTTCATCCTTATTTATATTCATATAATTATTTACTTAAAAATAGTTGTCAGTTAAATCATTTTGAAAAATAATGGTATCCCCTTTTCTTAGGATATTACTCAAATCATTATGGGCCTCCTGGGTGCTTTTGTAAACCTTATAGTTAGTAAAGTTGCTGTTTTTTAGCCCTTCAATGATAAAATCTGTCATCTTACTCTTTATAAGTAGCACTAAATCCACATTTTCCGCATAAATCTGCCCTATCTCTTGATGCACTCTTTCCGTTTGCAATCCTAATTCAACAAGTCCGGGAGTAAGCACTACTTTTCGTCCCAAAGCTTGATTTAAAATCCCGATGCCACTTCTGATGCCATCTAAATTTCCATTATAACTGTCATCAATAACCATAATATCCGTTTGCGAATTATAGATTGGCTCCAGGCGATGTTTCACGGGGAACAAATTTTCTACACTTTGGGCAATATCTTTTAATGAAATAGATAATTCTCGAGCAATTTCTGCGCTAAGAATAATTAAAGTAATATTATGCTCAGCTAACAAATGCGTTTCAAATTTTTCTCCCGCCCAGTAAAACTCCAAGCCTTTAAAATTTTCTTTAATCTGGACATTCTCAACATTCTGCCTGGAAATTCCTTTACTTTTTTTGAAAGTAAATCGTGAATGATTTTCTCTGATATTTTTATCATCAAAATTAAGCACCGCCAAATCTTGAGTATTTTGAGGAAGTTCAAATTTTGCCTCAATTATATTTTCCAGACTGCCAAAGCGTTCCAGATGGGATTCATTGATGCCAGTTAAAATTGAATACAATGGCTGCACCATTTGGCAGATTTCCTTGATTTCTCCTTTTCGATAAGCTCCCATTTCTACGACAAAAATGTGCCCTTCTCTAAATTTATTTTTATTTTGAATTATAAAATCCGCAATACCGATGTCCGTATTGATATTATCGGGCGTTTTTATCACCTCATATTTTTGAGCCAAGATAGTAGCTAAAATTTCTTTGGTGCTAGTCTTACCATAACTACCCGCGATACCGATAACTTTAATTTTACTAGCGAGAATAATTTTTGTCGCAATACCAATCTTCCTCCGCTTTAAAATCGTATCCAAAGGCATTATGATAAGCAAAGAACTACCAATAGCAAAAGGAAGCGCTAGAATCAAAATAGGAATTAAAAAAATTCCATTTAATCCTAACTGAAGAAAAATCAATCCAACGCTAATCCAAAAAATTAAACCGGTCATTGTCCACAAAAGGCGAGCCTTTGCAGTCCAAACTATTTTTTGGCGATTTTCCAGTCTCCACCACGCCAAATGCGTATAAACAAATTTCAAAAAACGACTAAAATAATAGTCTTCACTCTGTAAAATATAAATAAGATTTCTGAGTATCATTAAATTTGAGCTAAAAATATTTCGTTAAATTCTTTTTCGTTATCTAAAAAAACATAATGACCGGCATCAGAAATAATATGCAATTGAGAATCTTTAATCAGTTGATGCATTAATTTTCCATTATTAACAGGTGTGTCCATATCATTTTCTCCCCAAATTAAAACAGTTGGAAAATTAATTTTTTTTAAATCGTTAGTTAAATCTTCGCTAATAACATTTAAATATATATCTTTCAAAGCACCAGCATCAATATAGTCTTCGCAGTCAATAGCTTTATAAAACATTTTTCTGGTAATATTTCTTAACTTTTGCATCCCCGGCAAGGAAAATAATAATTTAAAAACCTTAGCCATAACAAAGTAAATATATTTTTTAATATTTTTTTTGCGGATTCCAGCGCTCCCGATTAGAATCAGTTTTTGAATTTCATTACCCTGGGCACAATATTTAATTGCGACAGCGCCTCCGAAAGAATGCCCCGCTAGAATAGGATTTTTAATATCTAATTTTTGTAAAAAATTTTTAACAAAATCAGCGTAGTCATCAAGCGACCATGCTTTCTCTGGAATTTCACTACCACCAAAGCCGGGCAGGTCAATGGCAATAAAATTACTGCACTTTTCTAAAGTTTTTTGAAAGTGCGCAGCTTGTGAACCCCAGCCATGCAAAAAAACTAAAACATTATCATTATTAACAACATCACTCTGATAATATTTGATGCGAAGATCTTTAACAATGACGTCCTTTCCTTGAAACATATTTACTTAACATTAAGACTTACTTATTTGGATATTAAGCAGAATTAGCTTCTAAAAAATATCCTGCTCCATAAAAATTTAAGGTTTTGAAACTTGGGTTTCTTTTATTATCGGCTCGGTCGGCTCAACATTATAATAATTCAACAAAAACTTCAATACTTCTCCACAAGTAGGCGCCGCGCTTGATTCGGCCCATTGCACATCCTTGGGATTATCTATTTTTACTATAACAGCAAATCTAGGGTTATCCAAGGGAGCTATGCCCGTAAAAGATCCTATAGTTATACTTTCTTCATACCCTCCTCCGCCTTGTTTGGCCACCTGTGCTGTCCCAGTTTTTCCTCCCACGCGATATCCACTTACTGCCGCGCGCTTACCATGTCCATTTACCACTACGCTTTCAAGCATTTCTTTCATTTGCTTGGCTGTTTCTTCTTTAATGACTCTTCGAATAATTTTTGGCTCGACTGATTCTTCCCGTCCATCAGAATAAATTTTCTTTTCCACTACCTGGGGACGCATCAAATTTCCTCCATTGGCAATAACTGAGTAAGCATTTAAAATTTGTAGTGGCGTAGTGGTGATTCCTTGTCCGAAAGAAGCCGTGAAAAACTGAATGTCGCTTTTTAAATTATTTAAATTACGAACATCTCCAGCCGCTTCATTGGGTAGTGTAATTCCAGTCTTTTCACCAAATCCAAAATTTCTAACATACTCAGCAAATTTCTTGTTGCCCATTAATTTTTCTGTAAAAATAACACCGGTATTTAGAGATTTTTCCAAAACTTGCGTCATAGTTTGCGTCCCATTGCTTTTGCCATCTGAATTTTTAATATTATAGCCCGCCTCGCTAATTACTCCGTTGTCGACATATGTGGTATTGGGAGATATCACCCCAGCGTCAATACCACTAGCCAAAGTTACTGTTTTGAAAACAGATCCAGATTCATAAGCATTCGTTATGGCTGGATTGGTAAAAACGCTCATATTTTCAACTTTACCAAATTCATTGGGATTAAAATTTGGATAACTAGCCATCGCTAAAAGTTTCCCCGTACTCGGCTCTTGAACCAAGATACTTCCCCCATCCGCTTTATATTTTTCCATAGTCAATTTAAGAATTTTTTCTATCTCATACTGCACCGCCTGATCAATAGTTAAGACCAAATCCGCCCCGTCTTGGGCAGGAACTTTCTTTCGGTCAGTTATCGATATCCATCTTCCCGCGCTGTCTCTTTCTTGAAAAATACTTCCATTCTTACCCTGTAGTTCCTCTTCCCAAAAAGATTCCAACCCATAGCGACCTATCTCTTGTTCTCCATTTGAACCGACAAAGCCCACTATCTGCGAAGCTAATTCTTTGCCTGGATAGTACCGATAATTTTCTCCTAATAATTTCACTCCTTTAAGTTTTAATTCTGTAATTTTATCCGCCTCTTCTTGAGAAATTTTTTTCTTTACTATTTCAAACATGTCCTCTGGATTAGATAATTTTTTCTCAATTTCAATTCTCTCCATTCCCAAAATATAACTCAATTCACTGACAACTCTATCTTTTTCAGCAACCATTTTCGGCTCCAAAAAAACCATCATATATTCCTTATTCACCGCCAACGGATATTTTTCATCTCTGTTTTTCAAATAAATTTCTCCCCTTTTGGCGGAAAGTTCGCTAAAAGCGCCATGCTGATCATCAGCCATGGTTCGAAACCTCGCGTGATCGCGTATCTGCAAGATATAAAGCCGGGCAATAATAATCACCCCCATAAAAAAAACAGCAACAGCCAAAAAATAAATTCTCTGGCTGCTTACCAATTTATCGCTTCTATTTTTTCCGATAGATAAAATCGTTTTCTGCATAGGTTCATTTTTCTTAAAAATATCCCGTCTATCCGCATATTAACTTAATTTTTTAAGAAATCCAACTTCCAAGAAGTAGCTATCATTTTTATATCCCGATATTTATTTCTTTAAAGCTACTGCGCCTTCGTTATCATCAATATAAACCACATCTTTCACTTCTACCATATTCAAATTTCCAATATTGTCTTTTATATTATAAAAAGAATTTAATTCCGCTTCTTGAATTTGTAATTGTTTGTTTTCTTTCTTAAGCTCTTCTATTTTTTGCTCAACTTTTTTAATTTCATATCCTTTTACCGCGCTAGCATTAATAATCCCCAAATAAACCATAGCTACCACTAAACACAAAAACGCTACTGACATTTTTACCTTAGTAAAACCGGAATGATTTTCATTTTTGATTTCTTTATTATTCATTTTTTTATTTTTATTTTTGTCCAGTAGATACACATCTCCCGATATTGATTTAATTAAGCGATAAATAATTGTTTTTAGTTATAATCCAGAAATTACCGCAAATCTACAAATCTGTTACAAATCTACAAATATTCTAGGAAGTAAGTTATTTTCACATTTGTAAATTTGTAGTTGATTTGTGGATTCGTGGGAGAAAAAACAGAATTATAATCAAAAACTTAATTAATGCTTAAAATAAGTTAAAATATCAAAGTGCGTAATACCTGTTTTATTTTAAATTTTTTCCACTATTCTCAATTTAGCGCTCCGGGCTCTCGGGTTTTCTTTCAACTCTATTTCTGAAGCTACTTTCGGTTTTTTGGTGATATTTTTTATCTTGGCCCTTGTCGTACAGCGGCAAACAGGAAATTCTACGGGGCAAACACAATTCACTTGAGCTTCTTTGAAAATATTCTTAACTATCCTATCTTCTCCAGAGTGAAAAGAAATTACCGCTAGTCTCCCTTCTGAATTTAACTTTTCAATTGCTACTCGGATAAATTCTTTGATGCTTTCCAATTCTTGATTAACCTCCATTCTGATAGCCTGAAACGTCTTAGTAGCCCAGTGGATTTTTTTGTGTTTATATTTTTCGGGAATAGCCTGGGAGATAATTTCCAGTAGCTCTGAGGTACTTTCTATCTCTTTAATTTCTCTAGCCTCCGCTATTTTTTTAGCAATCCTACCGGCAAATTTTTCTTCGCCCAAATCTCTAATAATTTTATTTAAATCTTCTCTGGAATATTTATTAACTACATCTTTAGCGGTTAATTCCTGACTTTTATCCATCCGCATATCGAGCGGAGTCTGGGAATTAAAACTAAATCCCCTTTCTTTATCGTCCAACTGATCTGAAGATAAACCGAAATCTGCCATTATCGCATCTACTCCTTCTATCTCCAAACTTTCCAAAATATTTTCCAGATTAGCAAAATTGTCATTAACTAAATATACATTTTCCTCTTTTATGTTTAAATTTTCTTTCTTAATTTTATTTTTAAATCTTTCCAACGCTTCTGCATCTCTATCAATTGCAATTAATATTCCATCGTCTCCAATTGCCTCTAATATTTTGCGACTATGACCAGCACCACCGAGCGTTGCATCTACGACCACCATCCCGTTTTTCAAATTTAATCCCGCTATCGTTTCATCTAGCAATACTGATTTATGAATTGTCATATTTTAGGTGTTAGGTTTTAGGTGTTAGGTGTTAGGTATTTTAAATAGTTATTTTAAAGCTACAAACTATAACTTAAAACCTATCAACTTTTTTAATACACTCCCAACTTCCCCAACTGCTCTGCTATCTCATCACTATTTTTCTCAGCTTTATTTTTATATACACTCCATTTAGATTTATCCCAAATTTCCAATCTATCAAAAAGTCCTGCTACCGTTACATCTTTTTTTAATCCCGCGTATTCTTTTAGATAATCAGGAATTAGCACTCTTCCTTGTTTGTCCAAATCCACATCCACTGCTCCCGCTAACATCAAACGAATAAAACTTCTGGTGCCTGATTCTCCAACTGGCAAGCTACCCAATTTCTCCGCTAATTTCTCCCAAGTTTTCATCGGATAAATAAATAAACATTTGTCCATTCCGCGAGTTATCACTACTTTTTTCCCAAGTTCAACCCGGCATTTCGATGGCATCGCCACCCTTTTTTTAGGATCAATTGTATGTTGATATTCTCCGATAAACATGCGTTTTTCTTTACTAATTACAAATTGATACAAATATACTAATAAACTCTATAAAACATTTTTTAAAATTGGTTACGGGGGTATTCTCATTCGTATATTCGTACAGTTTAGTAATTCGTAAAGAAAAACCCACTCTTCCCCACTCAACTGCATTACACTACCATTTTACCCCACTTGCCCATATCTTGTCAACACTTTTAATAAGTTTGTAAGGTTTTTAAAGTTCATAAAGTTTATAAAGCAAAAACATCCCAAAAATATGTCATTCCGACTAAATAAATCTTTAAAGTTTAATTAAACCAAGGTTTACATCTATTGCGCGTATGTCATCTCGACCGAATATTTTTCTGTACTCAAAAAAATAGGAGTGGAGAGATCTATTAAATTCAACATCTATAATTAATTACCTTTTAAAAAACCAAATTTAAAAAGCCGAACTGCAGTTTTCCGCAATCGGCTTTTCGTTTTTCCTCTTTTTTTCCTGCTTATTTTTTCGGGGATATGGTTTTATTTACAAGAACCACGTCCACCAGCCCACTATAGCGATTTTTTTGGCGGTTCAGTTATTGGCTATGAGCAAAAAAATAATAAGAGTAATGACAAAACCCTCGGTTTTGGTTATTTCTCTCTTTAGAGGAACTACTTCATTGATAAATTCTCTAACGCCACTTGCTGCAGCCTTTAATGCAAAATAGAATATTGCCAAAGCTGCAATAATAATAACAACAACACCGATAATTTTGAAATATTCCATTGCTTTTTCTCCCCTGCCTAGGTTAAACTACCTTAAAAAATCTCGCTCCATCACTCAATATTTATCCCAAATTAGACGACTAACTAAGGATAAAGGTTGGGTGATGGAAATTTACACTAAATTGTTAAGAAACGAGCTAACTTAAAAGTATAGCATAAAAATGCCCGAAAGTCAATAGCGCTTCCAGAAAACTTAACGCTTCCACGAAATGTGAGAGATTGCCACGTCGGAGTACCGACTCGCAATGACACCCAAACACGCTTTCTTTTTTAATAATTTAGTCATTCAAAATTCAATCGAAATTCAAAATTAAAAATTCGAAAT
>DOKP01000044.1:18814-20169 GCA_003510795.1 Candidatus Moraniibacteriota bacterium | reverse complement strand
AAGAAACCCCCTCCCAACCTCCCCCTTGAGTACAAGATGGAGGGGGAATAATTAATTTTTTAAAGTATAATTATATGAGAAAAATTATTGTACTTACGTTTATTACGCTCGATGGAGTCATGCAAGCGCCGGGCGGACCCAAAGAGGATACTTCGGGCGGATTTAAATACGGCGGATGGACTGTGCCGTATTTTGATGATTTTGCGGGCAAAATTATGAATGAGCAAATGAAGAGACCCTTTGATCTGTTTTTAGGTAGAAAAACTTATGAAATATTTGCCAGCTATTGGCCAAGCCACGAGGATCAGTGGCCTGGCATTAATGAGGCTACTAAATATGTTGCTTCACATGACGCATCGTTAAAACTTGATTGGGATAATTCTGTGTTGCTTACAGAAGATGTCGCCGAGGAGGTGAAAAAACTTAAAACACAAGCTGGCCCTGATTTGCAAGTGCATGGCAGTGGCAATCTCATTCAAACGCTTTTGAAACATGATTTGGTGGATGAATTGTGGCTTAAAATTTTTCCTATCACACTTGGCTCAGGTAAGCGTCTCTTTGCTGAGGGTACAATTCCTCGAGCCTTTAAATTAACAGATAGCCAGGTTTCGCCAAAAGGTGTTATTTTTGCTAATTATAAGCGGGCAGGTGAAGTAAAAACCGGTTCGTTTTAAAACAGTACTTTTCTCTTTACAAAAAATAATCTGCGTGATAGCCTTATATTTCCGATGAGGAAAGTAATTTAAATAGGTCAATAAACTATTATCAATCAACGCGAGGAGAAGAAAATGAATACAGAGAAAATCCGAATGGGAAATGCTGGTTTTTTTGTTGTTGCAGTGGGGATGAGTTTGGGCACGGAATTTTTCAGGCAGGCTGTATTGGAAAGCTCCCTGGAAATGGCGCAGTTTCCTACTGAAAATTTCAGTCCTCAATACCCTGGGTATGTTCGTATCGATTCTTCTGCTATCAGAAAAAAAGGAGAGAAGTTTTGGCAGAAGTTCGTAACTAAAGTCAGAGAGAAAAGTTTGCTTTCTAAATCCGCTTACGGGTTTAGCAGTCAAACCAAGTTTGAAGGTGATTTCGCCGAACAGGTAACGCTCAGGGAGGACGGTTATGTTTTTGCCTATCATATTAAACAATATGAGCGGGATGCCGAGCATGGGTTTGAAATCATAAGCCCAGAAGATCTAGAGAGCATTCTAGAAGATGAAACACTTGGCAGAGTGGCCTACCTGGAAATCACCCAAGAATAACATCGGAAACTTCTCAACTTTATAGAGCCACAAGCGATTCGCTTGTTGCTCTAATTTTTTATTTTGCCAAATTAAAAACCAGCCGCGGTCAATGACTAC
>DOKP01000044.1:0-18758 GCA_003510795.1 Candidatus Moraniibacteriota bacterium | reverse complement strand
CAGCCGCGGTCAATGACTACGGCTGGGTGAAAGGTTGCGGTTGAGATAATTCAGCTGGCAGGACAGAATTTGAATAATGGCAGTTCTGTTTTTGGTGAGGGTGGTTGTAGCTCGATGTCAGCATTCTCGATTTTAATTGCTAACTCTATGAAATAGATGAACTCGCGCAAATTATTTTCAGATTCATTTGCTTGAGTTAAACATTCATAGGCTATTTTTAGTGCTTCAGATGAATAACCAGTCATTTCTGTATAGCTCAGATAATCAGTAGGTTCATCTTGGTTGTTCTTAAAAATAGCCGCTCGCATGGATTTTAGAATCTCGTCGCCTGCTAATGGATATTTTATATCATTATTATCATTTTCTATAAGCCATTCAGCTGTTGACTCTAAGTCTTTAATTCCTTGATCCACCTCTTGTTCGAAAAGATAGATGACTTCCAAAAATTTCAAAACGGAAATCTCGGAAATTTCCTCCTCTATCTCAGGCATTGAGTGAAGCTTCCAGTTAGCCGCTAGCCAAATAAAGCGGATTAATTTTTCCCAAGTTTTTCGGGCTTCTTTTATCTGTGCAACGCACATAGTATGAAAATAGAGTGATTGCAGCAGAGGTAGCACTTTCTCTAGGGCATCAACTGTCCGCTCTATTTCACCTGATAATTTTCCAATGACTAGCAATAATTCTCTTTTGTCGAGTTTAGCCGCATGTTTGTTCATCAGAAGTCTCCTTTTAAAGAACGTTTTTTATTTTTAGATAGTTTATTTTATTAATATTGCATTGCAGAATAAATCTAAAAAATAATAGAGAGATGCTACAATACTGTTGGAAATATAGCACCTTATGTAAAATTAGTAAACACCTGAAAGCAAAGTGAAGGCAAAGATAAAAGAGCTAGGTGTACATTGACAAAAGAGCTATTAATGCGGTATGCTTTTTTAATTAGCTCTTTTTTATTTTGCTAGGAGAATAGGGTTAAAAACATCAATAATTTTCTATGGAGGGTTTGAGCACAGGATTTACAATTTCAATGAGATAGCTGGAAATGGTGAGGAGAAGTGTATAAAAAATTGTATATTCAAGGGGGAAACATGTTATTTAAACAAACAGAGAAAATCGTCATTGTTGATTGTTGCGGAATAAGATTTTCAAAAGTTAACTGTTGGAATAAAGACTCAGTAGTTTGCGAGAGAGCTTGTATCGAACTTTATCCTGGTCAAGCATGGTACGTTTATGTTGAGAATATTTTACCGAAATTGTCTTCGGCAAATCCCTACGAGTTGGACGTTGTGTTTACGACTTCGGAGGATGAAAATTTATTTTATTGTCTTTGTGATTGCCTGGGTGATAAAGGGTGGTTCGAAAATGAGGATGCCTGTATTGGTCTTCCACATAGATAAAATATTTAGGGAGCGAGCTAATCATGAATAATATTAAATTTGATGTTGAAAAAAATGGCGCTGGCGTTATTACTGGCTTTACTATCAAGGGTATCGGA
The DNA here is from genome assembly GCA_003510795.1 of Candidatus Moraniibacteriota bacterium. Taxonomy (GTDB): domain Bacteria; phylum Patescibacteriota; class Minisyncoccia; order Moranbacterales; family UBA9337; genus UBA9337. The sequence continues at coordinate 17,263 of DOKP01000044.1, read as the reverse complement.
GATACAGATGCTGAAGGCTTCTGTATTTCCTTTATAACGGCTCAATCTCTAGGTAAAGCTGATGTAGTTTTTGAAGGGAATGAAATAGTCTTCAAGCACGGTGGAATTACACTAAAGGAGGCCAATCCGAGTTATGGAATTTATGGTTCATCGGTAGGTGGTGAGTTTCGCGCTAAAATATCCGATGAGGATAAGGTCGCTCTTTCTCAACTTCTGGATTTAGAAGGACCGTATTTGAGACATGAACTCTCTGTAAAACTTGATTTAGTATGGGGGAAGGGTTTTACATTATGTGCTAAACCTCCAAATGGATAAATCCAGCCCACCACGGAAAACCTTCCGCTTCGGTGGGTTTTCTGTTTTATATATGTTAATATATTCAATATGGAAGAAAAAATAATAAAAATTGAAGGTTAAGAATACAAGGACCGTTTTAGACAAATAGTTAAAATATAATAAATGATTTGTTTGATTTTTTTATTTACCGCAGAATTTCAAGCACCGCAGCAACGCTTATACTTTTTCCCGCTATTACAAAGACACGGATCATTGCGGCCGATTTTCGTCATCTTTTTGATATCAATAAATGGTTCATCTAGGATGGCGCTTTTTAAAAAATTTTGACACTCTTTTGAGGCCATATCCGCCCAAAGTTTGAGTTCAGCATCTGGACCGGAGCTTTCTTTATATTCTTTCAGTATTTTATAAACATCTGTCCGTCCAACATGAGCCAAAACAATCAACGCTCTTTTCTTGTCTTCAGTAAGAGCTTTCTCACTAAAGATAATTTTCTTAGCCCATTCAATTTCATTCTCTGGCATGGCAGTATAATATTCGTCTGGGATTTTGTGGTGCGCTTGGATATACTCCGTCGCCGCTTTTCCTTCCATAGAATTTCGGTCATCGACAAAAGTAATAGAACTGGAAAGTCCCATTTTTTGCAACGCTTTGGTTAAATCCGCCACGTCTTCTTGGCGGATACGGTCTTCGTTTATAAAACTTTCTATCTCTTCTCGAGACATGTTTTTGAATTTGTTGGACATAACTGTTATTGTGATTGGTATAATGTTTATAACTTTCTTATGATAATTGTATCAATACAATATGATTATGACAACTATCGCTCATCTTCAGTTATTATAAAATGTGGCAAAATTATTCCACAGTTGCCCTTAAGTTATTTTCTTTGCATTCTTCCAAAGAATTTCAAATATTGGAAGAAAGAATGTCGGAACTGCTTTGGATTCAATAACCACCAGAAAAGGCACATCTTCAAATGTTGTTATAGCAAGTTTATTCCCATAGACTGCGATATCCATATTACATTCATCAAATACGGAAAGCGTGCGAATTTGAACTTTGTCCGTTACATGCAAAAAATCTTTGGCAATTTTTATATCATCAGGATGATGGGGAACTATTGTTCTGCTTATTAGTTTATTGTATCCAGTTTTATAGCTTTTCTGCCAATCTTTAGATGCACCTGGAAAGTAATGATTAAGACGCGCATTGCTAGCGATGAACACGGCAGATTTTTGTCTATTTATTTCATCATATATTTTTTGGATGCCTTCCTTGGTATCAAAGAAAGAAATTTTTGGTTTCTGGCTTTTTTGGTTGGAAAGAGTTTTAAAGATAGGGAGCATTTCCGAGAAATTTTTAGCGGTAGTTTGCATCTGCGCGGAAATTGCTCCAGGATCAGTGGCTTGATAAGTTTTTATTTTTTTATTGGGAATAATGTTGGCAAAACCTTTTTTGATTAAATCTTCTAAAACCACATAGATAATAGGGCGTTTAAGTTCAGAAATTTTGGCGATGTCTTGCACGGTTGTGTGTCCAACAGAAAGCATAGCTAAATAAATGCGAGATTCTTTATCATCGAGTCCGGCGTCTTTTAAAAGTTTTAATAAGATAGGATCTTGAGTCATATAATTATGTTAATGAATAATGGCTAAATGATAGCATAATTTAAAATAATTGTCAATAAAATTGAAAAATAAAACTTAAAAATGGCGTAAAATAGTCTATATTATGTAAAAGTATGGTCAATTGTATTGAAATATTGGTCAATTAAGAGTAATATCAAGAGTTAACTAATAGTAGTTAATTGTTCTTTTTAAACATAATAAAGGAGGAAGTTATGCACAAAAAAGCTAAATATAGTCCTGAAGTCGCCAAGGTAAAAGCTGAGTACTCAAAATTAATTGCGAGAGTCAAAAAAGAAAAAGAAAAACTTCGCCAGAAATGGAGTGATATTTCCATCAAAGAAGCTGATCGGGCTACTAATTTTCAGGAAGCTGTGATGGCTTATCGAACTGCGCCCCGAGGTACGCAAGCAAGAAGATATGCTTGGGGAAAAATGGAGGAATTTTGTGCAACGATAAGCGATGTGCGAAAATACCATTCAGTTATTTGTGGAGGACAGGATTCACGCTACCGTTTGAATGATTTTGCTGAAAAAAGATGGCTTGAATTGTCTTTTGAGAATATCCACAAGGCTACAAATCTCAAAGAGGCTCTGAGTGCTTTTGAAAATACGTTTTCTAGTGAAGACTATAAAGAAGCATTTATAAAAGTATTGAGTTTCTGCTCAACTTACGATAAATTGAGAAAGACTATAACGATGTGGAATGTTTCCAAAGAGTTGAATTATCTATATGAGGATAAAATTAATCAGTTGATAGACGAAGCACCGAATCTCGAAGAAGCGGTAAGGATTACTGAAGGAACAAACTGTAATAACAAAGCGCTTGCCAAAGCATTAAGTTTTTGTGCAAGTCGAGAAGAATTGAAAAAAGCTCTGGGTTGGAATAGCCCTGAAGATTTAGAATTTCTAGACAAGAAACTTGGAGAGCTTTCTTCTTAGAAAAAGTATCAGTTTTTTTATTCTTGGATTAAAGGTAGTTTTGTTTTGAAGTTAAAGAGTTATTGCGATATATCGTGATAACTCTTTTTTATGTTTTTCATATAGCTTTATTTTACCAAACTACATTTCAAAAGAGAAACACCTTTTGATTACAAAGAAATTGCATTTAAGATTTAAGTGGTTAATGTCTCGACCAATAGCGCCAATCTTCCGCGACTTGCCCAGCTTGCGTATGAGATTTGGCAGGCTCCAATTGCGCAAACGGCACACCAAGTTTGCGTCCGCACCATTCAATAATGACAAACATATCGCTTTCGCAATCTTCAAGCGCACCCATCCCAATTGCTTTTACGGTTTCGCCTATTTTTAAAGGAGATATGTTTTTTGTCTTGATGCATTTGGCTGTAAAGGGAAATTTCAAAGTATTGTCCAAATAATACCACCAGCCCATCATTTGTTCTATCTCATCATAACAGTCAACAATAATCTCGTCATAAATCCTTTTTTCACGACTCTTATTCGTTTGTTGGATTTTTTTATTTTCCATAAGATTTTATTACTCACATCCAAAAATTAGTTTTTTTACTTCCCGTTTTTAATTTGAAATATAAACACAAGATCTTGTCTCTTTAATGGAACAATTTTTTTAATTGTCTTGGCTACATCTTCTTCTGTGCTTCCGCTTACAATTAATATCCCCTGAAGAATTCCAAACCATCCGTTCAAAATTCCGATATCGCGCAAATCCTTTTTGTATGAACGAACATATTTTTTTCCTCCTTCCTGATGATAAATAATTTCCAGCTTATGATTTTTCCTAATAAGTTCAAATATCTCCTTAGAAAAGTGCTGGCGGCTCGCATCAGTTTTTAAATAACGCCTTAGCTTTTCTTCGTCTGTATCTTGTTTCGGTTGCTCAATGCCAGATAGAGATTCAATGATTCCGAATTGAGCTTCGGCTATTTTAAACTCTTCGTTAAGATCAAGCCTAATTCCTCTGCCAAAAGATATATTTTTAGAAAGAAGAAATCCATCATAAGTCAGGCACTTCTTAAAAGGCAGAAGTATAGCGTCAACCATAATAGGGAAATAATCTCCTATAGTATCTTCAAAAGAACTGACTAGCGCTTTAACGCCATAAGCTTTAGGCGGCTTTTTGTCGTTCAAAAATACAGCGTAATTTTTTAAATATTTGATGATAAAAAATTTTCCTCTCACATATTGTTTCCAACTGGAAACAATCTCTAGCTCTTCCTGGGAAAATCCAAACGGATTTTCTTTCGCAAAATCATCAATTAGCTGAATGTTTTCAAATAATTTGTTTCGAACCTTTAGTATTTTTTCTACATTAATCTGTCTCAATTCATCAGGCGTTTTAATGTTGTCTGTCAAAATGCCCAGCCTTTTGTTGACATAAAATAACAATGCCGGATGAAGTTTGTAAAAAAGATGAATGTCGTTTTCCGATAAGTGCATAAAATTTAAATACAAAATTAATTTATTTGTTACAATACTTCTTAAATTTCTTTCCAATCTAGCATAATTTCCTTATTATGCGAGATATTATCTTTACCAAAAAACTCTATACACTTCGAATCACTCTCCTTTTTCATTTCATCAGTCATCTCGTTCCAATTCTCCCAGATTCTTTTCTGCTCTTTGAGAGTCGGTTCTTTATGTATCAATTCTATCCCTGTTTCTGCACGCCAACAATGAATCGGATCATTCAATAATTCTTCAGCTTTATCTGGGTAATTCCTTCTAATTTCTTTTATTGTGCATGGTCTTTGATACATAATTATTGTTATATTTTATATAAAACTTATAATGATAATATTCTAATTTTCTCCAAAACTGCTAAACATCCAATTCCATTTTCCATCTTTATTTGTTTGGCTGTAAATCATTTCCAAGTAATTTCTATTTCCCAATATTCCTCCTGAAGAAGTTTTAATTGATTTTAATATTCTGAGAATCGACTTTGTTTTTGTTTCCGCTTCCTTGTTGCAAATTATGCATTTTGTCATAGCTAAATTTATAATGTTTATAGCTTCTTTATGATAATTGTATCAATACAATATGATCATGGCAATGTAGGATTTATTTATGTAAGATTTTTTTAATTGACGCATTTCTATTTGTAGCGTATAATTACTATCACCTTGCTCGAAATAAGGAGATCGCGCAAGAAAATTAAATATTTCTCCGCTAAATAAATATGAAAAAATTATTTGGTTTTGTTTCGATAACTCTTTTTATTATTGGGTTATTTTTTTTATTGTATTATTTTTTCTCAGCAAAAAACAATACGCCAGTGCAAGCTGTTAGTGGAGAACCTGCATCCGGAGAGATGGCTGTAGTGGAGGATAAGCCTCTGGAGTATCAAGCTATTTCCGAAGAGAGTGTCAGAAAAGAGGCAACAGATGCCACTCCCGATGTCGTGGCAGTAAATTATTATGTCAGTCCATCTGGTAGCGATAGCGCCGATGGGTTGTCTGAAGTCAAAGCTTTTAAATCGATACAAAAAGCTATTGATCTGGCTCAGTCAGGCGAGACAATAAATCTAACCAAAGGAACATATCTGCAAGACTTTGTTTCCAAACGCAATGGCAATATCGATGCTCCCATTATAATCAAGGGGACGGCGGAGTCTATTGTGAAGGGCGGAGGAAAAGGACGAGTAATCGAAATTAATCATGATTACATTATTTTGGACGGGTTTACTGTTGATGGTTTTTTTGACTCAGCCAAAAAAGCGGAGAGTTATCGAGATAAATTAATATATGCTCTTGGAAAGGAAAATAAGAATGGAGTAAGTGGCCTTAAAATTAAAAATATGAGCATTAAAAACGCGGGCGGAGAATGCATCCGTTTGCGTTACTTTGCGACCAAAAACGAAATTGTTAATAATGTAATCACTAATTGCGGAGTGGTTGATTTTAAATTTGATGGTGGCGGAAAAAATGGAGAAGGAGTTTATATTGGGACAGCTCCAGAACAGCGGAAAGATGGAAAAAATCCGACGGCTGATCCAGACCAATCCAACGAGAATTGGATCCATGATAATGTGATTGATACGCAGGGTAATGAATGTGTCGATATTAAAGAATCTTCTTCGGGGAATATTGTGGAGAGAAATAAATGTACCGGGCAGAAAGATACTGAATCGGCCGGCTTGGATGCGCGTGGCAGTGGCAATATTTTTCGCAACAACCAAATCTTTGGCTGTTTGGGAGCAGGAGTGCGCTTAGGCGGGGATGAAAAGAGCGATGGAATAAATAATATTGTGAGCGCTAATAATATTTATGACAATAAAAATGGCGGTGTAAAAGTTATGCGTTCTCCGCAAACAATCTGCGGAAATACGGTTACAAATTGTGGCAAGGGAATCTGCGTGGGTGATTTTTCCAAAAAATTCGATCCTATTGTAAAGTGTAGTTCATAACCCTAAAATAATCTGATTTAGAGTTTGCGTGTTTGAATATTATTTGCTACTGTCGAAAAATTTAAGTTTTAAGTTAAGTTCTTTTTCGTTTAGTTGTTGGGCATAAAAAACCGGAACAAATTTATCAAGGTTAATTTTTTCGCTTAGATTGGGATAAAGAATATTATTTTTTTCGGAAATTTTGAATGGAGGTTGAAACTTTTCTTTTTTCAAAAAAGAAATTAATCCCAGACTGCCAGTTGGATTTTCTCGGGGAAATTCGGCTGGATCCGGGCTTTCCATCCAAGAAACATAAATTGCGCCAGATTGATTGGTGCCAATATTGGGAAAAAATTGGTATTTTTCTGAAGGAGAAACGATTTCAATTTCGGACCAGCGGTCATCATAAAAATTGCGGTAAATTATTTGGCTTGGTCCATTAATCATTGATTGAGCTCTCCAGACAACATGTATTTTTCCCAGCTTATCAACAGTCACACTAATGTGCCTGGAGTCAAAAAAGGAATCAGAGATTACTTGCCAAGCGGTCCAAGTTTCTCCCTGATCTGAAGAAACTATGTATTGAATCTGTTGCAAATTGTCTTCATTTCCCAAAGATGAATAAGCAAATAAATAAAGTTTTCCATCTTTATCTTCAACTAAAACAGGCCGCGATTGGGTATTATTTTTTGATGGAGAAATATTTTCCCATTTTGTCCAGACTGATCCGCCAGTATTTGATTTGCTAAATTTGATCTGCTGTTTTTCATTTTCCTCATCTTTCCCCTCCCAAGCGACATAGAGCATATCGTCTTTTCCAGCTAAAAGCATCGGATGCTCTTGCCAAAGTTCATCATTTTCATAGCCACTGACATGAGCGATGTTGCGCCAGCTTTCCCAATTTTCAGCGTCTGAAGATTTGCGGGAATATTTTATCTGGCGATTATTTTTTTTGTTTTCCGTGTCGGAACCGTACCAGACAACATGCAAAGTATTTTTCGCATCAATTGCCAAGGAGGGGACGCGTTGGTCATTATTTCTTTCAATGGAGACGATTGGTTTTTCGGTGCCGGAGATGCGCCAATCAGATAGGGTTTGGGAAATTTTCGCGATAAAGATTTCTGCATTTTTTTGATAGTCTTTTCTGTAGCCGACAAAAATATTTCCCGCGCTGTCTTGAACAAGCTTTCTTTGGCCAGAATAACCCAGCGCGCGCGAATCTGAAACGGTATCGATTTGAAGTTCTCCAGCGAAAAAACGTTCTTTTTCCAATTGTTGAGTTTTTCTGAGAATCAGGACACCAATAACGGCAAAAATTAGCACAATCAAAAAAGAGAGGAACAGCTGGGTGTAAATTTTCTTACTGAATATTGTTTTCATAAGCATCTTTTGCTATAACGCCATCCTTGGTATTTTCAAGAGTCTTGAAATTATCAAAGAAGATATTTTGATTGGCATTTTTTAACGTAATTCCAATTTTATTATCCAAAACAGAATTATTTGTCAAAATATTTTTCTCGGCTCGATCATAAACATAGAAACCATTGCTGTTTTTAGTGATAGAATTATTTTTTAAGAAATTTTCCTGGGCGCCCTCATTCAACCGGATGCCACGGATATTGTTATGGATGTCATTATCCAAAATAATATTTCTATTGGACTGATAGATTGCAATGCCATCCACATTGCCGTAGATTGTGTTTTTTTGGACTAAATTATTATTGGAGCTACGATCTAACATTATGCCATGCAAACGGTTATTGTAAGAGATATTGCCAACGATGGTATTATCGAAACAACGCTTGGAAAGAATTATTCCATGATTGCCATTTTGATAAGCGAGATTATTTTCAATTAATAAATTATTAGAATCATCGTGTGGATCTAGGCCGTATTCGATGTTGTCATAAAATTCGTTTTTTGAAAAAACTATTCCTGTTACGCCGAAAGTATAAGCTCCAAAATAGTTATTGTGAAATTTGCTGCCGGTTACTACGCCAGTGAGCAAGCGGTCATGCAATCCTTGGCTTTTGATTTTCCAAGAAACTCCATAGGAACCGCCAAACGGTCCGCCGCGCTTGGGCAGTCCGGCATAGCCGAGGTAAGCAAGCTCTGAATTAAGGATGTCCATGCGCCCGCTGTTTTTGGCAGTGATGTAAGCTCGGCCATTTGCATAATTAAAATCAGGCGTGTTGTTTTGCTCGTCCCAAGAGGTAATTTTTGTTTTGGAAAAAAGCATGTTGCCAGTTTCGGAGCGAAGCCAGACAAAATCATCGCGGTTGCTTTTTAATTTTAAATAATTTGTCTCAGGACTATTTAAGATTAAAGTTACATCTTTGCCGATATAAAGATTGGCCCGCAAAATCCATTCTCCCGGAGATAGCTGCTGGAGAAGATGTTTATTTTCCAGAGCGAGGGCGCGATTTATTCTGCCGAGTGTCGCGACACTTCCTCCCTGTTTTACAAAAATTGTGTTGCTAGGCGCATCATAGGTAACGTTTATGGGCTTGGCAAAAACGTTTAATAAATTAAGACTGATGGGACTGTGCAAATCTTTTATGGCAATAGCAACTTTTGTGCCGGGGCTAAGAATTGTGAATCTTGGAATGGGCGCTTTTGTATCGGCGTTTAAAATTTTCCCCGTTGAGATTAAATTAAATCTTTTTTCTAATAAAGGCAAAGTTTCGTCGATTTTTGAGATGTAATAGCCGTAAGGATCGGATTGATTTTCCTTGGCAAGTTCGATTCCTTGGCTTTCTAATTCAGCGCTAGCGGGGCGCGGTTTTTCTGGTGTAAAAATTGAAGGAAGTTTATTTTTATTTTTAAGATTATTTCTTTGAAGTGTTGATGCCTCTAACTCTTGGGGTGAAACCATTTTTAAGGTGGTGTTTTTGTAAGAAAAAATAATGAAAAATATTCCAAAAACCATAGAAAAAGTTGCTATGTAAGTTGCGAAGTTTTCTAAAAAAGTAAAACTTTTTAAACGGCTTCTATCCCAGCGAGTAATCCAGCTTTGTTTATCGATGGTGACTAAGGCATAAATTTTAATTACGGCGATGGCAAAAGTAGTAATGATGTAGAGTGGCAAGATAAAAATGTCAGCAGGCTTTTCTCTGAGGTGGGGAAATATTTTTATGATGCGGCTCAACATCCACCAAATGGCAATAATAAGAGCGATTTGCCAGTGGCCGAAATAAAGCGAGATTGTGAAATAAGAAAGGCCAATCAGAAGCGTTACGGGCGAAACTAATTTGTCCAGCATGTGAAGAGCTAATATTTTATGATTTTTCCAAAGCCAGCCACTTAATAAAACCCGGGAATCAGAACGCAAACCGTTTCTGGTCCAGCGTATTTTTTGTTTGAGGTAGCTGACGATGTCTGGTGTGCCATTGGTGTAAACTGTAACGTTTTTTAGATAGCGAGTTTTCCAGCCCTTGGCGTGAATAAAATTGGTAAGGGATTTATCATCGCCACTAATCATTTTTTTGCCCCAAAACTTTTCATTTTCGAGTTTTTTTAATTCATTAATGATCGCGATTCGGCGATAGACGGCAGTTCGTCCAGAGATACAAAGCATGGCGTCGCTTACGGTAGCGAGAAAAGGATATTCAAACAGATAGCGGTCGTCTAAAAGAATTTTAAATAATTTTCGCGCCAGAGTATCGGGCTTTAAAATATCTTGCCTGGTTACCAGTCCGCCAACTTCAGTGTCGGCAAAAGGGCCCAATAGCCTGTCTTTAATATCCGGGCTCCAGATAGTGTCGCTATCAACAAAGGCGATAATTTCACTTGTGGCTACGCGAGCGCCATCGGCTAGGGCGGGGCGCTTGCCAGGTTTTTTGGTGGCGATTAATTTGGCACCGGAAAAATTCTTTGAAAATTCTTTGAAAATTTCAATTGAACTTTTGTCTGTATAGTCAATCACAGCAATAATTTCATCCGGCTGGTTGATTTTCCAAGACTGCAAGGCCAGTTGAAACATTCCCGGATCTTCATTATAAACCGGAGTAATGATGGAAAGAGTGGTTTGATAATCTCCCTGGGGCGGACGATAAAAAAGAGAAATTATTTTTCGAATAATCCAAACACTCCAGCGCCAAAATCCAATGATGCCGATGGGGATATAAAAAAGCAAAAGATAATTAAAATGATTTAAAAAAGAAAATAATGCGTCCATAAAATTATTCTTTTAATGGATAAAACAACATCGATATGGGATTTTAATATCCCAAGTATTCTTTTTCTTTCAGATGCTCGTTGATTTTGATAACAGCGTGCAAGAGGGGCATTTTCTTTTTTGTTTTTTCGTTAGCCCAATTCAAGAAGGCTAACGTGTCTTTGGGCAAGCAAGAACCATCAAATGGCCCGAAATTTCGGATGCCATATTTTTTATTCCAAGAAGCCTCAGCGCTTTCAACCACAGCTTCAAAAATCTTATCAGCATCAACCCCGGCTGATTCAGCTACGAGGCGCATCTCATTGAAGAAAGAGATTTTATTGGCGTTATAGATGTTGTGCACGTATTTCATCATCTCAGCTTCTTTGATAGTCATGTGAATGATGGGTGAGTTGAAAGGTTGATAGAGCTCCTGGAGAATTTGAGCGACTCTGGGTTCGCGGCTGCCAAGGATGACAATCCAAGGATGCATGAAATCTTCTTCAGCGCTAACCTCGCGAAGAAATTCAGGGTTCATAGCAATGCCAAAATCCTTATCCGCTTTTTTGTCAGAATATTTTTCCAGAATTGGAGCAAAGCGCTTTTCCACTGTTCCCGGAGGGACGGTGGAGCGGATTATTATCAAGGGCCAGTTGGCATTACTTTTAAGGACGCGTCCGAGGCTAGCTAGGGCGGAATCAATAAAACGAAAATCTAGGTGATCATTAATAGTTGGAGTAAGGACGCTGACCACGTAAATGTCGCGATCATTGGAGCAACTTGCTCCGATATTGCACGCCTCTAAGCCTTCCTTATTGAGAGATTCAATAAGAATGGTGTTAATATCAACAAAGGTTACATCATGGCCCAGGCTCAGAAAGCCTTTCCCAGCGGCTTTTCCCACAAAGCCGGAGCCGATTATGGAAATTTTTTTCTTATTAATATTAACAGGAATAATTGGGTTTTTTGTAGTTTCTCGTGTTTCCATAGTTTTGAATTTAGGTTGATTATCTAAAAACTAACGGCATAGAACACTATAAGCACTTTAATTTTATAGCTTTTTTTGGAAATAGTCAATTTAATTTTATTTAAGGCAGGACTTACGCGTTTGAATATTGTCTTGTCTCAAACGCGTAAGTCCTATAAGGTTTAAAATGAAGACTTTTGGGACTTATTTGAAGCTATATTGCTTATGCCCGAGTAGGATATTGAGAGCTTTGATGGTAAAATACTAAACATGGAAGAAAAAATAATAACAATTGAATATTTGGGGTGGGATGAATTTTTCCAAACTAATCGCGAGAAACTTGGATTGGGCGATTTTGAAATTGCGCGAGTAATTGCTCAGTACAAGGGAGCTTATAAAATTAAAAATACCAAGGGTGAATATCTGGCAAAAATAACCGGCAAACAAATTTTTAAAGCAATGTCGCAAGAAGATTATCCGGCCGTGGGCGATTGGGTGGCGTTTGCTGAATCAGGAGAAAAAGAAGCCATAATCCAAAAAGTACTGCCCAGAAAAACAATTATAAAAAGAAAACATAGCGGTAAAGATGAAACTCAAGTCATTGCTACCAATATTGATACGGCTTTTGTGGTTGAATCGGTGGACAGGGATTATAACTTAAATCGTATCGAAAGATATCTAGCTATTGCTCGAGATGGAAAAATTCAAGCAGTCGTTATCCTTAATAAAATAGATTTGATTTCGCCAGAAGAATTAGAATTAAAGTTAACGGAAATAAAAAACAGACTTGGCGACGCAGAAATTATCCCCACTAGCAACTTAACTGAAGAAGGTTTAGCGCGCCTCAAGAAATATATTATCAAAAATAAAACTTATTGTTTTTTGGGTTCATCGGGCGTAGGAAAATCATCTCTTATTAATAAACTGTTGGGAGAAGAAATTATAAAAACTGAAAACATTGGAGAGCGCTCAGGAAGAGGTAAGCATGCGACCACTACGCGAGAAATGTATTTTTTGTCAGGCGGAGGAATTGTAATTGATAATCCTGGAGTGAGGGAAGTGGGGATGACCGACGTGGGAGCGGGCATTGATGATTTATTTGATGAATTAACAGCGCTAGCAAAGAAGTGCAAATACGTTGATTGCACTCATATTCATGAACCTGATTGCGCAGTATTAACAGCACTAGAAACTGGGCAAATAGATAAAGATAAATATACAAATTACATCAATCTTAAAAAAGAAACAGAGCATTATGAAATGACTCAGTTTGAAAAGAAAGCCAAAAATCGTCAGTTCGGAAAGTTTATTAAGAATACCAAAAAAGATTTAAAGAATTTTGGACACAAAGATTATTAAGCTCCGTGTGCAAATATTGTATTTTGCGTTGACATGTTAGAGGTAATGTATTAAGCTAGTTTTTAGTCCGCAGAACAAAATTGTTCTGTTTTATCAAAAAGCAAAAGAGAGTAAGAGAAGGAAATTATGAGAATTATCGGTGGCGAGGAATTAAGGCATACTTTTCTTGAAGAATCTTTTCAAGAAGCCTATCAGAATGTAAGAGGTGAAAATATCAGCAGATGTTTTGCAATTTCTAGCGGAGAAAAAAAAATTGGTAGCACTATTCCAATTTTTATCCGTATTTTTATCGAAAATGGCAATCAAGCCAAAGAGAAGCAACCGTATATTCTTAGTCTGAGATTCCATAACTTTGGCGAAATTGTTATGATCGATATCATCAGCCTGGATAGAAAGAAGCATCTCAGTATTGCAGAAAATCATGCCGAAAGGATGTATTGGACAACACTAAAAACAATCGGAAACAATAATATGCTACCCGGCTTTGGAGTGCCCATATTTGTGATGGGTGCAAATTTGAAAGTAGTTTCCGATGGCACCTTTGTTCCCTTTGGACAGAGGGTCGATTTGGGAGGAGAAATTCTTGGCTTAGACGTCAATGAAGTTGTGAAACAACTTGCTTTTTTGGGTGGCCTAAGCAGAGAAAGAAATGCAGAGGGTGAGGCATTCCTTAGAAAATTTCTCGATTTTCTATCGGCAAACAAAAAGAAGCAAGATTTTTATGAAAAATTTGTCAGAAAATTTGTCGCTGGCAATCTCAGTGGCCATAACTTTTCCGCCTTGATGACCATGAAAGTTTTTGAGCGAGGACTCATAGAAGGCCGAGATGATTTTTCGGAAATTCTTGCCGAAGAACTAGTCGCGGGTTTTGCCAAGAGCTGTTTGGCAATCGGCGTAGAAAAAAATAAAAAATAAAAACAGTCAAGTTTGACTGCGCAAGATAAAGCTGGGACCATCGTTATGGTTACCAGCTTTTTTAATTAGAAAATTTACGAAGATTTTTTTTAAAAGAGAGATTGACCAATTTTTGATTATGTGCTAATTTATCATATCAGTTCTTTTTATTTTTATATTCCACAAACTTACAGTTAAGTAATTAAAATCGTTGATTATTTGATTGTGGGTTTGTGTGAAGAAACGCAATCTATTTCAAAAATCTCAAAGAGAGGAAACTATCATGCCAGAACTTAACAAAGTAACATTGGTCGATGCCAAAAAACACGTTGAAGCAGTCTCGCTTGCAAAAGGCATTAAGGCTGTTGATCCGATCGGATATTTCATCGAGGAAATATCTGAGATAGAGAAAAGATTGGCGCAATTCAAAAAAGGAGAGGGAGATATTCCCGCCGATATGACTCAGGATGAAGCCATTGATTGGTTATCGGGCGTCTTGGTATATCAAAAAGCCTATCTGGCTTGTTTCCAAAAGAATATGACCATCGGTGAAATTGTTATCAGAAAAGGAATGGTCGCAGGGGAAATTATAGACAGACACCTTTGCGACAGTGAAAAAGTCTGCTGTCCTGGCGTGACTGTTAAATTAGGTCATGCTGCGGAGCTAGCGAAGAAATCACATCTTCTTTCTGAAATTTTAGCAAAACTTAACACCCTGCCGGATCGTTCGGTATAAAAAGGAGGGAATGAAATGTTTGATGAGAAAAATACACCGCCAGTACTTTGGGAAAGGGCTAAAGTCGTCGAGGGGCTGATAATTGACCTGCAAAGAGAGATTGCAGAGATGCAAAAAATTTGCGATCATTCTTTCGAAAACGTGATGGGGTATGATAAAACTTACGCTCCTCGTGTTGACGAAAGGGGAAGAGGAGATGATGTTATCAAGCACTTTCATTGCACTTTGTGTTGCTTGGATAAGCCCATATATCATCCTTTCATGCAATGTTGGAAATGCGGAGGGAAGATGGCCCCCGATCACCAGGAGCTATATGGCGGGGATCGGGTGCACATCCACAAATGTAAAAATTGCGGTCATGAATATGATACAACATAATCTTTTCTTATAGGAGGCGGAACCCTGCAAGTCTAATGACTTCACGCAGGGTTCTTTTTTGATTTCATTTATTGATTTTATAATTAATCCGTGGTAATTTTAGTTAAATTAATCCACAATTTATTAATTAGGGTGGATAATATTTTTAGAATATGAATGATTCAATTTTAAAATATGAAAAGGTTTCGATGGATAATTTAAAATTAGCTATTGAAATTCAAAATACAATTTTTCCGACAGAAAATGGAGCTCTGAATTTAATAACATATGTTGATAGAAGCAAGATTAAAGAAATTTGTGAAAATAAAAGTTTTAGAGATGTATTGGATGGGTGGATTTGCAAAGATGAAACTGATGAGGTGGTGGGCATTACGGGAATTTATTCGTATTTTGAATATCCTCAAGATGCTTGGTGTGGATGGTATGGAGTACTGCCTGAAAAACAGGGAAAGGGATATAGAAAAAAGATATTATCTTGGACAATGGAAAAAGCTAGGGAAATGGGTTACAAAAATTTTAGATTATATACTGATTTAGAAAGTAATAATGCAGCCGTCCAACTTTATCGAAAAATTGGAATGATTGAAGAGCCTTATGTAGCGGAGGATATGGGAAGTGAACAAATTATTATTTTTTCAAAAAGTTTAATATCAGAAGAAACTAAAAAGTTTGGCAATAAAAATCTTTTTTTATTGGAGCAAGAAGGAATTCAAAATAAAGCTGAAGAATTTATAAAAAAACATTATAGTTTTCTTTTGGGGTAGTGTTTTTATATTTTGCAGGTGAATTACTTCGTTAGAGGTATTTCAGCGTTATTAACAAAATATGCCATAAAAGTGTTAAAAAATAAACTTGACATTTATTTTAGTGTATATTATACTATTAATATGACAATAATTTGTTAAATATAATATATGATAACAAAATTAAGAGTTGGTAATTTTTATTCTGTGGGTGAAGAAATAGAGTTGAATTTCACAAAGGGAGGCGCAAAAAAAGAAGTGGGATATTTCCCATACAAAAAGAATGAAAAAATATCACTAATAAATGGATTTTTTGGCGCAAATGCAAGTGGTAAGAGTAACATATTGGGCTCAATGGTTGGTCTTATCCGTATGATGTATACAGTGTCTTCACCTCAAAGTATTTCACCTCAAAGTTTTGCTGGTGGAGTTATGTTATGCCATCCTAACGTGCACAAAAATTTCAAAGATAAGCCTACAAAATTAGGTATAGATTTTTTATTTGGTGATAACTATTATATATATGATTTAGAAATTAAAAATGGAAACGATATAATAAAGGAGAGTCTGTATCTCATTACTCTTAATTTGAAATCGGCAAAGCCAAAAGAAATTTTCACGAGAAAGGGATTGGGCATAAGTTTTGGTCCTGAGTATAAAGAATATAAAAATTATTTAGATAATATAAATATTCAAAAATACCAGACCTTTGTTTCACATTTGATTAATATTGGAGCGAAAGCTATGGTTGATTTTGTAAATCACAGAGATTCTTTTTTTCTTAAGATTGACGGATTAGATGCTATGATACCTTCACAAGTAGCAATTCTAAACAGGGCACTTACATTGAATTCTTATACAAAAGATAGAAAAGAGGAATTTTTAGAAACTACAAAAGGAATGATGAGTTGTTTCGATGATTCCATTGATGGCCTAGAGGTAAACACTGATAATAACGCTATCTCTATTAAAGTAAGCCATAAAAATTTCTCGGGGAGTATCGATATCATGCAAGAGTCAGCAGGTACCAGAGAATTATTTGCTTATATATATGATATTTTAAGCGCCTTTAAAAAAGGAGGTATTGTTATTTATGATGAAACGAATAGATTTTATCATCCTGATGTAGAACTTGCACTACTTTCCATTTTTAAGAACGAAGAATTCAACGCAAAGAATGCACAATTATTTTTTGCTTCACATAATCATGAGACTTTCGATTTACTTGAGTTAGATCAGGCCTACATTGTGGAAAAGATGGATTCTAGTTCTGCCGTTTATAAATTATCAGAGATTGAAGACTTGAAAAAAAGAGACAACTTAAAAAAGAAATATAGACTCGGCATGCTAGGTGGAATTTCTGACGCTGTAGCCTTTGATCATAAATTAAAGCAGTTATTATGAAGAAAATAACGATAAAACAAAAATTTCCCAAAGAACTGAGAGACGATTGGAAGTGGATAGTAAAATCTATGAATAAGTGTGGCCCACAATATGGGATGGAAGGTGAGATTAAAGTAAATTCAATAGATAATACAATGGCAAAAATTAAGAATTCTACGGGAGTAAAAATTGCTCATGAAATATATGAGCTAAAATGTAGAGTTGAAAACTATATTGAGTCTCAGAATGTTTAACTATTGAAGATCCAAAACATTTACGTACTTATGTATGTAAATGTTTTTTTAATCTTAATTTTATATTAAGCGAGTTGCTGTGTCATAAATACATGATAATGTC
>DOKP01000078.1 GCA_003510795.1 Candidatus Moraniibacteriota bacterium | reverse complement strand
TTTGAAATTGCCGATGGTCCGGAAGTAGAGAGTGAATTTTATAATTTTGATGCAGTCAATGTGCCCGAGGATCATCCTGGGCGCGATATGCAAGATACTTTTTGGATAAGTAAAGATGAGGACCGAGAAAAAGGAACGGGCACAGTACTTCGCACTCAGACATCTTCAGTGCAGGTGCGTTATATGCAAAATCATAAACCACCATACCGCATAATTATTCCTGGGAGAGTTTTTCGCCAAGAAGCCACCGATGCTAGCCATGAGCATACTTTTCATCAGTTCGAAGCTTTAGTAGTGGGCAAAAAAGTGAGCGTGGCTAATTTTCTTTATATTGCTGAAACATTTTTTTCTCAATTTTTCGGTAAGAAATTAAATGTGCGATTGCGCCCTAGTTATTTCCCATTTGTAGAGCCAGGATTTGAATTTGATATTAGTTGTACTAACTGCGAGGGAAAAGGATGTAGTTCTTGCAAGCAAACAGGTTGGCTGGAAGTAGGGGGAGCGGGAATGGTGCACCAAAACGTATTTGAAGCGGCTGGCTATGAAAGAGGAAAATATCAAGGATTTGCCTGGGGATTTGGCTTAGAGAGACTGGCGATGATGAAATATAAGATTGATGATATCAGGCATTTTCATGGGGGAGACGTTCGATTCACTAAGCAATTTTAAATTAGTTGACTAGTTAATTAGTTTATTGATTTAACCGCAAATCTACAAATCTGTTACAAATCTACAAATTGTAAATGTTAGCTATATGAATGAAAAAATTATTATTGTTGATGAAAACGATAATCCTATTGGATTTAAAGAAAGAAACTTAATTGAGCAATCTGATATTTATCGTGTTTCAGCTTTATGGATTGTAAATTCTAAAGATCAAATTTTATTGGCGCAAAGAAATCTCAACAAGAAACATGATACTGGGAAATGGGGACCGGCAGTATCGGGTACTGTGGAGGAAAATGAAGATTATAAAAATAATATAATAAAAGAAACACAGGAAGAGATTGGCATTGATTTGAATAAATATAATTTTAAGAAAATAGATAAGATTAAAAATGAAGGTAAGTATAATTTTTTTTGTCAATGGTATTTACTTAGGGCAGATATTGAAATAGATGAATTTGTGATTCAAAAGGACGAAGTGGATGAAATAGTGTGGATAGATAAAGATGTTTTCGAAAAAGAATTAGAATTAAATTCAAAAAAATATATAGGTAGTATGCCAACACATTTCGAGTTTTTAAAAAGATATTAATAAGCTTAAACAAAATTAATTCGTATATTTGTAATATATTAGTAATTAGTAAAGAATATCATGAGATTCAGCTATAATTGGCTCAAAGAATTGAGCCAGACAAAAAAAACACCTGAAGAAATTAAAGAAGCTTTGACTTTGCATAGTTTTGAGGTGGAAAAAATTGAAAATCTAGGAGCAGATTTGGACATGGTGGTAATTGGTGAAGTTTTAAAAGTAACCAAACATCCTGATGCTAATAAGTTAAATGTCGCCAGAATAAACGTGGGAAATGAAGAGCTACAAATTGTTTGCGGGGCGCCAAATTTAAAAGAAGGGCAAAAAGTTCCCGTGGCACTTGTGGGAGCAGTTTTGCCAGGAAATTTTGAAATAAAAAAAGCTGCTATTCGAGGAATTGAGTCCAACGGAATGATTTGTGCCCAGGATGAACTTGGAATAGGCGAGGGGCATGAAGGAATTATGGTTTTGCCTGCCGATGCTCCAATTGGAAAAAGTTTTTCTGAATTTATGGGTCTAAATGATAGCGTTTTGGAGATTGATGTTTTGCCTAACCGGGCGCATGACGCATTAAGTTATGAGGGTGTGGCCAGAGAAATTGCTATGTTGGAAAAAAGAATTGTTTTGGATGAGGAGGAAAAATTAACCGATAAATTTAAAGTAGATGGTGGGTTAAAAATAGAAATTGAAACTGAAAAATGTCCGCGCTATATCGGAGCAAAAATAAGCGGAATTAAAATTGAAGAATCACCTGCTTGGTTAAAAAATCGTTTGAAAGCTTCGGATATAAAACCAATTAATAATATCGTGGACATTACTAATTATGTAATGCTTCAAACCGGCCAACCATTACACGCTTTCGACG
This sequence comes from Candidatus Moraniibacteriota bacterium, assembly GCA_003510795.1. Classification (GTDB taxonomy): domain Bacteria; phylum Patescibacteriota; class Minisyncoccia; order Moranbacterales; family UBA9337; genus UBA9337. The sequence goes on along the minus strand of DOKP01000078.1, from coordinate 3,066 downwards.
GGAAAGATATCGCTGAAATCGGAGTAAGGATGGCTAAAAATGGAGAGAAACTGGCGATACTAAATGGGGAAGAAGTTAATTTAAGAAATTCTGACATTGTGATTACTGATGGAACCAATCCTATCGCGCTAGCAGGAGTAATGGGCGGATTGAAAAGTGGAATTAAAGATGATACGACTGAAATTATTTTAGAAGGGGCAAATTTTAACGCTTCAACTATTCGCAGAACCAAGTCCGCTCACAGCATCCAATCTGATGCAGCGTATCGTTATGAGAGAGATATCGATGTTAATTTTACCCAGAGAGCGATGGTAAGAGCTTTGACTTTGATAATTGAAATTGCAAGTGGGAAAATTGAAGCAATTTCTGATAATTATCCAAAAGAAATTAAAAATTGGAAAATCGAATTAGAATTAGAAAGAGTAAGTAGGCTTTTGGGAGTTGAAATTAATGAAAAAGAAATTATCGAAATATTAGAAAATTTGGGAATTAAAATTAATCAAAAAGGAAATATTTTAAATTGTGAAATTCCGACTAGAAGAATCGATTTGAAAAACCAAGAAGATTTGATCGAGGAAATCGGTAGAGTTTTTGGTTATTATAAAATAGTAACCGAGCCATTGAAAGAAAAATTACAAGTTCCTGCTAAAAATGAAGAAAGGGAATTAGAATGGAATTTGAGAGATATGATGGTGAGCCAAGGATTCGATGAGATTAGATGCTATTCTTTTTATTCGCGAGAAGATGCACAGGCGCTGGGACTTAATGATGAAAATCATACCGCGCTTCTAAATCCAATGAGTGTGGATCAGGAATTGATTCGCCGAACTTTAGTAAGCGGACTTCTGAATGCGGGTAAAAAAAGTTTAAGTTATTATGATAGTGTGGCTATTTTTGACATGGGTAAAGTTTATGCGCCTCAAAATAAATCCTTGCCCAAAGAAGATTTACTTTTAAGCGCGTTGGTTATTGATAAGGGAAATAAGGGCGAGCAATTTTTTATCTTGAAGGGTGCGCTGGAGAATTTATTTTCTAAAATTAAAATAATGGATATTGTTTTTTCTTCTGATTTTGATGAAAATGATGTCGATGCGGTGTCTTTCCATCCGGGAAGAAAAGCCTTGATAAAAAATAGCAAAGGAGACGCGTTGGGGGTAATTGGAGAGGTAACTAAAAGTGCACATAAATATTTCGGCATAAAAAAAATGCGCGCGGCCATATTTGAATTGAATGTGAGTGCATTGTTAAATGAAATTTCTCGAGAAAAAATTTATATACCGTTAGCTAAATTTCCTGCAGTTAATCGTGATATTTCTATGGTGGTGGATAAAAAAATGTTAACTTCTAAGGTGGCTGAGGTGATAGTATTTTTTGGTGGAAATCTATTGCAAGATGTAACATTATTTGATACATTTATTAACTCTGAAACAGGAGAGAGATCAATGGCCTTTCATTTAATTTTTTCTGATCCTGAACGGACCTTGACTGCTCAAGAGGTGGATGGAAAAATTGTTGAAATCAGTGGGAAGCTGGAAGAAGAATTAAAAGTGGTTGTAAAAAAGTAGATTAGTTGAGTGGTTAATTAGTTAATTAGTTTATTAGTTAATGAAAGTTTAAATTCTTGACTGCGGGCAGGTCTCAATAAGTTAGAAATGATGTAATTTTTTGAAGCAGTTATTGATTTGTCATTCCGACCGAATAAATTTATGTACTCATAAATTTAGCAGTGGAGGAATCTGAACCATTCTGCTGACGTAGATCTCTCCGTGCATAAATTTCCGAGTACAGAAATTTATTTAGTCGAGATGACAAGCTCAGAGAGTTTTTTATTTTTTTGGCGGTTAATACTTATTTATTATTTTTAGTAAATAAATATTAATCGCCAAGGGGTGATTATTTTTAGGAGAAGTAATTAACGTTATTTCATTCTATGGAGGTTCTCTATGGCAAAGTCAGTACTGAAAGAATGTCGTGCTTGCAAAAAAAGACAAACCGTTGATAACGACCGCACTCATTGTTACATTTGCGGAAGCATTCTAAATGTTGTTCAGGCGGCTCCAGAGAAAAAACCCAAGATGAAAAAAAGACAGTTGCGACAACGGCGCCAAACTGATATTGCTTACGGAAGTAATGCCAGAGGATAGCAGGTGGTAATTTTCTGAAAGTTTTAGGCATTGCCTTGATTTCTGGGCAATGCCTAACAAAAAAAGCTGGTGAAATATGGACAATGATCCTGAGGATGAGGAGGACATTAACAATGGAAGTTGAGAGGACTAAATTTGAACCAGGTATGATTCTTTGCGCTAAGGCCATTTTTGAGAAAACTTTCTCGGGAATGGTTTTTTATTTTCAAAATTAAATCCCAAGTCTTTACAAAATTTTTTAAAGTTATAGACTTAGGTTATGTAGGAGGGTGTTCTTCTGATGCTTTTAAAATCAACTTGGGAGATCTGAATATGAATATGCATATATCTAATTTTGATTATTTTCCCATCCAATGTTTTTCAGCGAAAGCAAAAGAATTAACCATAATTTATGGAGCATTATTCTTTTGCCAAGGCAAAAGCATTGTGCCAGAAAAAGTACGAGAAATAGATGGGTATACTAAAGAATTTCTGACAGATTCTGACCAGTGGATAATCGACCTGAGGTTTTGTGCCGAAAAGTATGATTTTTTGGTTCGACTTCCTTGGCGATGGAATGAAATAACAGACCCTTCCTTGAAATTGGGTGAAGATGTTCTTATTCTGAGAACGGAGAACTCGGACGAGATTGCTTGCGGGTTAATTGTTCAAGAACTTGTGGAAATTTTTTGGGAAGAATTTTGCCGTTTACCTGACCGAGAAAGAAATAAGGGACCTATTCCCAATAAAATCTTTTCTCCCGATGGCAAAATACCAGAGAAGTATCTGCAAACAGCAGCTTTTTTCCACAGTCTCAAAAATGCAGGAGATAGTCTTTCCAATTGGTTTCTTATGAAAGAATGGTTCATAGCGCAAGGCTTTCAGTTTGCGCAATGAAGTCTTTTCTTCTTAGGGTTATAAAAGGTTTCGAAGTGAGTTCACT
>DOKP01000102.1:4409-20398 GCA_003510795.1 Candidatus Moraniibacteriota bacterium | reverse complement strand
GAGGCGTTGCCTCGTCTGTACTTCAAAATGCAAAGTTGAGAGTTGTAATTTTAAAATTTTAAAATTTGATATTGACAAGAATGATTATTTGGAGTATTTTCATAAGTTAAGTTTATTTTATGAAAGAGCCAGAATTCTCTATTATTATTTGTCCCAATAATTCAGCCAGTCTTTTAAAAAAGACCCTGGATTCTTTGATGCGCCAGAATTTTAAAGATTTTGAATTGGTAATTGTGGACAGAAATTCAATTGATGATACTAAAGTATCAATTGAAAAATATAAAAAATTCTTTAGAGAAAAATTACGCTGGATGAATCTAGATAATGAATCATTGATGGAGGCGATGAATGAGGGGGTCAAAATGGCCAAAGGCAAGTATCTGAACATCTTGGAGGCAGGAGAGGAGATAGGAGAAAATTCTTTAGAACTAGCGTTAAAAAGTGCCCAAAAATATCCGCAGGCAGATGTGGTTTATGGAGTGAGAAATATTTGGGAGGTTAGTAAACAAAAACGAGGCTTATTAAATATTATGGCCGAAACATTGCCGATTAAAAATACTCAACGCTTAAGTTTGTATTATAAAAAAGAACTACACAATCAATTTGGTTTTTATGGACTGGAAAACAATGTTGCAGTTGACTATGCTTTTTGCCTCAAGGCTTTTTATCTGGGAGAAGCGATAGTGAGGCCCTTCGATTTAATCACTCGCAAAGTGATTAAATCATAATTTTCAATAATTAATTTACCATCAAATTCCAATCTTAAAAATTAAAATATAATTCTAAGTAAAATTTTATTTGGGTATATTTTTAGAATGAAACTAAACAAGCGGAATGTTGCTAATGTGGTTAAAATGTCATAGTATAAGAGAATAAGATAGTTCCTTGGATAAAAAATTAAACACTTTAAATAAAATTTATTTTTAAAATAAAATATGTTGGAAAAAATAAAAACTATAAAAAAAGAAAATTTGTATTTAGTATTGGCATTATTGTTTGGTTTTTGCATGGTCTTTTTTAATCCTCCCTTTGCTGGTGTGCCGGATGAAGGGGCGCATTTTTATCGAGCTTGGGGAATATCGCAGGGTGATTTTTTGGCTTGTGGCGACAAAATCAATGCAGATGCGTTAGGACTTCCTGAAGAGTTAAAGCCCATGAAGATGAGCGTCAGTGGTGAAGAAAAGGTGAGTATGGGTAAAATAAAAAAAGCTCTTTTCGAGAAAGATGTTCAGGGATTAGCTCCTTGGAGCGGAGCTGCTTGTGGTTCAAATCCTTTGGGCTATTTGCCTCAAGTTTTAGGGATTGAAGTTTCAAAAATTTTTCATTTGCCCGTGCTCTGGGGTTTTTATCTGGCGAGGCTTTTTAATTTTTTAGTGGCTGTATTTTTGACTTATTTTGCTTTGCGCTTATTGCCTTTTGGAAAAATTATTTTAATGGTAATAGCTCTTTTGCCGATGACCGTGCAACAATACTCTTCGTTAAGTTATGATGCTTTGCATATTTCAATGATATTTTTATTTATATCCTATGTGTTGAACTTAGCAATTAGTGAGAAAAAATTATCCCAGAGAGAATTGTTTTTGCTAGGAGCGGTTGCAATATTGGCAGCAAATATTAAATTTGGCTTTATTCCAGTTATGCTTTTGCTTTTGATTGTTCCTTGGAAAAAAATGAATGGTAAGAAATTTTATTGGATATATATGGCGGTTGTTTTAGTTTTGGGAATAGGTTTATTTTTATGGGCTCAAAAAAATTCAATTAGCACTGAGGGTGTTCGAGAAAGAGTATATCCCGCAGAGCAATTCACAGAAGTACTGACAAATCCAGTTGGATTCATTCTTGTTATAATCAATACTTTATATAGGGGTATCGTTTTCTTTTTTGAGACTTTTTTATATAAACCAGGATGGCTTAACGATTCTCTCTCCCCGGTATTTTATTTGGGAACATTTTTAGGAATAATTTTATTGATACGCAATGAAAAAGAAAAGGTCAGTTTATCTAATTATCAGCGAATTATCTTGGGAATGACTTTTGTGGCGGGGATTATTTTTATATTTCTTTCCATGTACGTTTTTTGGTCAAAGGTGGGAGGGGATAAGGTGCAGGGGGTGCAGGGGCGATACTTTATTGCCATTTCTCCTTTGGTTATCTTAGCTTTTTATAAATCAAAGTTTGATTTTCGCTGGGATTGGGTTTACAAATATTTTTCCTGGATTATCGTAATATTTTTCTTAGGTATCTTTGCCAGTACTCTTGGAGCCATCTGGTCAATTTACTACGATACATCTAAGGCAGTTGGAGAATATAGTTATGATAAACATTTATCCAAAGAGGAGCGAGATGGATTGGGAACGCTTGCTGTTACCCAGAGTTTAAGGCAAACGTTTATCTCTAGCAAGGATAATCTTTTGGGGATAAAAATTTATTTGCAGAAGGGAATTTACACTGGAAACATCAACTTTTTTTTAAAGGATGAAAAATGTGAAAAAATATTGCGCAAGAGAAGTTTAGATTGGACAGAAGAGGAGGTCGGTAATATTTTAATTAACTTCGGAGCATTATACGATTCTAAAAATAAGAAGTTCTGCATAGAAGCAGAGTTGAAGGATATCAAGATTCCTTTTAAAGTGTCCAAAGATAGATATTTGGAAGGCGAGGCGGAGGCTGATGGGAAAATTATCGATGAAGATTGGGTATTTGATGTGGTTTATGAAAATTAATTTTTTTACATTTTTAATTTATGGATAAAAAGATTTCAATAATCATCCCAGTCTATAATGCTCAAGAGACTATCGCTAAATGCCTGAATAGCATTTTGGGCAATTCTTTTTATGATTATGAAATACTTCTGATTAATGATGGATCTTCAGATGGCTCTCAAAAAATTTTGGAATCTTATCTTGATAAATTCCCTGATAAAATACGCGTTTTTGAACAAGAAAATCAAGGAGTAGCTAAGGCTAGGAATTTAGGAATTTTATTATCTCAGGGCGAATATATAGTTTTTATTGATAATGATGATTTTATTGACAAGGAATATTTAAAAATATTCGTGGAGGCAATTTCAGTAGGGGATCTGGATTTGGTGCTGGGGGGTTATCGGCGCACAACCCTGGAAAAAGTGCTTTATGAAATGCGATTAGCTTCAACTGAATGGTCAAAATATATGATTATGGCACCTTGGGCAAAAATATACAAGAAAGATTTCTTAGTAAAAAATAAAATTGAATTTTTGGATAACAATATCGGAGAAGATGTATATTTCAATCTGTTGGCGGTAAATTTGAGTGATAAAATATCAATTATTGATTATTGCGGTTATAATTGGTTTTATAATTTACAATCAGTTTCTAACGCAAAACAAAAAGAAATGAAAAATAACTTAAACGTAAAGAAGCTATTGGAGACTAGCCATGGCAGGCTATTGGAGATAGGTGCTGCTAATAAAAAAGAAGTAGAGTTTTATTTCATAAGATATATAATTTGGTATCTTTTGTATACAGGTAGACGGTCTGCTTATCATCAAGTATTCCAGGAGTTTGGTAGCCTTTTTAATTGGTTAAAAGGCAAGTATCCAAAATTTGAAAAAAATTATGGAATCAGTTTATTTCTTCCCAAGGGGGAAACTTTAAAGAACCGACTTATTGTTTATATTTTTATGGGATTATATCGACTAAGGTTAATAAGATTATTTTTTAGAGGATATGCAGTTTTTTAACGGGTAATCAAAAATATTCCAAATAAAATTACAAATGCCCCCATCCCTTGAGTGGCATTTATTTTTTCTCCTAAAAAATAATAGTTAGCGATGATGACAAATACCATCGCAATGGAGGTAATAAACATAGTAATAGTTGTTGAGCTTTGCGCTAAATGAGGTATTTTTAGAAGGCTATTGTTAATCATGACAAAAAGTAATCTTGCCGAAAAAGCGAAGCCTGCCCCTAAGATAAAATGCCAATCAAAAAGCATTTTTATTATTTTTGCAGGAGATAGCTCTCCGCCAGAAATAAAAGCGCGTGAGCCAGTTAATAAAATGGAGATTACGGTAACAATAGAGAATAAAATAGTATATATAATGACGTAAAACATTTTTTTGAAATTAATTATTATTTTTGTAGCTCAAGCTATAGAGTTTGCTAATTAAACGGGCGATAAAACTTGGCCAAAGTTTCATAAACATTTCCAGATCTTCTTTCTGACGACGATTTTCGGCTAATCCTTGGCTGGTTTCACTATTATTATAAATTCTATGCGAAACCAATGTCTTATTTATCCAAATAAAACTGCCTACTTTTTTAGACAAATCGAACCAAGCTTTCCAATCTAGATTTACGCTAAAGTTTTCATCGAACTCAAAATCTCGGAGGTTATCTTTTTTAAAGGTAACAGTGGGACATCCGATTGAATTTCCGAGGGCGATAAAATGAGTTTTATATTTAGTTAAGTATGAAGTGGTTCTGAAAAACAATAAATTTATGCATTTTTTAATAAAAAAATTTAATGAATTTTTGCGAATAAGAATTTGAGATGATTTATGAACGATTTCATCGTAGTTAGAAAATATAATTAGCGCATCTGCCCTTGCTTTGGCAGCCTTAATCACTTCTTGGGAATATTCGGGAAAATAAATATCATCCTGATGAGCTAACGTAACGTATTGCGTAAAAGATTTAGAAATAGCAAAATTCCAGTCGCTAGCTATGCCGGCTTGCCGGGGGTTTATAAATAAAGGCAGATTGTTCTCTGTGGCAATGTTTCTCAGAAAAGGACTAGGAGTGGAAGTACAGATAATAATCTCGCTTTTTTGAAGCTGATTTTTTAGAGATTGAATACAAGCGGATAAATGGGGCGATTCCTTGTAGGCTAATATTGCAAAGGTATGGTTAGGAGTCATGAATTTATTTTTAGATTGGCAATTTTTTCCAGGGCTTCTTTTCTGACAATTTCTGAAACATTTCTTTCGATGCGATCTAAAATATTGATTATTTTAAAAAGAACAACAAAAACGACAACAAATCCGATAAAAATGAAAGTATTTAAATTATCTCCAAAGCCTAATTTTTGGGATAGGGAATGGGCAATTTCTGGAGAGAGGGCAAAGAAAAGAATAACTGACCAGATAGTCAGATTGAAAAAAAGGCGAAAAACCGTCTGGCCTCTTTTTCTGGCTGTAAATTTAAATATTGAATTTACGATAAAAAGTGTGGCAAACAGCGAGATTGCAATTTGGGTAATAGATAGTTCAAGCATAAAATTAATTATAAATTATCATTTTTACCAATGTTTTTATACCATTTTTTAAATTCATTTTATTGGCTTTGCTCATGGAATATTTGGTATAGCGCACTTCGATTGGTATTTCAGTGTATTTGAGTTTGTTGCGTGAGATTTCACGAATTACTTCACTGTCATATTCGTAGCGATCAGTAGTGGTCTTAATGCGTGCGAGAGCTTTTTTGGAATAAGCTCGAAAGCCTGATTGGCTATCAGTTACCCATAATCCATAAATAGCCCATGTGCAAAAATTACCGAAATGGTTGGCGGCAATTTTCCACGGAGGCATTCCCTTGGGATTTTTAAGTCGAGTGCCCAAAACCACATCAAATCCTTTTTTAATTTGATCAATCATAGGCCGGATGTCTTCGGGATTATGCTGGCCGTCGCCATCAATAGTGATTGCAATATCAGCCTGGAGTAATTTAGCAGCCTCAATGCCAGTTTTCACTGCCGCGCCCTTGCCGCGATTGATAAAGTGTTTTAGAGAAACTACTTCGGGAATACTTTGGGCCTCCAGAAAAGTGTTGTCAGAACTGCCATCATCTACAACGATAATGTTGGAATAACCGGCATTTTTTATTTCATTGATGACGCTTTTAACCACAGAAGCTTCATTGTAAGCGGGAATTATTACAAAAATTTTAATATTACTATTCACAAATTTTAATCTATAATTAATCACTTCAATATTAACAGAATTTAAATGAGCTGTCTACGCTCGTGGATGGTTGGCATATGGTTGTGTATGGTTGAATTTTTACAATATAAATGGTAAAATTGAATTATAACTTTTATTATTAAAAAATATGAAATTATTAGTTACGGGCGGGGCTGGTTTTATTGGTTCAAATTTTATTCATTACATTTTAGAGAAATATCCCCAAGATAAGGTGATAAATTTAGATGCGCTTACTTATGCGGGTAATTTAGAAAATTTAAAAGATGTAGAAGAAAATCCAAATTATCAATTTGTGCATGGTGATATAATGGATTCATTGCTTCTAGATGAGTTGATGGGGGATATAGATGTGGTTGTTCATTTTGCGGCTGAATCCCATGTGGATAGATCAATCTTAGATAGCGGTTCTTTTGTACGAACGAATGTTAATGGAACTTTAAATTTGTTGGAAATTGCCAAAAATAGTGGCAAAAAAAGATTTCATCATATTTCTACAGATGAAGTATTCGGCTCTTTAGGAAAAAATGATTCAGCTTTTAATGAGAAGACTCCTTATGATCCCAGAAGTCCATACAGTGCTTCTAAGGCCTCTTCTGATCATTTAGTGCGATCTTACTATCATACACATCAGCTACCTATCACGATTTCTAATTGCTCTAACAATTACGGGCCTTATCAATTTCCAGAAAAATTAATTCCTTTTTTTATCACTAGTTTAATGGAAGGTAAAAAACTTCCTATTTATGGAACAGGCGAAAATATTCGAGATTGGTTGCATGTCAAAGATCATTGTGATGCCATCGACAGAATTATTAGGCATGGAAAAATAGGGGAGACATATTGTATTGGTGGAGGCGCCGAAAAAACTAATCTAGAAATCACTCATAAAATTTTAGAATTGATGGGATTTGACGAAGATAACATTGAATATGTTCCAGATCGAAAAGGCCATGATAAACGATATGCGGTTGATTTCACTAAAATGACAAGAGAGCTTGGTTGGAAGCCGGCTATTTCATTTGAGGATGGAATAAAAGACACCGTAGAGTGGTACAAACAGAATGCACAGTGGCTAGATACTATTAAATCAGGCAAATATATTGAATATGGAAGAGATTATAGAAATGATAAACACAGAAGAATTGCATAAATAAATTAAAGTTTATAAATTTTTTAAGGTAGAGACGCATTGCAATGCGTCTGTACTGAAATAAATTATGAAAAAAGTTTTAATATTAGGTGCCAAGGGGATGCTTGGGCAGGAATTGGTAAATGTTTTTAGCAAAAATAATTATGAAGTTGCAGCTTGGGATAGGGAAGAGTTGGATATAATTAATGAAGCTAAAACTAAGGAAAAAATTATCTTACTAAAACCCGAGGTAATTTTAAATGCTGTGGCTTATAATGCCGTGGACAAGTGTGAGGAAAATGATGCAGAGTTTGAATTGGCTAAAAAAATAAATGGAAAGGCTCCTGGATATTTAGCAAAAATTGCCAAAGAGATTGGCGCAATTTTTGTGCATTATTCTAGCGATTATGTTTTCGGAGCCCAGATGCCAAATATTCCTGAGCCAGCAGGTTGCACAGGTAGCTGCGGAAGCTGTGGACTCCATGCTGGATTTGAGCCGGAAATTGGTTACACTGAAGATGATAAGCCCGCTCCAGTAAATAAATATGGAGAAAGCAAGTTATTGGGCGAAATGGAAGTAAAAAAATATGGAGAAAAATTTTATATAATCAGACTTTCCAAATTGTTTGGCAAACCTGGCACCACAGAGGGTGCTAAGCGAAGCTTTTTTGATATGATGTTGGAAGTTGGCAAGAAAGCTTTGAAGAGCGGAGAGCCTATTAAGGCGGTAGATGAAGAAACAAGTTGTTTTACTTATGCTCCTGATTTAGCTAAAAAAACTAGAGAGATAATTGAATCCAAAAAGGAATTTGGAATTTATCATATTACCAATGGAGAGTCTTGCACCTGGTTTGATGCAGTAGAGGAATTGTATATGCAAGCTGGATTGGAGAAGGTTAAAGTTGAGCCAATAAGTGGAGACGAATTTCCTCGTCCGGCTAAACGCCCGTATTTCTCAGTTTTGCTGAATAAAAAACTAAATCCGCTGCGAAGTTATAAAGATGCTCTAAGTGAATATTTAATAGAGTCTGGTATTATTAAATAATCTAAATATTTTAAACAAAAACAAAAATGAGAATTCAGACAGAATTAGCAGTGGGTGTAATTTTAGTGTTAGCTATCTTGGTGGGATTTTTTACCGTGATTAGCTTTGACAAAACTGCTCAGGATATGGAAAAAATTCAAAAAGCTGCTGAGGCAAATCAAGCTACTCTTAACGAGGTGGTAAAAAACAGACCAAAAGTTCCTGTGAAATAGGAATATTTATAGGGAACGCGCCACGGCGCGTTCCTACAAATAGAGTATATTTTTATTTTTTAGGCGTGGCAGGGCACTGCCCTGTGCTAAAAAATATTGCGCCTTGTGAATTTATTTGTAGAGACGAGGCAATGCTGAACTGTACATAAAGAAGTAATTTTAAAACTAAAAAACATCCTATTGCTAAGATGTTTTTTGCTACATGCTACTTGTTTTATATATGTTTTATGACCTATCTACTACTCTATTCTGCACCTGCCAAGTAAAATGTAAAAGTTTTTATTTACTAAAGATGACCAGTACAACTATTATTTATATTTCTTCTTATTGCACACTCAGATTTGCTGGAGTAGTAGGCGCAGTGAAATCTGTCGCTCCGTTGTTTTCTATTAAGGCGTCTAATTGATTTCTAACTAATAGAAAATTATTTTTATCCATATTTGGGTGAAAGAAAGCCCTTCCCTCTGTTGGGTCTGTAAATGCTCCCGCGATGACGGCTAATACTGCTGGGCGTCCAGCCAGTGCCTCTGCTTTTTTGCAGTATTCCCAATCCTGTACAGCATCCCTAAGTTGTTTTAATCTGATACTTTCTATTGGTATATCGTGTGTTCCTCCGATCAGTGGGGTATGAGTACCAAGGGTTGTTCGTCCTGTGTCATTAATAACACCCGGATAGATCAGATGCCCATCCCCATTTGACCCAAATCCCCATATTGAATAATATGGATCTCCTCCAGTACCTCCGGAAGGCATATTATCCCATGATGTATCCCAGTAGATAGTCCCGTTATTTTGATACAGATACCAGTTTATTCCCGGAAATCTATTGTACAGTGCATCTCCGTCGGCTGATAAATCAGGCTCACCCGTATAATTCTTGTCCCCAACGGTCGAACACCCATTGGTCATGCAGCTATAATATCCCCATAGGTTCGTTCTATCTGGATAAGTTGAAGGGTATATGGCAGACGTACAATTAGCTCCTGTATCCCACGATGCACAGGAGAAAGAGCCCATGTAAGCGTCAAAAAAACCGTAGTTATCGAAAGTTTCCATAGAGGAATTCCGCACGGAGTTAACCATTGCACGTTTAAAGGGGCCAGCTCCGCCTGTATTCAATTTACTAATCTCCCGCCCTTCCTCCAGCGCTACAGATACCTTGTTCTGATATACCCCTCTCCAGGTGAGATAGGTTGAGGTATTTGGCTCATCAATAACCGGGATAATCAGTTTATTAAAGGGATCCCACCCTCTTGTTTGGGCATAGTCATAAAAGGCCTGATGATATTGCAACGTAGCTGCTTCCTTGTCAGCGTTTGATATATCAGATCTTAGAGCATAATCCAAGGGCCATCCTATGGGAATATAAAGCTGTGATGACTTAGCCCCAGACATCGGCCCGGAGGTAATCAGAGTTCCATCTAAACTGTCTTGATAAATAGAAAGCCACGGTTCCCAACTGGATACCATTAGAGTTTGCGTGCTTGAATTCCACGGCATCAATGTTGAAGTTGCGATGAATTTACTATTCCCCAATGCGGTGGATAGCTTATTATATAGCATCATCTTGACATATTGCTTAGTAAGTTCAGTTGAATATGCTGAACCCGTTGTACCCTCGTATGAACCGTAGCCATGACCATAGGTGATTTTTGCTTCATTGAGCATATAGGTACTTTGAAAAGCAGAAGTGGAGTCAAGTGCAAAGTCTTTAACCACAACTGAAATGCTTAAAACTTGAGGGGTTTTCCCATCAGCAGTTAATGTAGCTGTGCCGGTATAGATTCCTGCTGGAGTGGCAGAAGCAGTCCCAACATCCACCCAAATACCTTGTACTTTCCCGCTCTGCACCGGCATTGGAAATACGTTGCGAGTCTCCCCATAGAATCTATCGACTTTGGGAATCAGCGCATCAGGCATAAATCCTGAATTTTTAATATATTCAACCCGACTCATCCTATTTGGCGCGATTATTCTTGTATAATATGACGCCGGATTGCTTGTCGCATAAACAAAAAGATAAGTGCCGTCATAATACCATTGGTAATCAGTTGACGGGGTTGCAGTATTTGACCCCTTTGTATAATGGGCATCCGTTGTTCCATTTTTATAAAATCCAACATTCACAGAATAATTAGAGCTCGGGGTACCCGACCAAACATAAGGCTGCGTACCAATATTTTTCCTCCAAATATTTGACCCCTGGTCTTCCCAATCTCCCGTCGTTCCAATCACATCATTGACTCGAAGATCTAGATACATCTGTTTGTATACATAGAGATCTGTTATTGTGTTGCTTCCATTTGTAAGGTTAGATAATGTTACATCAACATTGGTTAAATCTTCACTAGCCGCATATACCAATATCTGATACGATGTAATCTCATTTTTTGCCATTGTAAGAGAAATAGAGCTATTGCCGCTTATCCCATCTTCCCCGCCTTGCCGATATTTTGTCAGAGTATTGTCCACCCAAGTCACCATAGAAGCATGACAAGTATAAGGGAACATTATTAGAAATAAAGCTATAATTATTTTTTTCATATTAAACTTTTATACAACCAAACAAATTATTTGCGTAACCCGTCTTGTGGCTAATTTCTAGTACACGCTCAATTCAGTCGGTGCGGTCGGCGCAATAGCGTCAGCTACATCTGGCTGAACTGCTCCTATATATGCACCATCAAGACCTGAGGCAGAAAGTACTGGATTTGTTGGCACGTATCCTGCAAATATCCATTGCCGATAATCTTCAGCTGTCCATGATGGAGGACTAGTTGGATTACCATTGGCATCATGTCCGTTTATTTTCAGTTGTTCATCGACAAACCAAGCCAATTTTTCTATATCTGTCCCAGCGGCTCCGTGTGCAGTAGCCCATGCCAACGCATTTCTAGTGTTATCAACAAACTGAGGGTCAATATTTCCTGGGATATCTGTTCCGCCCGCAAGCCCAGTTCCGGGAATTTGGGTTCCGGTTGCATAGAAAACGGTTATTGTTCCAGCAGTTATAAATGATTGAGCTGTCGTGATAATAGTGTTTGGAGATGAATATGAAGATGATAATACTTTATCAATTATCGTTCTTCCGCTTGCAAAACTGATTTTTACCGGACTGTTTGTTGCATAGTTAGCGGTCTGATCACCTGATACTATAAATTGATTCGCAGCAACATAAGTTGGCGAGTTAGCTTCTAACTCCCAAGAAGAGAAGGTAAGCGCATCATATCTACCAAATACTCCATTAGCATAGTAGGCATTGTAGCCAAGTTCTGCGATATCATTTGCCTTCACCCCTGTTCCTGTAAAACCTGAGTTTGCCGAACCTTCAGAGATTAATCGATCATAATAAAGATTGCTGTAAACTTTGGTGTAAGGATATCCGGGTCGACCTTCCACCATTACTCCCATACCCTGATTCGTCCCAGCAACAGTAGGACCAGCATTCGCAAATGTGTTGTTATAAATATTGGCATTAGGCGCGGATGTGTCCACTGCTCCAGTTAATGTCAAAGCCGACGACTTCCCTGTGAAAATATTATGGTGAATATTGGTATCATTTTTTGATGACAGATATACTGGATTCGCGGCATAATGAGCGTCATCTATGGCATTGTAACTCAACTCCATGGCCCCGCCCGGTGTGGTGGGATTGCCAAGCCTAATGCCATGTGAATTTGCATCTGCTACGTAAACGTTATTGCGTAATTTAGCAGATACTCCAGACGCATATGACTCCTCATCTAAACCAATTGAGGCAAAAAGATTATAGTCAACGGTCGCCCCTTTTTCGCTAGTCGCAACCCATTGCCCGCAGCGGAGAACGTTGTGAGTATATGTCACTCCACCACCAGGGGTATCGGTCCCCCCAAATGAATAAATCCTAAAATAGCTACCCGCTGTGTTTGCAAATGTGTTCCCAATAACCTCGTGTGTGCCGGTCAATGTGGCCCCGTGGTAGAAGGTCACGCAATACCCGTTCGCGTATCCAGGATTGTTAGTGTTTCTCACAGTTATATTCCTGAAGTTACTGTTTTTTATAGAGAACGTCTGTGATGTTTCTCCGTGTCCGAATCCCCATGAACCCGTATTCGTAAACAATCCATGTTCTATGATTATTTCGCCACCTAAACCGTTTATTCTGTTGCAATTTGTTGCATGAATCATTCCGGAGAACACCGCATATTGCCAATTGACAGTCATTTTTGGAAGTGAACCCGCATGATAGTCCGTTATCAATCCTGTCGTCCCAGTCACCATAGCTGGATTGCCTGCAGTTCCTTCCATGCTCCACGCCATTTTTGCCGTGGAAGAATAAGTGTTATATGTAGGCCCAACAGTATACGAAGAAATATCAAGGGTCGTTCCGGCCATCTGTGTGAAAGTGGTTGTGTTTCCGCCTTCAGTGATAAAAAGGAGATCTCCGGCTAGCGTGATCGTGCCTCCGGAAAGGATAAGACTTGCTCCTGAATTAACTGTTGTGGCTGGTATTATTGTTGTCATAGATATCGTTACGATGTGACCACCGTTTATTACCACGGTGTCGCCAGCAGTCGGTACAATGCCACCAGCCCATGTCGCGACACTTGACCAATCCCCTGATTGTGCACTCATAATGACATTCGCATTCACTCGTCCGCTAAATCCAAATACAAAAAATCCAATGCAAAAGATAACCAGCATTAGCTTTAAAAAAGAGTTGTAAAAACATTTTACTTTCATACTCTATTTCATTAGAACCATCTACTTATTTTAGCATACTGTCATTAGACCTCTTGCGAAATAAATTTACAAAACTAACAATTTAAAGTATACCTTCTGTATGACCAAATAATATATCAAAAACAAAAAGTATGCAATCGAAATATGAAAAGCTGAAAAAATTATCTGATGGAGAGTTCAAGTGGGCTACAGGGGTGAAGATAAAAATCAATCGAGAAATTTCTAAAAAACGTATTCTAATTGAAAACGTGATTGGGAAGGTAAAGATATATTCATGATTTTAGCGGAAAGATATCGTAATCGCAGGAAAAGATACAATTTGAGATTTAATTTAATTGCTGGGATTATAATTTTGAAAGAATGTAATTTATTTCGCAAAAGATCTAATTGTATGTGCTATATGTTGTTATATGATATATGTTCCATGCTCTATGATTTTCTATTTCTTCACTTCTTCCATAAATTTCCCAAATACTTCAGGATTTTCAAGTGCCATTTGAGATAATACTTTTCTGTCTAGCTCAATATTTTTACCCTTTAGAACATCGATAAATTTGCTATAGGATAACTCGAACTGTCTAACAGCGTTATTTAATCTGATAATCCACAGACTGCGCATAGTCCGTTTTTTAGTTCGTCTATCTCGGTAAGCATATTTGCCAGCTTTCAAGAGAGCTTCCTTGGCAGCGATAAAATTAGATTTTCTTCTCCACTTAAAACCCTTGGTCATGGATAGAACATTCTTTCTTCGTTTATTGGCGGAAACACCACGTTTTACTCTTGTCATATATTTAGGTTGTAGCTTTTAGGTTGTAGCTTATTAGTTTAAAATCCTAAAAAGCTAAATACTAATTGTGCTAATGATTCTAGTTAACGATTGCTTTTAAAATATTTTTAGCTTCTTGTCCGACGATTTCTACATCAGATCGTTTCTTTCGCTTAAAACTACCAGTTTGTTTGCTATTAAAATGATTTTGTTTAGTGTATCTTCTTAAAACCTTTTTACCAGCCGTTACTTTGATTTTCTTTATCAGAGATTTTTTACTTTTCATCTTTGGCATAATTCATGTTAGCATCTTAGCATATAAGCTCCGCCAGTCGGCGGATTAGCAATGATTTACTTTTAAAATAAATTCAATTACAGACTTGTTTATATGTTTAAATGTTTATATGTTAAATTGTTTTAGTTATTTATTCTGGGGCAATTAGGATATTGAATCCGCCCGGAAATCTCTTTATATCTTCTTCTATTTTATGAGGAATGTCAATGGTGGCAACAAACTTTCGAATACCTGCAACTGCTAGATCTTGATGGGCTTTTTCTCTACCTCTTAAGCGCAACTCAATCTTAACTTTGTTTCCCTTGCTTAAGAATTTTTCCGTTTGTTTCTTTTTAAATTCTAAGTCATGAGAATCAGTTCGAACGCCCAAGCGGACACCCTTTACATCAGTCTTTTTTTGCTTAGCTTTATTTAACCGGTCTTGTTTGGATTGGCTGTATTGAAATTTTCCAAAGTTGGCTATTTTACAAACAGGGGGATTGGCATTGGGTGCAACTTCGACTAGATCCAAGCCTTTAGACTTAGCTAGAGCAATCGCATCAACGTTATTCATCTCGCCAATCTGCTCTTTATTTTCACCAATAACAAAAACAATCGGCGTTCTAATATACTCGTTTACTCTGTAGCGAGGTTTTACCTGAATCGGTTTTCTTTTTACGTGGCGTCTTCGCATTAAGATATAAATCGCTAATCTACTCGAATTTTTTCACTAATTTTCGCTAATCAAATTCGTGATTATTCGAGACAAATTAGAGTTGATTTGTGATTTAAATTATCGTGGAGCTGATGGGAATTGAACCCATGTCCAGAATTGGCTAAAAAAACATTTCTACAAGTTTATTTTGTCTTTTTTCTGTTTGCAACAACAGAAGTTTAGATCAATACATTTAAGACAAACGAACTTTATTGATCGATCCTTCAATTAGCTTTGCCAGTTACGCGAAGGAGACATAGATGGCTATTCTAGTGTTTGACACCGAGCTCTGCTTACTAGAAATAGGCAGTTCGATGGCTGAGCAATTTAGGCTACAGCAGAAGCGAAAGATGGTGCAAAAGCGTTAGCGATTGCGTTCTTTGCCTTTGATATAAAGTTTGCACTTATAATCGTGTAACCAGGTTTTACGACTATTATTACTTGAGTCGACTTGCTTAGTTTTTAAAGTTCAAACTGTCGAAACTAGACAGCCCCGATTATAATACTTTTCATAAAAATATCATTAGCGCGAATGTCTATCTATCCTATATTACGAAGAAGTCTCTTCATTTTTTTCGCAGAGTCCTTCTTTTTTATGTCTTCTCTTTTGTCGTATTCTTTTTTACCACGACCAACACCAAACTCAAGCTTGATAAGTCTTTTCTTAGTATAAACCCGAATAGGCACAAGTGTCAAGCCTTTAACCTTGACTTTTCCTAGCAATGTTTTGATTTCTGATTTTTTGAGTAGCAATTTTCGAGAGTGTCTTGGATCATAATTGACAGGGATGCCCGCAAACTTATAAAAAGGGATGTCCGCGTTGGTTAAATAGAGTTCCGTACCCTTAAAAGTGACGAAACTTCCCTTGAGACTCAAATGCCCGGTTTTAATTGACTTTACCTCCGCTCCAGTCAAAACTAAACCCGCCTCATATTTATCAGTGAGGGCATAATCAAAGTTCGCTCGTTTGTTTACGGCTATAGTAGTCATGGTCTTAGTGTAGCAGAAATGGGGTAAGTATCAAGTATTATGAATTAAGAATTATGAAAAAATAATACCAGTGTGCAAAGTTGAAATTGCTAAATGGTTATATTGTTAAATTGTTCGCTGCTTAGTTTGTCATTCCGACTCGCCTCGCTAAAGCTACTGCGAAGCGGGCCGAAT
>DOKP01000102.1:4180-4356 GCA_003510795.1 Candidatus Moraniibacteriota bacterium | reverse complement strand
AGCTACTGCGAAGCGGGCCGAATGAATCTTCATACTCGAAGATTAGAAGTGGAGGAATCTAAGATGCTAAGTTAATTTTAAATAATTTATTTAAGAAAATTTGAAAAAGTTATCGACATTTCATAATTTTTTCTACTATCGGATTTATCCCTAGAAAGCGCACACGCTTTCTCGGG
>DOKP01000102.1:2550-4067 GCA_003510795.1 Candidatus Moraniibacteriota bacterium | reverse complement strand
AAGATGTTTAGATAAACATCTTCCGCTTGTGCTCGCTCAATTTTGAGCGGGTTTCATGCTATCGTAAAAGGTTGAATTGTCACTGTGCAACCTTTGTCATCCAAAATGAGATTTACAATTGAAAAACCTACCGCATTTTGCAGGGTGCGCTTCCTTAATTTAGAGAACTTTTCGTGACAGATTAGGGAAGCTTTTCTGGTGGGTAAATTTTCAAAAGTTATTCCCTCACCTACGTATTGGATATTTTCTGCAGCCATTTTCCCCTCCTTAAAAAAATGAGATTGACCAGCATCGACCCATTGACCCAAATCTAATTTTTCTTTCTTTTATTTTTTAATGAGCAAGAGGATTCTATTTGAAAACCAGTATGTCTATAGTTTAACAAATATTTGTAATTATGCAATTTTTATTCATTATTGATGTAAATTAAAAAAGTGACTCATCTCTCAATGAGAGGGGAGCCACCTTGATGATACTTGTGGATTGGGTCTATGCGGTTTCCAGGCAGGCAACTTCGGAATGTTTTTTCAGCTGTGCTTCAAGAAAATTTTTCACAGCCGTTCGCACCGTATCAGTTATGACATCGCAAGACTTAGTAAGTCCACGAAAAGTCTGAGGTTCAATAGTTCTGAGTGCATTGATAACCGGCCTTATTTTCCCTTTCCCTAAGTCCTTGCACCCCAGGAATTCTTGGAATCCCTTTTCCACAGCGGGAGTTATTTCTCCAGGGCTAGAATTTTCATTCTCGGGATAAAATCCCGATTGCTTCAGTGCTCTTACTGCATGATTTATTCTGCTTGCGTTACTCATAATGCCCCCTGTATGATTGTTAAGGGTTTTTATTTAAAACCCAAGTGGGATAACTAAAATAATGTTAAATTAAATGCACTTTAAAGTCAATATTTATTTTTCCTGTAGCATAATTAAAAATGACTCACTTTAAGATTCGAACCCCATATTTTGTGAGTTCTTTATAGAAAATGCTTTTTTACAAATGCTCTCCCTGATCCAGTCTTTAAATATTTTTCAAATTCAAAAGCTTTGTATTTATTTTGAATTGCAAAATAAAATTCCAGCTCTATTGGTAAACGATTTGCAGTTGCCGGCACATATCCTTTTTGATGCCGACTTATTCTTTCCTTAAGATTATCTGTGCACCCAACATAATAGCCATCTTTACATTTGATGCTATATACATAATGCATACTTTTTTGTTTTATGTATTGAACTCGCTTTCGCATATCTACAGCGGACTGCGTCACGTCGTAGGTTTTGCTACTGCGAACTGAATCTCGCTTACGCGTAGCTACCTGGCGGACTGCGTCACGCCGTAGTTATAATGTAGTTTTAGCGAAATCTGACTTCGCTAAAGCTACGTCATGACGAAGGCGGAGAAGGAGGGATTCGGTCACAAATATTTTTACTGGTGTAAAAATTTTTCGACCCCGTCTCGCGGTGCTTCGCACATCGCTCCGACTTTCTCACCCTCACGAAAGCCAAACTCTTGGCTTTCTCTA
>DOKP01000102.1:0-2445 GCA_003510795.1 Candidatus Moraniibacteriota bacterium | reverse complement strand
TGCGGAGAAGGAGGGATTCGAACCCTCGATACGGTATTACCCGTATAACAGGTTAGCAACCTGCCGCTTTCAGCCTCTCAGCCACCTCTCCATGGGTTTGAATTTTTATCAAACGCAAACCACAATAAAAATGATATCAATAAAAATAGATTAAGGCAAGCCAATTATAATAATTGGATTTTCCGATAGACCAGCTCTTATCTTTTTTATCTTTTTGGAGTAAAATATAAAGTAGATAAGATAAGAATTTAAGGCATAATCTCTTATGAAAAATAAAATTTTTTTGATTCTAATAATTTTCGTAGCGATTTTTGCTTTGAATTTTATTTGGGAAGCGACGCATTCTTTTTTGTATACTCCTCATTATTCTGGATTTAGCAATTTTATTTTCGTGCACATTAAAGCTAGCTTGGGAGATGTGTTATTGATTGCGATAATGTATTTAAGCGGATTTTTTGTTTTTAAAAATAACCGATGGTTTTTGCTCAAAAGAAAATATCCTTATATGTTTTTAGTTTCCCTAGGTTTTTGTCTAGCGGTAATAGTTGAAAACTTTGCGCTGAAATCCGGTCGCTGGGTTTATAATGATTGGATGCCGATTATTCCGTTTTTTAATATCGGATTAACTCCAGTTTTGCAATTAACTATTCTGCCACCTGTAATTATGTGGATAACGTTGAAATATTATGAAAAATATTTCGGAGATAGATAAAAGTGCATTGTTTCTTGAATTTAAGCCAGTTTAGTTTGTTAATTTCTGAAAAATAAATTATAATAATGTAGTCTCGAATCAAATAATAATATTGTAAAAAAATAAAAAATATGCAAGCAACTATGAAAAAAATAATCCTGATGAGTTTAATATTTTCCTTAGCTTTGGGTTTCTCTTTCGGCGCCAATGCAACAAGTGTAAGCTATACTCCAACAGTGAAGATTAAAAAATCAGCCGATACCTATGTTACTTTGCAGATAGTTTCGACTAATTTAAAGAAAAAAGATGTAAAAGTTAAAATAAAAATTGAAAAAATTGATGCCGACGACGATGACACTAAAATTTTCGAAAAAACTTTGAATAAAAGCGGGAAAGTAGATATTAAAGTTGACGGTCTAGCTAAGGATAATGCATATTCTTTTAGCGTAGCTATAAAAAAATCATCAGATAGCGATTATTCAGATTATTCCAGTGAAGTGTCGGTTAACGCCGAAGGAACTTTCGATTATAATCCCGCATTGAGTATTAAAGATGAAACTAGCTCGACTATGGTTTTGGACGTAACGTCAACTAAATTAAAGAGAAAGAAGACGATAATTAAAGTTAAGATAGAAAACAAAGATACTGATAAAACTGAAACTAGAACTTTTACTAAGACTTTAAATAAAAATGGAAAAGCAGAGATTACGATTGATAATTTGTCCAAAGATACTGAATATAGCATTAAGGCATTGGTAAAGAAAAGTAAGGATAAAGGATTTTCTAAATATTCCAATGAAGAGTCTGCTACAACTGAAGATTAGTTTTGACTTTTAGATGTTTGGCAAAATAAACCTCGTAACTTATGAATCGAGGTTTTATTTTTTATGGTAAAATATAGAAGATATACGATTTAGGATTTATGATTTGGGAAATTTTAGTTTTGTCATCTCGAGCGTAACGATAGTGAAGTCTAGAGATCTGAACTTTTGGTTTATTTGAGATTTCTCCATGCATAAATTTTGAGTACAAAATTTATTTAGTCGAAATGACACAAAAAATAAAATTGTTAAAATGTTAATATGCTAACGTGTCAAAATGCTTCGTATGCAAAAAGAAATACAAATATCTGGCAGAGAAATAAACTATCAGATAAAAAAATATAAATTATCGAAAAATCTAAGGTTAAGTATTCGGCCTTGTTTTGATGATGAAATAGGCTGTGAAAAAAATTCCCGCTTGAAAATTTCAGTTTCTATTCCTAGTAGAGTAAGTTTGAAAATAGCGGAAAAATTCGTCCAAGAAAGAATCAATTGGATAATTGAAAAATTAGATGAGTTAAAAAAAACAACTTCGCAAGTACGCCCAGCTATGGGTAAAAAAGAATATAGAAAGGAAAAAGAAAAGGCGCGAAAGATAATTGCGAATAGGGCAAATTATTTCAGTGATCTTTATGGTTTTAAATTTAATCGCATCGCAATCCGTTCCCAAAGGACGAGATGGGGGAGTTGTACTAGAGACGGGAATCTTAATTTTAATTATAAATTAATTTATTTGCCGGTGGAAATTATGGACTATGTGATTGTGCATGAACTTTGTCATCTGGATCAATTAAACCACTCTAAGAAATTTTGGTTTTTGGTTTCGGAGATTGTTCCGGATTATCGAGAATTGAGGAGGAAATTGAAGAAGATAAATATATAGAAGATCATCTAAACATATTAGTATGTTAACATATTAGCATATTAGCATAT
>DOKP01000035.1:10670-10824 GCA_003510795.1 Candidatus Moraniibacteriota bacterium | reverse complement strand
AAGAAATGAACCGATGAATGTGAAATATGTGGTGGAAAAAATTGCAAAAGTTAAGGGGATGGAAGTAGAAGAAGTGATTGAAATTGTGGAGAAAAATACAAGGGAAGTGTTTGAAATATAGGTACATGATTAATTTTGAATTTTAAATTTCGAA
>DOKP01000035.1:10439-10578 GCA_003510795.1 Candidatus Moraniibacteriota bacterium | reverse complement strand
CCCCGCCTACCGGCCGGCAGGAATTTTTAATAATTTAATGTCAAAATTCAATCAGATTTTTCTTTACTTACCATTGGGCAAAGATAATAAGATTATCGATTTGTCATCTTGA
This sequence comes from Candidatus Moraniibacteriota bacterium, assembly GCA_003510795.1. Taxonomy (GTDB): domain Bacteria; phylum Patescibacteriota; class Minisyncoccia; order Moranbacterales; family UBA9337; genus UBA9337. Next base: position 10,466 of record DOKP01000035.1, on the reverse strand, counting down.
GCGGAACGATAGTGGAGTCGAAAGATC
>DOKP01000035.1:0-10375 GCA_003510795.1 Candidatus Moraniibacteriota bacterium | reverse complement strand
ACGATAGTGGAGTCGAAAGATCTCAGTTGATTTAAGGCTAGAGATTTCTCCACTACTAAATTAATGAGTACATAAATTTATTCGGCCCGCTTCGCAGTAGCTTTAGCGAGGCGAGTCGAAATGACACATGTTGTATTTTTTTTATGTTTTATTGTTAAATTGTTTTTATGTTTTATTGTTAATATGTTAATCCGCCAGCTGGCGGATTAAAATGAATTTTATGAAAATTGGAATTGTGGGATTACCTAATGTTGGAAAATCAACTTTGTTTAAAGCGCTGACCAAAAAGGCAGTGGATATTAGCAATTATCCTTTTTGCACCATTGAGCCTAACGTGGGAGTAGTGGAGGTGCCCGATGAAAGATTGGATAAATTATCCGAGATGTCCAAGACTCAAAAAATAGTGCCAGCGGTGGTTGAATTTGTGGATATTGCGGGACTAGTGAAAGGAGCTTCGGAGGGTGAGGGATTGGGAAATAAATTTCTGGCTAACATCCGAGAAGTGGATGCAATTTTGCAAGTGGTGAGAGTTTTTAAAAATGATACTATTATTCATGTGCATAATGAAATTAATCCTGCTGAAGACATCGGGGTAATTGAAACTGAACTAGCTTTGGCGGATTTTGAAACGGTAAACAAAAGAATTGAAAGACTTGCTCGCGATGCCAAGAGAGGAGATAAAGAATCAATTGCAAAATTAGCCGTGGCAGAAAAAATAAAAACTGCGCTATCTTCAGGCAAGCTGGCCAATGAAATAGAATTGGATATGAAAGATGAAATTACCAAAGTAGCCGTGACAGAATTATCATTGCTTACTATTAAACCTTTTTTATATGTTTACAATGTTTCAGATTTGGATGAGAAATTAGCGCCTGAATTAGAAGCAAAGCCACATGTCAAAATTGATATTAAAATAGAAGAAGAGTTAGAGCAAATGACCAAAGAGGAAATTAAAGAGCTAGGCTTGAAAACCGGGCTGGATGAATTAATCAAAAAATCCTATGAGCTTTTGGGACTGATTACTTTTTTAACCACGGGCGAAAAAGAAACTCGCGCTTGGACCATTAAAAAAGGTTCTACTGCCCCAGAAGCAGGGACTGCAATTCACAATGACTTCAAAAATAAATTTATTTGCGCCGATGTAATTGCGTGGGATGAGCTTTTGAATTACGGTTCAATGAGCAAAGCCAAAGAAGCGGGCAAAGTTAAGCAGGTTGGCAAAGATTATATTATGCAAGATGGGGAAGTGGTGGAGTTTAAAGTTGGGTAAAATGTTCTAATTGTTGTAGCTGTTAAAATTATTTATTACTTGGTTAACGAGTTAACGGATTAACGAGTTGAAATTAAAAAGTTCAAGTCTATAATATGAAAAATAATTGTGCGGTTTGCAAAAGGATTAAAAAGATTATGGATAATAGCAATCCTTATTTTGTAGCTGAATTAGAAACTGGATACGTTGTTTTGGGTGATTACCAGTTTTATCGTGGGTACACAATATTTATTTGCAAAGAGCATAAGCAAGAGTTACATGAATTGGATGTTGATTTTAAGGTTAAGTTTCTGAAAGAAATGAGCGTGGTGGCAGAGGCAGTTCATCTGGCGCTTAAGCCACATAAATTAAATTATGAATTATTGGGTAATTTATATAATCATCTTCATTGGCATATCTTTCCACGTTATAAAGATGATGTTAATCCCAGCCTTCCTATTTGGTGTGTAAAAGAAGACGTTCGATGCAATAAAAAATATATTCCATCAGAAAAAGAATTAGAAAAATTAAAAAAGAAACTTTTAGATAAATTAAAACTGATTAAATGTTATTAGTTTAAAATTAAGTATATTTAAGAGACGCAGTAGCTCTACGTCGCTAGGGTGACACTTGGCTTGAGGACAGATGTTGATTTTAACAGTAGGAACACGCCGTGGCGCGTTCTCAATTGAATTTGACAAGGTTTTATTTTGTGCTATTATTGGTTTACAATAATTTATCCAATTTGGATATAAAATCACTTCAATTCCAGAAATCGACTTAAAATAAGCAGGAACGAATTGTATCTAAAAATGCAAATTTCCTCTTATAATATAAGTCGTTTTTTAATTATATAACTATGATCAACAAAGAAAAAATTCTTGCACAAGCCAAGAAGCATCTGACCAATGTTTGCATTGGCATAAAAAATGGTCTCAAGGAAACAAAAAAAGTACTAAAAATAAGCACAGAAAAGTTTAGCGGTCTTTCTTATGCGGAACAGATGGTAGAAAGTGGTATTATTGCTTACAGTAAAAAAAGAATCGATGAGTTAGGACATTTAGAGGGCTCGCCATATTTTGTACGCTGTGATGTTATATTTAACAAAAATGAAAAAGAAAAAAGCATTTACTTTGCTAAATTTGGTTTTGACAAAAAATCTATTTATTCATGGATAGCGCCAGCCTCAATGATGCGATTTGAAAATCCAGGAGACGTTAGCTATAGGCGCCCAGATGGAGTTGTGCAAAAAGTTGAATTGCTCAGAAAAGATCAATATATGATTGTAGATGGTAAGATTAAATTTTTATCTTCTGAATCAATTAATTCTCCCAGAGAATTAGTATATGAAGAATATTTTTCTACTCAAAAATCAGGTTTTATCCTCCCAGAAATAGTAGCTCAAATGGAAAAAGCGCAAGATCAGGTTATCAGAGCTTATCACGTGGGACCTTTTCTCATCTCTGGTCCAGCCGGAAGTGGCAAGACAACCTTGGCTTTGCACAGAGTGGCTTACTTAGTGCAAGCTCCAGATTTAGCTCATATTTATACAAGAGATACAATTATAATTTTTGTTCAAGATAATGGAACAAGAGAATATTTTTCGCATCTTTTGCCTGAGCTTGGGATTGACGATGTTTTAATCACAACATTCTCAGAGTGGGCATTTAAAATATTGGAAATAAATGAAGATTTCGTGGATAGATATGGTGATTCTGAATACGAAAAAGATTTGTATGAATTTAATAAATTAAAAGCACTAAACAATTTGCCTAAAAATATTTATGCTAGAGGCGGAAGCTTTTCTTTATTAGAAAATGTTTATAGAAACTTTTTAGTTACCAAAAAACAAAAAGCATTATTCCAAAGGCAAGTAAAAGAGCGTGTCTATGACAGAATTGATCTGACTTTGCTTTTAAAAATATTTTTTCAAAATGATGGAAAATTAACCGTCGCTAAAGAGGGCTATGTTGAGCAAAAAAATGGTAAAGTAAAGAAAAAATTGGAAGTCGAACAACTAGAATATTCCTTGGTTGTTGTTGATGAATTTCAAAATTATTTGCCAGATCAATTAAAATTTATAAAATCGTGCATAAATAAAAAGAGTCGCTCTATCGTTTATGTGGGAGATATGGCGCAACAAGTCAAATTAGGGACAATCCGCCAATGGGAAGATATGGGAGAAGAAATGGGTGGAGAAAGAGCGGTTATATTGGAAAAAGTTTATAGAAATACTAAAAACATTCTTCTTTTTATTAAAAAACTTGGATATAATATTGAAGTGCCCGCTCAGTTGAAAGAGGGTGCAACTGTGGGAGAATATATTTTTGAAACAAAAAAAGATGAAGTAGAAAAAATAAAAGAATTGATTCAGCAAAATAATTTTGGAAGCATGGGTATTTTAGCTAAGGAAAGCGAATATCTAGTTGAGTTTAAAAAAGCCTTTGCGGAAAATAAAAAAGTACATGTAATGACTATGAATGAAGCTCAAGGAGTAGAGTTTGATATTGTAATTCTTGTCGGTATCGGAAGCGGTACATTTGTTTCTTATGACAAAAATGTTCAAAGTGAGTTAGTTGAGGAGAAAAAGAAAATAAATAAAGACCTTCTTTATGTGGCTCTTACTCGAGCAATATCTCAACTTCATATTATGGGAAAAGATAAATTGGAAAATGTTATAAAATAAAATAGAAATATTTGTTTTATAGAATGGCCCTAACCTCTTGGTGGTATGGTTATTTAAATAAAAACTCCCAGTCATTTTTTCCACGTGGGTGTGGATGACTGGATGTTTATGATGGGTTGGAGGATGATTCTAAAGTTTAACTTCAATAAGAAAACCGGATATTCCTTGTGGATTATCCGGATTTTTTGATCTGATGTTTGTGCATTTCGCGCTACCTCCCAAAAACGCAAAATGGATTTTCTGAAATGGCCATCAACTTTTTGGCAATTTCTCGAAAAGTTGAGAGATTTACTTGATAGTCTATTGGCCAACTTGGTTGTGATTGCTGGTCTAGTGGCCAAATCGTTATCCAGCAACCGCGCTCAGGATCAAATTGGCTATTTGACTCCGGATGTATCATGGGCTCAAAGGATAAAAATATCTGTAGCAATGAAGCAATTATATGGTATTCCTCTTCACATTCTTTGCAAAAATACACCGGTGTAAAAATCGCCGGAACTGATTCAGTTTGCGACGAATAAATTTCTGGGTGAATTCCAAAAATTACTCTGACACAATCTTCCGGAGGCGACATTGCATAGGTTGGACTTTGACGTGAATCTGTCCATGTTTCTTTTTCAATTTTTTTGCCACAGTGCGAACAATGTATAATTGCTTCGAGGAGGCCGGTGATTTTAGTTGGATATATAATCACTGTTCCGCCATTAATTATTAACTCGCCCATGTCTATCTCCTTTTTGTGTGGTTTGAACCGCTCAATCTAGTAAGTACTATTTTGAATATACCAAGGGTGGCGATATAATGCAAGGGAATAGGGGCTTTAAACATAGGGTTTTGAACGTGTGTTTTGTCGTTTGACAATAAGCCATTTTAGGTGTATAATATAAAGTTATGAAATTATGGAGCGTTATTTAATTAAGTCTATAAATAAGGGAGATGATCATGAAAAGGTCTATACTTTTAGCAGTATCCTGGGGTTTTGTTTTTATTTTCGCTACGCTTCTCGGTGGTTGTTATAATGGCGTTGCTCATATCAGAGCAGGCATAGAAGATCATGTTAATAGAAATAGCACCATAGATACATGTCTTACATTGGTGGCGATAGCCCCGAGGATACTTCACGGAAAATATTATTACGACAGGTGTCTTTTCCAGGGACCGGGTAAAGAGACTTCGTGGGCGTATTGTCCCAAAAATTCTTTGGAAAGCGGAAAAATGACACTGGGTCGGGGCTACATGGTTCACGCTAATTTTTGGGGAAAATATGGGAGCACCATCGACCCCAACGAAGGATTTTTCTTTGATGCTGACGGGGAAGTTATCTCCTGTCAAAAATAACGGTGCATAACGCACAAAAAGGAGTTCGTCGGATTTTCGATAGAACTCCTTTTTATTTTTTTTAAAAAATCTTGACGAAAGGGTTAAAATTTAATAAGATAAGTTAGCAGTTGGGGGAGGAGAGTGCTAATGTCATTAAAACATATTAACATTTTAACATATTAACATAGAGCATAAAAAATTATAAATATAGAATAAAATACATAACAATAAATATATGATGTGTAATTTTGAAACAATAGAGATGTTTCATACTTCATGTTATATGTTCTATGAACTATTATGAGCAAGCAAATAAAATATGATGCGGATGCAAGAAAAAAAATTAAATCAGGAATTGATCAGGTCGCTAATGTGGTTAAAGGAACCTTGGGACCAAAAGGACGAAATGTTATTTTGGATAAAGGTTATGGAACTCCCACTATTACAAATGACGGCGTGAGCATCGCTAGAGAAATAGAGTTGGAAGATAAATTTGAAAATGTGGGAGCATCTCTCATAAAAGAAGTGGCCAATAAAACCAATGATACGGCGGGAGACGGCACAACCACTTCGACTGTAATTGCTCAAGCTTTAATTAGCGAGGGTTTAAAATATGTTGAAACTGGGATTAACCCAGTGGGAATCCGAAAAGGAATGGAGGATGCGAAAAATGATGTTATAAATATTTTAAAAAAGAATTCCAAAAAATTAACTTCTCGCGAAGAAATCGCGCAAGTAGCTACAATTTCAGCGGAAAATGAAGAGATGGGTAAAATGATTGCGGGCGTAATGGAAGAAGTCGGTAAAGATGGTGTGATAACTGTAGAAGAGTCACAAACTTTTGGAATTTCTAAAGAAATTGTAAGAGGAATGAATTTTAGCAAAGGTTTTATCTCAGCTTATATGATTACTAATACTGAAAACCAAACGGCTGAAGTTAAAGAAGCGCCAATTCTAGTAACAGATAAGAAAATTTCTTCAATCTCAGAGATTCTTCCTATTTTAGAAAAACTTACTAAGTCAGGAACAAAGGAGTTGGTGATTATCGCGGAAGATTTAAGTGGAGAGGCTTTGGCCACTTTGGTGGTAAACAAACTTAGAGGAGTATTAAATGTCTTGGCTATCAAAGCGCCTGAATTTGGAGATTCTAAAAAAGATATGTTGGAAGATATCGCAGTTCTAACTGGGGCGCAAGTGATCAGCGAAGAAAAAGGAATGAAGCTTGAAACTGTGGAATTATCTGATTTGGGGGAAGCGCAAAAAGTTATTTCTTCCAAAGATGATACGACGATAATTGGAGGCAAAGGAAAGAAAAATAAAATCGACGAAAGAGTAGCTCAGATTAAAAAATTGGTTGAAAAATCAGAGAGTGCTTTTGACAAAACTAAACTTAGTAAAAGAATGGCCAAGCTTGCCGGAGGAGTAGCAGTGATTAAAGTAGGGGCTGTAACTGAGACAGAACAAACTTATTTGAAACATAAAATGGATGATGCTTTGGCAGCCACTCGCGCTGCAGTAGCGGAGGGAATTGTGGCTGGCGGAGGAACAGCTCTTGTAAAAGCTGTTGCAACTTTGGCAACTAAAAAAATTGGTGGAGATTATGAATATCAAGCGGGTTACAATACTTTGCTTAAAGCCTTAAACGAACCGCTTCGACAAATTGTGATTAATGCCGGCAAAAGAGAAGCAGCTGTGGTTTTAAATGAAATAGTTAAAAACAATAAAGTTAACTATGGTTATAATGCCAAAGATGATAAATATGAAGATGATATGATAAAGTCCGGAATTATTGATCCACTTAAAGTTACTCGAACAGCTTTGGAAAATGCAGTTTCTGTCTCGGCCATGCTTCTTACTACTGAAGCGGTGATTACAGATTTGCCCGAAGAAAAAGGAGCGCAAATGCCACCGATGGGTGGAGGAATGCCGGGGATGTTTTAGATAGAAATTGATTATTGTTTAGTTAACGCATTGGCGAGTTAACGAGTTGAAAAACTCTTCTAGAAATGGGAGAGTTTTTTGTTCGACTAAAAAATAAAACCGCAACCTTCAGTTTTCCGAAGGAGCGGTTTTTTGGTGCATTGCGCGATAAATTATTCGCTAGCAGGGAGATTTTCGAAAGCATCTCCTTCATCTTTGCGAGGGAATTTTTTGTCGCAGTAACGTCGAGTCAAAAAAGAAAGCACTACAATGGCAATCATCAAACCAGTGTATTCTATCGTGGCCGAATTTTTCCAACCACAAATAGATATTGTAAGGAGGTTTACAAATCCGGTCAAAATGATTGCTGAACTACTCATCCAATTAAAAAATATGGGTATGAGCAAACACAATAAAAGCGGGATAAAGATTCCGTTTTCTGTATGCAGCTCACTAATCAAAATGATGCTAGTGGTAATGACAACGAGGATAACACATTGAGCTATTATCTCTCTACGAGATAGCGTATCACTAGCAAAAAAGATTCCCGAAAAAAGCAAAGCTATAGGTAGGGCTCGACAGATGAAATCCAATGACCAAAGAATTGTTCGGGTCTCCGTTTTTGAAGATTGAATTTTGGATATTTTTCCATTTTCGTTAAGCTTAAACACCCAACTTAAGTCGGTGGCTTCGCATTGCAATGGGAGGTGCCAAAATAAAAGCTTTCGAATTTCTGTAGCTCTATTTTCTTCTGGGGAATATTGTTCAATTTCTCCCTTGAGAAGTTGGATTGCAATCTCAGGTGCAATTTCATCAGCCGAAACCGATGAATCAAACGGATTTGCGTAGCGTTGAATTTCTTCTGGTGGCGCAGGAGGGACATAAATCACTAAATCCTCACCTTCCAAGAATATGGTGTTTCCGGCAACTGCGAGATCAATCCAGGATGATAATAAAATTAAGCCGATAAAGATAACAATTATTTTTTTCATGGTAAGTCTCCTTTTCGAGCAATGGGTTGATGTGATCGACTTTAGCCGATATTTATTAAGATACGGATGTTTGTATACAGAGTAATGTTTCATTAGAATATTGTCAACGCAGTAAGGTGATTTCAGCCCAAATTTTAATTAGATAAAATTAGTTCAGGTGGTTAATTATTGTTTTTAAGTTTGACTTTTTGCAGTACTCTTGCCATAATGAGCTACTGTAGAAACGGATAGTTTTTTTATATTATTAAAATATGGATCAGGAGGTAAGGGAGATGAAAGAACCTCAAAATAATAGTAAAATGGGGATAGCGCTAGAAGTACTTTTAGAAAGTAGTTATTCAATAAGCTCACTGGAGACAGATTTCCAATATATGCGCAGGCATGACGGAATAAATGGAGAGAAGGATGATAAAAATGATCCAGCCCAATATTTATCTTTATATATTGATTTCGTGAGTGATGTCAGTATCAGTATCCCTCCCAAGAAAAAAGATGATGAGTGGCGTTTCCGCAATCGTGGAGGAGGAGGGCAATCACCGCGAACTTTCAGAGCGCTGGTAGTTCTAATGGAGGCTATCAGAAGAGACAATGAAAAATCTTTAGTGGAAAGTAAAATCTATAGCGACGAAAATATTTCAGAAGCGCTGGATTTTATTTTAGAGGATAGTTATTGGATAGAAACGGTTGATATCGGGAAGCTTTATAAACAAAGACAGGACGATATCGATGGAAGCGATGATCCCAGCCAATATTTGTCTTTAGCCATAGATTCTTCGGGAAATTCCGATATCCATATTGCCATCTATCCAGGTAAGCATAGAGAATTGCGTTTTCGAAATTCTTTCGGTGGAGGAAAATCGAAAAGAGTCCGTAAGGCTTTGATTATTCTGATGGAAGCCATCAGGCGGGATAACGAAAAAAATCCTGAACCATAAGTTCGAATCATGTAGTGCGGGGCTTTGTCGGATATCTGACGGAGCCTCTTTTAATGAGTAAAAAACTAAAATTTTAAAACCCTCTCTGTCCTATCGGACACCTCCCCCTTGGGTACAAGAGGGAGAGGGGAGGATTCGTATATTCGTACTAATTCGTAATTTGTAAAGAAATCTCGTAGAGAATACCGAAATTTGACTTTTTTACTTTTAGAGACTATAATAGACTATGTTTAAAGAAGATTTAAAAAGAAATAATAAAGAGATGAAAAATACTAAAACGGATAAAGTGTCTGTTTTTTCTTTGGCGTTTGAGCTGGGTTATATAGTGGCAGTTCCGATTGTGGTGTTAGCTCTAGTGGGCAGAGTGATAGACAAGAAACTAGATTCATCCCCATGGTTTCTCCTTTTAGGTATTGTTATTTCAATTGTAGTTTCAACTTACTGGATTTATAAAAAAACGACAGATATTATTGATAATAAATAGAGTTTATTTTTATGGAAATTTCTTTAGTGCCAGAATTAATAATAACCGTCTTAGGTTTTCCTATTACAAACTCTGTTTTGACAACTGCCATCGTCAGCATTATCATTATTACCGCTTCATTATATTTGCACAAAAATTTATCCAAAAAACCTAAGGGCTTTCAAAACATTGTAGAATCAGTGTTGGAAGCTCTTTTAAATTTGGCCGATAGTGTGACTGGAAGCAGAGAGCAGAGTAAAAAGTTTTTTCCATTCGTGGCGACTATTTTTATTTTTGTAATTATGTCCAATTGGATAGGCTTGATTCCAGCTCTTATTCCCGGAGGAACTTTGGGAGTCAATCAAATACATCACGGAGAAGAAGTATTGGTGCCGTTTATCAGAAGCGGGAGCGCTGATCTTAATATGACATTATCATTAGCTTTGATTTCAGTAATTACCGCGCAGATTATGGGAATTGCGATCATTGGAAAAAAACGCTATATGGGAAAATTTTTAGTGAACCCTTTTAAAAAACCTTATTTTATCGGAACTTTTGTGGGAGTGCTGGAAATAATTTCTGAATTTGCCAAGGTGGTATCCTTTTCATTTCGTTTATTTGGAAATGTTTTTGCGGGAGAGGTATTGCTCACGGTGATGCTAATGTTGGTTCCATATGTGGCCCCGTTGCCATTTTTGTTTTTGGAAATTTTCGTTGGATTTATCCAGGCGTTGGTGTTTGCGATGTTGACGTTGGTGTTTTTTAAGATGTCGGCGGAAGCACATTAAAATTGTTAAATGGCTATATTGT
>DOKP01000025.1:19411-19577 GCA_003510795.1 Candidatus Moraniibacteriota bacterium | reverse complement strand
AACAAAAAACACGATTTGGTCGTGTTTTTTGAAAGTATTTTAAATTCAGAGATTTCTCCACTTCACCCTGGACATACAGGGTTTCGGTCGAAATGACAAATTATGCTCTTGAGACGTATTCGCCTTTTTCGGTGTTTACGATTATTTTGTCGCCTTCGTTGATAAA
>DOKP01000025.1:18989-19198 GCA_003510795.1 Candidatus Moraniibacteriota bacterium | reverse complement strand
TTAAAATTAATAATCGTTACTTCTACACCTTCTACGAGATAATTAGCTAAATCTCCGATAACTTTTTTAGGCAATGAAAATTGCTCATAATTAGCACTATCCATAAAAGCAAATCCATCCCCATCTTGGTAAAGATATTGGGCATAAGTCTTTTCCACATCCGCTTCATTCACCTTGTCTGCACCTTGAAAAGTTTTTTCCAAAACTGC
>DOKP01000025.1:18782-18931 GCA_003510795.1 Candidatus Moraniibacteriota bacterium | reverse complement strand
TGAAAAGTTTTTTCCAAAACTGCTCCAGTCGCCAAATTTTTCAGCTTGGTTCGCAATACCGCCCCCGCTCTTCCCATTTTGGAATGCTCATCGTAAAGAACTTTATAAGGCTCTCCCTCAACAACGATATTTTTTCCTGATTTTATTTT
>DOKP01000025.1:6132-18677 GCA_003510795.1 Candidatus Moraniibacteriota bacterium | reverse complement strand
AATTTCAAATTATAAATTTCAAATTTCAAATGAAATCCTAAATTTTTAAATAATTAAATAATTAAAAATTGATTCAAAATTATAAATTCGAAATTTAAAATTATTTGATAACTATTGGTGTTAGCGCCATTATTCTGGATTTCTTTATCGCTCTAGTTAATATTCTTTGGTGTTTGGTACAAGTTCCAAATCTTCGAGGAGGATAAATCTTCCCCTGAGAATTAACAAACCTTCTCAATAATTCTGAATTTTTATAATCAATTTTATCTATTTTATCCTGGCAAAATTGACAAGTCTTTTTTTCTAACATTTTTTTGGGGCTTAAATTTATATTAGATCTAATTTAATATAATAAGCTAATCTTATTTACAGTTCTTATGCAGTTCCAAATATCATTTTAATTAAGTAATAAATAATTATTTTCAGTCATAAATCTAGAAATTACCGCGAATCCACAAATCTTTTACAAATTTACAAATATTCTTGAAATAAATATTTTCAGAATTTGTAGATTCGTAGCTGATTCGTAGATTCGTGGAAGAAAACTAGAATTAACACTGAGAATAGATTTGCTAACTAAAATAAATCAAAATGTAAGAGCGCATAAATACTGGATTAATTAAAATGGGACATCTTCGATTTTCACTTCTTCTTGATCATCGTCTAAATTAATAGTAGGAATCTCTTCTTGCGCTACTGGTGCTGGAGCAACTGGTGCTGTGACAGCGGAAGCATTATTCTGAGAAACTTGGTTAGCTTGACCGCTTGCAGTAGGTCGAGGAGCTCCATAACTGCCCTGTCCACCTCCTTGAGGTTTGGCGCCAAATTGCATTTCGCTAACCACTATGTCAGTAACCTTTCTTTCGATATTATCCTTCCCGGTATAGGCTCTAGTTTGAAGCCTTCCTTCGAAATAAGCTTCTTGACCTTTTACTAAATACTGTCCAGCCAATTCAGCTAATTTTCCAAAAATAACAAGATTGTGAAATTCAGTTTCTTCTTGCTTTTGACCGTTTTTGTCATTCCAAAAACGATTTGTAGCCAATCCAAAACTTGCTACAGTTGAACCCGAATTAGTAGTCCTTATCTCTGGATCGCGAGTTAAGCGCCCCACTAACATTACTTTGTTAATATTCATATCTTTTTATTTTTAAAGACAAGCTGCATAAATAAATTTTACAACCTCTCTTTATTTAAGAAATTAAATATTTAGGATTTCATCTAATTTTTCATCAATATTATCACCCAAAATTCCCTCTTCTTTTTTCACGGATTTTTTTTTGGGCTTTTCCTCTATAATTTCTTCAGTTTTAACCTCCTTGACCTCTTTCATGTCTTTTTTGGCAGGTTTAATATCTTTAACTTCAGTTGCTTTAATTTCAACTGCCTTAACCTCTCCAACTTTTGGAGCTTTAAATTTTCTATTCTTGTCTAAAACAATTGCTTCTCTTGATTTTTCGATTTTCTTCCCCTCTCTTCCGTGAGTTCTCAAGGCGTATTGTTCTTTGGATTTTTCTTCAATGCCTTCTAAATCTTTCAATGGCGGAAGGTCGTCAGTTTTTACCACCATAAATCTCAAGATGTCCTGATTAAATCTTAGCTCTTTATTTATTTCCCCCATTATATCATAATCTGGAAACAATTCATCCCTCTCATCCTTGGAAGGAATGGTAAATCTTCGTGCCACATAGGTTCCTCGAGCCTCTCTTTTGATCTCATAAGATAATCTTCGCTTTCTTACAAATTCTCCTTCCAAAAAAGTTCCTTTGTGCTTTGTAATTATCCCTTCAACTATTGGCCTTATCTTATCCAAGTTAGCTTCCTTGGATTCTCCGATAAGATAGCAAATTTCATATTCCATATTTTTTTTCTCCACCATACGGCAACTGGCCGGGGGCAGCTTAATTAATTATTATTCAAAAAATAAACTTACCAAAAGAAAGTCCTCTTACTGGTAAGTTTACATAAACATCTTATCCCTTAGAAAAAAGGCGAGACATTTTTAGGACTTTCTTAAGTTGTAATAAACTCAGACTAACATCTAACCAATGACCTGTCAATCGTTTTATTCATTTTCTCTAAATCCGCTTCCAGCCGGAATCAGCCTTCCAATAATCACATTTTCTTTCAGACCCTTTAGGTTGTCCTCTTTGCTTTCTACGGAGGCATTAATCAACACTCTAGCAGTCTCAATAAATGAAGCGGCACTCAAGAATGATTCAGTTGATAGCGCGACTTTGGTAATTCCCAAAATTACCGGACTGCCTTGAGCTTTTTTCTTGCCATTCTTTTTGGCTTTTTCATTTACGATTTCAAATCTCTCACGACTAACTACATCTCCATTTAGTAATTCAGTTTCTCCAGAGTTTTCTATCTTAATTCTGCTTAACATCTGTCTAATGATAACTTCGATGTGCTTATCATTAATTCCCTCACCTTGAGAAGCATAGATTTCTTGAATTTCTCGAACGATATAGCGATGCACTGCTTCATAACCCATAACTTTATACAGCTTCTTTAGATCAATATGTCCTTCTGATAAAATTGCACCTTGCGCGATTAATTCATCTTTGGAAACTTTGATAGTCGCATTAGCAGGAATCTGATATTCTTTTATTTCACTTTTATCTGAAGTAGATTCAATCTTAATAGTGATATATTTGCCTCGAGCATCAGTTTCCACGCTCTTAACTTTCCCATCCACTTCAGAAATAAGAGCTTCTCCTTTGGGCGGACGGACTTCAAAAATTTCTTCAACGCGAGGAAGACCTTGAGTAATGTCTGATCCGGCAACTCCTCCCACATGGAAGGTACGCATAGTAAGCTGGGTTCCAGGCTCTCCAATCGCTTGCGCCGCCACAATTCCCACCGCTTCTCCTTTTTTAACCAGACCTTCTCTTCCCAAATCCAAACCATAACATTTCTGACATACGCCCACTCTGGTTTTACAAGCTACTACGCTTCTGATTTTGATTTTCGCAATATTGGCAACCTCAATAGCTTTAGCTTGTTCTCGCGTAACCAATTCACCCTTGGTAGCTATTTTTTCTTTGGTTTTTGGATCAATAATATCTTCCAATAGAACTCTACCACCCACTCTATCTGAGAAGTTTTGTCCGATTCTGTCAGAGTCTTCTTTGTACAGATAAGTTCCTTCTGTGTCTTTACAATCTTCTTCTCTTACTACGATGTCCTGGCTAACATCCACAAGTCGGCGAGTCAAATAACCGGCGCTCGCAGTTCGAAGAGCGGTATCGGACATACCTTTTCTAGCTCCATGAGTAGACATAAAATATTCCAACACATTAAGACCTTCTTTAAACGAACTCTTAACCGGCAATTCCATAGTTTCACCGCTGGCATCCGCCATCAAACCTTTCATACCAGTCATCTGTACCACCACGGATTCGCTACCTCTAGCTTTTGAATAAACCATCGCATAAACTGGACCTTCTTTATCTAGAGAAGTTCTCACCTCATCGGTAATTCTATTCTTGGCTTCATTCCAAATCTCAATAGATTTATTCTTCTTTTCTTCAGCTGTTAAAAGACCATTATTATATTGTTCCAAGACAACTTCAATTTTATCTTCGGATTCTTTCATTATTTTTTGTTTTGTTGGCGGAACCACCAAATCGTCCATTCCCCAACTAATTCCAGATTTTCCAGCCGCTTTAAATCCTAGATTTTTTACATTATCCACAAATTCAGCAGTTTTTTCTTGTCCTACAGCAATAATCATCTTGGAAACTATTTTCTTTAACTCGGCTTTATTCATTTCAGAATTTATAAATCTCAATTCTTCCGGCAAAAGCTCATTAAACATTATTCTACCCACTGAAGTTTCCATTAATTCTCCATTGAAAATAACTTTCATCTTGGCATTAACTTTCAAATAACCTAATTGGTAAGAAAGGAGGGCTTCGTCGGCGGAAGAGAAAGATTTAAGCGTTTCTTTGATTGATTCATTGATGTGAGTCAAATAATAAATACCCAAAACGATATCCAGAGTAGGAATAGTAATCGGATCACCACTGGCTGGTTTTAATAGATTTTTAGAAGAAAGCATCATGTTGGCGCTTTCCTCTCTTGCCTTATCAGTAAGCGGAACATGCACTGCCATCTGATCTCCATCGAAGTCAGCGTTAAAAGCAGCACACACCATCGGATGCAATTGTATAGCTTTTCCTTCAATAAGTACCGGTTGGAAAGCTTGGATTGAAAGTCGGTGCAAAGTGGGGGCTCGGTTTAAAAGCACATAATGCTTCTTGATAATATTATCCAAAATTTCATAAGCCACTTCGGTTTCCGTATCCACCATTCTTCCTGCCATTCTCACATTATGAGCGTACTCTTTGGTAATTAAATTATTTATAATAAAAGGTTTAAATAATTCAAGCGCCATTTTCTTTGGCAAACCAACTTGGTGAAGCTTAAGTTGCGGTCCAACCACAATCACACTTCGTCCTGAATAATCGACACGCTTTCCTAATAAATTTTGTCGGAAACGTCCTTGCTTTCCTTTAAGAGAATCAGCCAAAGATCGAAGCGGTCTTTTTTGACCGGTAGAGGCTGCTACTGAGGCATGTGAACGGCGCATACTGTTATCAAACAAAGAATCTACCGCTTCTTGAAGCATTCTTTTTTCATTTCGAGTAATAACTTCCGGCGCACCCAAACTAATCAATTTTTTAAGACGATTATTTCGGTTGATAATTCGACGATATAGATCATTTAAATCGCTAGTAGCATATCTTCCTCCATTTAGCGCCACCATCGGGCGAAGGTCTGGCGGAATAACAGGAATCACAGTTGGAAACATCCAATTTAATTCAAGTTTTGATTCTTTGAAGCCTTGAAGAAGTTTGATTCTTCTAAGAATTTTTTGATCGCTGGTTTTGCCTGCTTGAGCTAATTCTTTTTTAAGATAAACAATGGTGCTTTCTATGTCTAAATTTGACAAAAGAGTTCTGATAGCCTCTGCGCCAATCCCGGCAGTAAAAACTTGTCCGGCTTGAGACGCCAAATTAAAATAATCAATTTCTGACAAAACTTGGAACAGTTTAAGATTCTTCACTTCATTGGCGATGTAATCATATTGACCTTTCAAATCTTCCAATGTCGCGTCTAAATCAGCTGAATCTTTATTTTCTGTTTTAGCTTTCTTGAATTTATTTTTATATTCTCGCTTGGCTTGTTCAAGAAATTCTTTTCTTCTTTCTTCATCAATACTGGTAACAATGTAAGCTGAAAAATACACAACTCTTTCCAAATTTTGATAAGACAATCCCAAAGCCAAACCAACACGAGAAGGCACACTTCGAAGAAACCAAATATGAGAAACTGGTACGGCTAATTTAATATGCCCCATTCTCTCTCTCCGAACATTGGATTTGGTAACTTCCACTCCGCACTTATCGCAAACAATGCCCTTGTACCTGATTCTTTTGTATTTTCCACAGTAACATTCCCAATCCTTGGCTGGACCGAATATTTTTTCACAAAAAAGACCATCTTTTTCGTAACGTTGAGTTCTGTAGTTTATTGTTTCCGGCTTAGTTACTTCTCCTCTTGACCAGCCCATTATTTTATCAGGACTGGCGAGACTTAAGCGGACACTTTTGAAATCGCTTACACCTGTATTATTTTCCATACTTTTTTTGGGAAAGGTTAGTTAAAACCACAAGGGTTAACAAACTAACTTAAAATATTATGAAGTTATTTTAAAATAGTAATCTATTATTTTATTATTCTCCGGCCTCTTGATTTTTTTTAATTCCAGTTAATTCTACGTCCATACATAGTCCTTTTAATTCATTTACTAACACATGGAAGGAAGCTGGAATACTTGGGCTACTAATCCTTTCTCCCTTAATGATAGATTCGTAAGCGCTTGAACGGCCTCTGACATCATCAGATTTAATAGTCAACATTTCTTGCAAAGTGTAAGCAGCTCCATAACCTTCGAGTGCCCAAACTTCCATTTCTCCAAAACGTTGTCCGCCAAATTGAGCTTTTCCTCCTAGAGGTTGCTGGGTTATCAAAGAGTAGGGTCCGATTGAGCGCATGTGCATCTTGTCATCGATAAGATGGTTAAGCTTCATTATATACATCATTCCTACGGTTGATTCATTATCGAAATAATCTCCGGTTTTTCCGTCAATCAATCTGATCTTTCCATTTTCTGGTAATCCGGCTTTTCTCAACTCTCCCTTGATATCTTCTTCGCTTATACCATCAAGCGCTGGGGTAGCTACTTTATAACCCAATTTTGAGGCGGCCCAACCCATATGAATTTCCAAAATCTGACCAATATTCATACGACTGGCAACTCCCAAAGGATTTAAAATAACATCCATTGGAGTTCCGTCTGGCAAATGAGGCATATCTTCTACCGGTGCAATTCTTGAAATAACACCTTTGTTTCCATGACGACCAGCCAATTTATCTCCTACCGCCACTCTTCGGAGTTGAGCTACTGAAATTTGAATTTTCTTAATAACTCCAGTTGATAATTTATCGCCTTGTTCACGAGAAAAAATTCTAACATCCACCACTTTACCATGTTTGCCATGAGAAAGATAAAGTGAAGAATCTTTTACATCTCTGGATTTTTCTCCAAATATTGCGCGAAGCAATCTTTCTTCGGCAGTCAAATCACCTTCGCCTTTTGGCGTAATTTTTCCGATTAAAATATCACCTGAAACAATCTCCGCTCCAACTCTAATAATTCCGTCCTGATCAAGATTTTTTAGCCTGTCTTCTCCGATATTTGGGATATCTCTTGTTACCACTTCCGGTCCAAGTTTAGTATCTCTCACATCTAGTGAAAAATCCTCGATATGGATAGAACTGTATCTGTCATCATGCAATAATCTTTCCGAAAGAATAATAGCGTCTTCAAAGTTATAACCTTCCCACGGAATAAAAGCAGTTAATACGTTTTGACCCAAAGCAATTTCTCCATTGTCAGTCGATGCTCCATCGGCCAAAAGATCTCCTTTTTCTACCTTATCGCCCACAGTAACTCGCGGAATTTGATTCATACTGGTAAAAGCATTGGACTTGGCAAAACTTTGCAAAACATATTCTCGTTTATAAAATTTATTTTTTGCGCCAGCAGGATTTTCTTCTTTTACTACAACTCTGCTTGCATCGGCTACAATAACTTCTCCATCTCTTGCCGCTAAAACTACCTGTCCGCTATCGGCGGCGGCTTTATCTTCAATTCCAGTTCCCACAATTGGAGCTTCAGGTTTGACGCAAGACACTGCTTGACGTTGCATATTTGAACCCATCAACGCTCGATTAGCATCATCATGCTCCAAGAAAGGAATCATAGAAGTTGCCACGGAAATACATTGTTTGGCAGACACATCTACAAAATCTAAATTCTCTACATCAATCATAGAAGGATGACCTTTTACTCGAGCTTCGGCATTTTTGGTTAAAATATTACCAAATCCATCGGTTTTAATTCCAGCATGGGCAATGCTTTTTCTGTCCTCTACAGTAGCATCGATAAATTCAATTTTTTCCGTAATAAAAGGCACCACATTAATAACATCTTTTTTAGTTTTAACGATTTCTTTGGCCATTTTGGCGTCAATTTTATCACCTTTTTTACCTATTCCGGCAATGTTTTCATCTAAAATTCTATTTTCAAGCAATTCTGCTTCATTTTTTATTGTTTTTCCCACTTTTAAATAAGGGGTTTCTAAAAATCCATACTTATTTATTCTGGCATAGGTAGCCATTTGTCCCACCAAGCCGATATTTGGACCTTCTGGAGTTTGTACAGGACAAATTCTTCCGTAATGAGAATGATGCACATCACGCACTTCAAATCCAGCTCGTTCTCTGGTTAAACCTCCTGGTCCCATAGCGCTAAGTCTTCTTTTGTGTTCAAGCTCAGCTAATGGATTCACTTGATCCATGAATTGAGATAATTGAGAACTGGAGAAAAATTCTTTAATGGCAGCAGCTACTGGTCGAGAGTTAACAATTTGTCCTGGCACTACTGTTTCAATATCACAGGTACTCATTCGGTCTTTGGCATTTCTCGCCATTCTGCTCATACCTACTCTTAATTTATTTTGAATCAATTCTCCTACCCCTCGCACGCGTCTATTTCCAAGATGATCGATATCGTCAGCTTGAGCTAGTGGATCGTTATTCAATCTAATGATTTCTTTAATTATCAAGATTAAATCACTTACCATCAAAACTCTGTTTTCTTTATCATCGCTAAGACTCACTTCCAAACGTTGATTTAGACGATATCTACCTACACTGCCGAAATCATATTTATCGAAATCAAAAAACATAGAGTCGATCATTTGCTTGGCATTTTCTTCAGTTGCAAAATCTCCGGGTCTAACTCTCTTATAAATTTCCTTATAACTTTCACCGGCGGTTTTTGAAATGTCTTTATTCAAAGTAGTTTCAATATAATCCACGTCTCCTCTATTTATATCAGCAAATTCTTTTCTCATCATCGCGTCGTTTTGTCCAAAAGCTCGCAAAAGAGAAGTAATTGGCAATTTTCTTTTTCTATCAATCTTAACAGAAATTACTCCATCATAATCGGTGTCAATTTCAAGCCAAGCTCCTCGATTAGGAATAATTTTTGCGCCAAAAGTTTTTTTACCTTTTTGGTAATCCATAGTAAAAAACACTCCGGGGCTTCGGATTAACTGATGCACTACTACTCTCTCAACTCCGTTTATAATAAATGTTCCTCTGTCTGTCATTATCGGGAAGTCTCCCAGATAAATTTCTTGTTCTCTGATTTCTCCCGTCTTTTTAATAAGTAGCGATGCTCTCGCTTTCAAAGGAGCCTCAAAAGAAATATTTTTTCCTTTTGATACTGACTCGATATATTTTGGTTCGTCTAAATAGAAACCGGAAATGTTAACTTCTAAATTTCCTGAAGAATCTTTGACTGGATTAACTTCGTCAATTAGGTCTTGAAAACCTTTCTCTAAAAACCAATCATAAGAATCAGTTTGAGATTCAATAAGATTAGGCAGTGAGACCATAAAACTCTTTTTGAAGAATTTTCTTTTGGATAATGATGACCCTGAACCTATCCTTTTTTTCACCTTGAGCTCCTTCTTGCTTTTAGACATAAAAACAATTCCCATAACAACTCTTTGTGCATTAACAAAAAGAGTCATCTAATGAGTTTTAAAATAAGTTATTTAATTGTCTTTTCGATATATATAATTCATTTGATATCTACATAACTAATTATACATAGAATAAAAAGAATGTCAAATAAAAAAATTCACCCCACACCTATCTATTGACAAGTGCGGGGCGAGGGCGAAAAATGGACACCTTATTTATTATCCGCCATCCGTTTTTTTACTTTTTTGGCAGCCTCTTGGATTTTTTTCAAAGGAATGTCTTCCTTTTTCGGCGCATCCGAAAGAAATCCGCAAGCTTCAATGGCCGTAGCGATAATTCGCTCATCCGTCGTCGCTGTCTCTTGGGAGAATCCGGCGCCACCAATATGAACACCTTCTTGGGTGTAAATCGGACAGCCACCGGCAAACGGCACGAACTTTTCCGGATCTATCCCATAAAGACCCAGAGTTCTTTTTCCTGACAAGACCACCTCTGCAGTAATCCTCGTTCTCATGCCAGTGTATGCAGATTGGTTAGCCTTGTTAACAGCAATTGAGCGAGTGTCACTGGGTAGGGACTTCCCACTTTTTTCTCGGCCATTACTTGCCGCTTACAATTTGACACCGCAATACGACCGAAAATCCCAAGCTCTTTCGTAAGAGCAGCGGCAAACTCAGCTATTCTCTCGGCATCACGTTTTCGCAATTTAATCTTTTTCTTTCCCACTTTTTCCTCCTATCATTTATGGTTTATAAATTTGAGCAATTTGCTCAGTAAAAAAATAACCGCATCACCCTCTGCAAAAAAATTCTTATGCTTTTTCCCCTGAAAGAGATTTTTTCTCCATGGCAATTCTTTTGAGATCTTGAAGCATTTTATCATCTTTGCGAGTAAGCTCCACTGTTTTTTTCAATACGACGTCGAGCTCTTTTAACTGCGTATTTACTCTTGCAGTAATATTCGGATTATTGAATTGCATCAGCAACTCTGCCAAATTTTTTATCTTGGCTTCAAGCGCATTGACTTCTGCACGAAAGCGCCGTCGGCTCTTTTCGCAATAAAAAATAGCAGTTTCCCAATTTTCCTGTTCGATTGCTCTTTCAAGATTCAGCCGATCATTGTCAGTGAAAACTTGGGATTCCTCAGCTGACGGAAAATCTTGTTGAGTAAAACTCTGTCCAACGAAACCAAAACCAAAAGCTGCAAAAAAACAAACGAGGCTGATTGCTAAAAGCATTTTTTTCATGGCTGTCTCCTTTTTGGGTTTTTGGGCTGATGCTACAAATTATAGAAAAACTATTCGCAGTATTTTTACTGACATTCTATTACAGCACACTATTTTAATTTTGTCCATAGCAAAGCCAAAAAACTTGCAAAGCCAAAACTTACACAAAATTAAAGATTTGACCTTAATCCTAAACTTACCACTTTTCCACGGCCGTGAAAAAATGGTAAAAATTTATTTTGCCAAGTTACACTTATTGTTTGTATTTTTCATATTGGTAGTTTTTTATTTGTGTGATAATATTTAGCCATAAGAAAAACTTTATTAAATCAAACTAATAATTTAAACAACTTAATTAATATGATCAAAGCAGTTATATTTGATTGGAATGGTGTAATAATTGATGATATAGAAGCTAATGGACGAGCAAATTGCGATATTATTTTTGAATTGGGCGGACAAAAAATATCGGTGGATGTTTGGTTTAAAGAAATCAGACAGGAATGGGGGAAATTTTTTATAAAATATGGCGTGAAAGAAGAAGATCTTTGCAAAGTGCTGCCTATGATGTCTGAACATTATTTTAAATATACGAAATATGTGAAATTAACAAAAAATGTTATTGATTTGTTAAATTATTTAAAAAGTAATGGAATTATAATAGGCGTGCTAAGTGGAACAGCTAAAAAAAATATTTTACACAACATAGAAACTTTTTCTCTTGATAATTATTTCTCATTTATTATAAGCGGAGATGACGTAACAAACCAAAAACCTCACCCTGAACCATTGGAAAAAGCTATTAAGGCATCAGGATTTAATGGCAGAGAAATATTATATGTAGACGATATGTCTGCAATATTCGAACAAGCTCATAACTTTGGAATTATTCCCGTTGGCATGAGATCAAAAATCAGTGATGATTTAAGTTCGGCTGAATATATCGTTGAAGACCTTCAAGGTATCATCAATATCATCGAAAACATCAATCAGAACTAGAGACGGTGAGTTTTAATTTTATATTTTTTAAGGTTTTTATTTTATTCCGCCAGTAACTTTTTTAGTTTTTTTATCATTCTTGCTACACCCTTAGGATTTTTTTCTTTATAATAAGACCAAAACCAATTCATTGCATCAATGATGGCATTCTCTTTAATTTGAAAAAACAAATCATCCCCTTTCGCACCATAGTATTTCAAAATATCTTTTAAAAATTTATCATTTGTATTTTTATTAAAATCAGCCAGCATAATAAAATCCATGGCAGGCGTGCCCAATCCTAAATTTGCCCAATCTATTACGCCAGTAATGACTTTTTTGTCTGGATTCCATATTATGTTATTGAAATAAAAATCACCATGAATAATTGATGTTGGTTTTTTAAAATTCAAAGGATTGTTCGCAATCGCTTTTAATTTAGTTTCAAGATTTTTAATTTCGTCTGCGTTCAAATATTTAGTAATTTCTTTAGGGCAAGTTTTATAATCACCTTTTCTCATAATCAAATATCCCGTATCAAAATTGATTTTCTTACTTTTAAAATTGTGAAGATCTTTCAAAAACAATCCGAGTTGCTTAGCGATTTTAAGTTTGTCTAATTCGGCAAGATTTTTAATATTAGTTGGACGAGGATGACTTCCCTGTATTTTTTCATAACCGATAAAATTATTTTCTACATATTTTGGAACTGGTATTTTTAGTGACGATACCTTGGAAAATGAAATCAGGAAATCTAATCGTTCTTTTGTATTTTCTTTGGAAATTGGATTTCTAGGAAAACGAAAAATCCATTTTCCATTAATTTCAATAATCAAACTCTCCCCGCCCCTTGTTATAGTCTTTAGGAATTAACTTTCAGATTTGTAACTCTTTTAATTTCCTCAATTTTAGAAATAATTTCTTTTTTTGTCGTCATAATACCTACTCTTATTAGTTAATAAAAAATACCTTTTTCTGGCTTAACCATGCGGTTTTTTCGGTTTTTTCTTCTTTATTTTTTTTCGTTTTTGGTGTAGAATATACTTATATATTATTTCAATACTTTCTAGTTGATCGTTAACTTCTATTTCATTGGCTATGCGCATAATTGCACAAATATCACTTGCAATAATATTTTCAGAGCTTCTGATTAGCCTATGCTTATTGACTTTATCCATAGAAAGTTGTAAAATTTCTGTAACAGAAATTT
>DOKP01000025.1:853-6061 GCA_003510795.1 Candidatus Moraniibacteriota bacterium | reverse complement strand
AAATTTTACAACTTTCTATGGATTCATTTCTGGGGTATTCTATCTACTCGCCCGCCTCTACTCGCCCGCCTATTGATTTTACATTTATAATATGTTACATTGCATATAAGCTTTACAGTGTAAAGCTGTCGGTATTTCTGGAAGGTTGTTGACCCAAAAATAACAGCTTTCCCCCGCAAGGGTATTACAATTTGTTTTTCAGCTCTTGAAGTGTTATTTCTATACACTTCTTTTTTTGTTTTAAATACATTTTCTGATGATTTTTTCCAAAATCAAAAAATGTTCCCATTTGCAATTTTCCACTACCGATGCGAGATCGCAAATAAATAACACATTCCAAATCAAAACAAAAAATGGCAAAAGTTCCCCGATCATCTTCATACATTAATTCCGTATTGAAATTTCCCGCCAATATTTCTCTTATGAACAACATTCTCTTTGCTCTTCTGGCACTAAACCGATAATCCCCACCCTTGCCTGGCTCAAAAAATATGTGATCAAAATCTTTTTTAATAAAGGAAACAGGGATGTCACCAATGAAAAAATCTTTTTCTACAAAAATACTATTATAGAAATCTCTATATTGCTCTTCATTGTCTAGAATCACTATTTCAGCTTTTTTCATGATTTCCTCTCCAAACAAAAATATTAAATTTATTTTCTCTCAAAGAAGATGTCTGGCACAAATCTTTCTTATTGCTAATTTCTTCAAAATATTTAACCATTTCATATTTAAAACTGTTTCTCAATTCATAATCATTACAAGCAAAGCCTAGCATACCTGTAAAAAAATCGCTCAATTGAATAAGTAAGTTATTATCCGAATCATATGATTGCAAATGTTTTATTCTGCAATTCCTTTTGTTCTTAAAAATATGGAATTCCAAAAAATGATTCAAGGCATTTACAATATTTCTATCTCGTGAAGGTTTTTTATCTAAAAATATATAATATTCATTTTGACTCAATAGCCTAGCTTTTAACATAATATAATAAAATTTATAAAATGCCGTTTCCAAGCTGCCATTGTGATATTTTTTAAATTGTACTTCCCGCTTGTCCACTACTATTCCGCGAAAACTCAGACAATCATTTGCGAAAAAATAATCAGCCAATTCCTTATATAATCCACAATACTTGTCGCCAACCTTTGACCATTTCAATTCGTGATTGAAGTTGTGCTTTGTAAAAATTTCTTTTATTTCATTCACAATCCTGTCTTTCTTGGGACGCGACAAAAATAATGCCCCTATGACCATTTTATTTGAATCTGTATTTTCAACCCGACTTTCATCGCAATATATATTGTATGATTCTCGATTCATATTTTTATTTCAATTGCCTTATTTATTCAATTTTAAAAATATTTAAGTAGTTGCTAGGTAGCCAATACCTTCCTTAATCTGATTATTAAAATCACTGTCCATATTTAATATTTTAAAATCATATTTTTTAGATTCTTTCTCAAAAAAATCTCCATATTCACAGACCATATCTGCAATTTTTAGGTAAGTCTCGTCATTGTTTGTTCTCTTAATAATCCAATCATTTGGGGTTGAGCTTTCCTTTATGTCGCAAATAAACTTTTCTCTGTCAGATTTAAAAAGAAATATGCTCCTAATGCAATTTGGATATTTTTTATTCAATTCTGAAACAAGCTCTGGCTCTACGTGGTAACCCTCCACGATAAAATCATTACCGTCGGAAATTTCACAAGCAATAAACATATCAATTGCTGGATAAATAGTTTTTGCCTGTTGCTGGTAAGCATCTATAATTTCAGCCGATGAATATTTTAAATATTTTTCATCATTATCTTTTTCGCGCTGAGCGCTTGCGGGAAATTTTTTAAAAAAAGTTTCCTTATTTACATATGGTTTTATGACACATTGAAGGGTATCAGTTGTAACCCAAGGAATTCCCAATGATTTTGATAATTTCTTTGCCAGAGTTGTCTTTCCACATTTGGGCGGACCACCAATTAAATATATCATACGTTTATTTGCAACTCTCTAATAATTATTTTTCAACCAAAACTTCTACCCCTGACACTGGTTCGCCACTGAGAAATTTGATTATACTTCTTCTGGCAGTTTTTTTATTCTTGATCAGGATAAATTCTATATTCTATCATATGATGTGTTTTGCCAGTCATCATTTTTTCATCATACTCGCGTTCAATTTTTCCACCCAACGATTCAGGAATTTTTTGACTTGCAATATTTTTATCAGCCACGGGATACAAAATATAGTCATATTTTAAATTTTTGTCAGCCCATTTTTTTACTACCGTCATAGCTTCCTTACCGTAACTTTTTCCATGAGCCGCTTTTTTTAACCACACACTCAATTCAGGTGTCTTACTATCAATATTATGTAAACCAGCATTGCCGAGAAATTCCCTAGAATCTTTCGCAAGAATAACAAGTTGCAAATTACTTCCTTCGCTCAAACCCTTAATAGAATTATTTATAAATTCTTCTGTTTCTGATATATCTGTAGCTGAAGCTGGGTACATATAAGCAGTAATATCTTCCGAAAATTCTTTAAAAATTTCATCTTTATAATTCATAGAAATAGGAACAAGCAAAAGTCGCTCACTTTCAATGCGCTCATTTAGTAATCCTTTTTGTTCAAATTTTATATTTTCATGATTCATAATATATGAAACTTTATTTATAATATTTCCAAGGTACCAAATTGGCACCTTAGAATTTCAAAATTTTTAATTATAGATTTTTTCATCATCGAATAAGTCAACTTTTACAGCTAAATCTCGATTTGATTGCGTAGCTATATAAAGAGAAAGTGCATTCTCTAAGCACACAGCTTTTTGATAACGTACTACATCTTGTATAGTTGCATTTTTTCCTAGAAATTCATCAGACAGAGCATTAATTGATTTCTCTAAACTCTTCTGATTGAAATTATTTGGAGTTTGAGATGTTTTTAGGGCCATGAGCTCAGTCCCAGAGCATGTCATCATCATAGAAACTAATTCCGGGTCATCTAAAAAGGTAATATAATCTCTAGGACTCAAATGTACTCCTGCATAAACTGTAGGATGTGAGTGTAGTAAAATACTATGCCTTAATTTATGATCATTTTCCGGCTTATCCCAGTTCACCTGACAACTACGATCATCTCCTTCCACGGTTTTGCCTCCTATCAACTTATTTTCAGTTAAATCCACAAAAAAACCTTTGCTGTATTCATTGCCCGTTTTCAGAGTTTTTTCTTTTATAACATCAATAGACTTTCTCAATGCTCCCAAATGGATAGAATCAGGAGTGTTAAATGGATATGCATTAAGTTTTCCAGAAACTATTAAAGCTTCCTTGAACATTTCAAAATCCCAATTTTTGGGCTTAAAAATTTCCCTAAAGAGTTTCTCACCCTCAGGATGAATCTGAGTAGTTTTATATTTTTTTTCAAATATCGCTGGTCCTAATTCCATATTTTTTAATATTCAGAAATAAAATTAATCATTATAAACTATTAATTTCTTTCTCATAGTATCCAACATAGTCAAACTCTTTTCCTCTATTTTCAGTTGGAAGATATTGACGTATCTCATTTAAAGTTTCTCTTGCTAATTTTGCATCGTCAACATTTTCTTTTTTTGCAGCATTTATAACTCCTCTCATTATGTCTTTTGCATATGTGCCAGCATAATTAAATGCCTCCCCGTTATGGCTAGTTGGAAAATACTCACGAAGAGATAAATAAACTTCTACCATAGTCTTAACATCTTCATAGCTTGCAGACTCTGCGCTGGCAGCCTTAATAGCTTTTTGCATTATGTCTTTTGCGTATACACCAACATAATCAAATGATTTTTCACCTCGACTATTTGGAAGAATTTCATTGAGGCGCAAAAACACATCCAGTGCCAGTTTTGCATCCCCAGATTTAATAGCAGTTTGCATTTCCTGCTTTACTAATTCCATTTCTCTTGAGAAACTTCCTTCTCCTTCTGCTGGTGGTGTTGATCCTTCTTCAAAAACATTTGGCGCAGAAACTTGTTCAAAAACATTTTTCATAGTGTTACTTAATTAAAATTATTAAAAAATTTGATTCGCAACTTTGCATTTTTAACTTTCCATCAAAACTTCTATCCCTGGCATTGGCTCACCACTGAGGAATTCAAGCATGGCTCCGCCACCGGTGGAGATGAAAGAAAGTTCGTGTTCTAAATTACTTTCATTAACTGCTTGAACTGATTCTCCTCCGCCGATTACCGAAAAAGCTCCACTTTCGGAAATGGCTTTTAGAATTTTTATCGTGCCATTATCATAAGGTTTCTTTTCGAAAAGTCCCATCGGTCCATTCCAAACAATTGTTTCGGCGTGGGAAATTATCTCACAAAATTTCTCGATAGTTTTTTCTCCAATATCTAGCCGTCCCTCACCTGCAAAATCCATTGGCAAAATTACTTTAGGATCAAAATGCATCTTGGCATCAAGTGCTTCGTTGGCGATTTTTCCACCCACCAAAATAAAATCATAGTTATCCACAAAAGAATTTATGAGTGGTAACTTAGTTTCAATTTTCGCGCCTCCAATAATCGCCACCGCTGGATGCTCGGGATGGTCTTTTACTCTGGATAAGTTTTCCACTTCTTTTTGCAATTGAAAACCGGCGTAAGATGGCAATTTTTTAGCTACCCCTACCGTAGAAACATAACCACGATGAGAATCGCTAAAAGATTCATTGACAAACACATCAAAATTTTCAGCTAGCCTAACTGCAAAATTTTCATCATTTTCCCCTTCTTCTTTATAAAATTTTATATTTTCCAAAAGAAACGCATCACACTGATCACTATGTTGCAATCGATATTTATTTATCACATTAGAATCACAGCTAGGAATAATTTTAATTTTCAATTCTAAAATTTTCTGAATTTCTCCAATTATATTATTAAAAGAAAACATGCTCATCCATTCTAGCCCAGGATGCTCTTTCTGATATTCCTCGGGTCGTCCTAAATTCGACATCATTGTTACTTTGCCTCCTTGGGCAATGATGTAATCGATTGTTTTTTTAACTGTTTCTATTTTATAAGGCTCTTTAATAACATTGCCCTCGTAGGGCACGTTAAAACTCACTCGCACCAAAACATTTTTTCCTTTTAAGTCTGCGTCTTGTATTTTTTTTATTTTCATGGAAGTCTCTACGAAGTACGAATTTATACGAAATTACGAA
>DOKP01000025.1:676-796 GCA_003510795.1 Candidatus Moraniibacteriota bacterium | reverse complement strand
CGAATTTATACGAAATTACGAACTCGCTTTTTATTTTAATTTTTTATCTTAAGCTATACTTTTTATTTTTTTAACATTTATTCATTTGGAAATTCATTAGAAATTCGAAATTTAAAATTT
>DOKP01000025.1:323-517 GCA_003510795.1 Candidatus Moraniibacteriota bacterium | reverse complement strand
ATCACTACTTTAGGCTCCGGCCAGCCCTTGGCTTCGAAATGATGATGGATTGGAGCAGCCAAGAAAACTTTTCGGCTGAAAAGTTTTTTACTGGTTAATTGAATACACACGCTTCCGGATTCTAAAATATAAATAAAAACAATTATAAAAAGTGGGATAATAGCATTATTGAGCATGGCCACTACTCCCAATGT
>DOKP01000025.1:0-155 GCA_003510795.1 Candidatus Moraniibacteriota bacterium | reverse complement strand
GAGATAGCAGCGCAAAAAGCAGCTAAATCTACTCTGTTTTGCGCGAAAGAAATAATCGCAAAAGATGTAAAAGCCATAAGGAGCACTCCTCCATTTAAGCCATCCAATCCATCAGTTTCGTTGGAAGAAATTGCCGTGAATAAAATTACAAAAAT